>CAVGBM010000126.1:0-3672 GCA_963627445.1 Oscillospiraceae bacterium | reverse complement strand
TGGTGGAGCATAGGGGGGTCGAACCCCTGACCTCCAGATTGCGAACCTGGCGCTCTACCAACTGAGCTAATACCCCATTTTTGCCGACTTTGACTCGGCACTTTTGTATTATAGCACATTTTTCGGTTTTGTAAAGAAAATATTTGTTGATTATATGCCGCAATTGCGTTATAATACCTTAGCGGCTTTTGACAAGGCTGCACTAGTTGGGGAGCCAGCGGTGCCCTGTAACCTGCAATCCGCTACAGCAGGAATGAATTCCCAATTTAGGATCTGTCATGTGTCGTCTGACTCCGGTAAGCAGCGTTGACGAGCCGGTCTCGCGCAACGGAAACCCGTGAACCATGTCAGGCGGGGAACCGAGCAGCATTAAGCGGTGCTTTTCGTGTGCCGCGAGGGTGCCGGTTCTGAGCCGGCTGCCGGCGTAACGGACATATGGCATTATTCGAGGTCGGGTGTGCAGTCTTGTCAAGAGTCGTTTTTTATTTATTTGAAAGGTTCGCGACGCCATGTATCAGGCTTTGTATCGGAAATGGAGGCCCAAGACCTTTGACGAGGTCGTCGGGCAGAAGCACATTACCGAAACGCTCAAAAACCAGATAATCACCGGCAGGCTGTCCCATGCGTACCTGTTTATTGGCACGAGGGGCACGGGCAAGACCACCTGCGCAAAAATTCTTGCCAAGGCGCTCAACTGCCAGCATCCCGAAAGCGGCAACCCCTGCTGCAAATGCCCCGCCTGCCTCGGCATTGAGGACGGCAGCATTCTCGACGTGGTCGAAATTGACGCAGCGTCGAATAACGGCGTTGACAATGTCCGTCAGCTGCGCGAGGAGGCCGTGTTCTCCCCCGTTTCGGTCAAGAAGCGTGTGTATATCATCGACGAGGTGCACATGCTGTCGACGGCGGCGTTCAACGCATTGCTTAAAATTCTCGAAGAGCCGCCCGAGCATCTGACATTTATACTGGCCACAACGGAGCTAAACAAGGTTCCGGCGACGATACTCTCCCGCTGCCAGCGGCACAGCTTCAAGAGGCTGGACAGCGAGGTCATAACCGCTCATCTTGAGCATGTTGCCTCCTGCGAGGGGCTTAAGCTTGAGCACGATGCAGCAGAGCTTATCGCCGGTCTTGCCGAGGGCGGCATGCGTGACGCGCTGTCGCTGCTCGACCAGTGCTCAGGCGCTGCGGATATCACGGTGGACGCGGTGTACTCGGCGATGGGTCTTGCGGGCAACCGCCGCACGGCAAAGCTTTTGGACTACACGGTTAAGCGCAACACCGAGGCTGCGCTGGAGCTTTTTGACGAGCTCTGGACGGACGGCAAGGACCCGGCTACGCTGCTGGGTGAGCTGAACACCCTCCTGCGTGACTGCATGATGCTATCCGTTGCCCCCCGCGCAGGCGCAAACCTGCTCTCAGGCAGATTTGACAAGGAGATACTGGCCGTTTTCTGCAAGAAGCTCACGAAGGCCGAGCTTTTGTGCCGGATAAACACCGTTTCCGACTACCTTATTAAGATAAGAGGCGCACGAAGCCCGAGGCTTTGCGTTGAAATGTGCCTTGTTGCGCTGTGCGACCCGAGCCTGACCGAAGGGCTTGACGAGCTGCGAGCCCGCGTGTCGAGACTTGAGTACGACATGGCAAACGCCCCGAGGGCAAGATACGCAGACGATGATGACGAGGACTATGCTCCCGTCGAGGAGATACCGTATGATGAGCCGCCCGCAAGGCCGAGTATCGAGTACGACAACGATGAGCTTGATGCTTCGCAGTTTGCCGAGTATCAGCCCGAGGATGATCTGCTCGACAAGGGCACAAGCCCCGTTGACTTAAACCCTGATGCAGCGCCGGAGGCAAAGGACGCTCCCGTTGACAACGCGCTGCTTTGGTCTGAGATAATCGATAAGGCGGAAAGCTCACTTCCCGTTGGGCTCATCCCCATTTTATCAGACCCCACGCAGGCAAGGTGCGAGGTCAGCTACGACACGATGCAGCTTTATGTCGTGCCCGGCTTTTTCTACGACATGATAAACAAGCAGGATGTGCTGATGCGGCTGAGGGATGCTGCAAACGATGTGACAGGCCGCAGCCTCAAGATACAGCTAAACGAGCTTGTTTCGGGCGATAACAAGCCCACGCGCACGGTCGACGAGCTCAAAAAATTCAAAGAAGTCAGATTTATTTAATACATTATTTTTCTACACATAGGAGGAACTAATTATGGCAAAAGGCGGATTCCGCGGCGGCATGGGCGGCGGCAACATGATGAAGCAGGCTCAGAAGATGCAGGAGGAATTCCTCAAGATGCAGCAGGAGCTTGAAAACACTGAGTTTTCCGCGACCGCAGGCGGCGGCGCAGTCAAGGCCACCATGGTCGGCACCCGCTCGCTCAAGAGCATCGAGATATCCCCCGACGCAGTCGATCCCGATGATGTCGAGATGCTTCAGGATCTGATCGTTGCTGCTGTCAACGAGGCCATTTCCAAGGCCGACGACGCTACCAACGCGGCGATGAGCAAGCTCACCCCGATGGGCTTCCCGTTCTAAACCGAACATTAAACAGACTGATGGCGTGCCCTTTACTACAAAGAGCACGCCCTTTCTACGAACATTCTCAGGAGCTGCTATGAAAATTTGCTTTGAAAACCGAGCCGATGACGTGAACGCGCTCCTTACCGTCGGCGATATTGTCGAGACCATCTTGCCGGAGTCAAAATTCGACTACGAAACGGATGACAACTACGTTGTGTTTTCCGTCGTTTACGACAGGGATTTCGTTTTCAAAACCGACGAGAAGGCCGACAGGCTCACGAAGCTGCTTTTTGATAACATTGGGAATCTGATCGTTCAGATTAAAAACACATATAAGATCAGCGACCTTGCCGACGGCGATACCGTCGAGCTGTACGAAAAGGCGCACTATGTTCCGACGACAAAGCGTGAGGCGTTTTGGAGGTGCATTCCGGCGCTGTACTATTTTGCTCAGGCCGAGTGCGAGGGCGCTGTGATGAGTGTTGAAAGCTCGTCCGCGGCTAATCAGTCGAAGTTTATCAAAGCCTACAAGGCAGTTTTAAAGGTTCTGAACTTAAACGGCTGGTTTAGAATTTTAAGATACCTAAAGCAAATGAAGCGGCAAAAGAAAATTTGCTCTGACAGGGTCATCACCGAAAAGTTTCAGGAGCTATACGCCATGTCGTTTGACGACAGGGCGTATCAGTTCAAGCCCCTGTTAGTCATTTTCGATAGAATGGTCGACAGCGTTTTGGATAAGATCCCGAAAAAGCTCAGGCTGAAGCTCAAGGGCAAGCTCGACGAGATCAGGCAGTTATTTAAATAGCAGAAGCAGGCAGCACTCAACCAAAATTGAGTGCTGCCTGCTTTTGTACATCTATGGGGTGCAGTTCAGTTACGCCTTTTCTTTTCTGAATGCAACAATTCCAAATTTGGAAAAAAGAAGGTGCAGATAAAGAACAGGCACCGTAAATAGCATTTCTGCCATTCACGGTGCCTGTCTAATTTGCTTTTGCCTTGCCACATTGGTTTTTGATTTGTTTCCTTATGTGGCTGTCACATTTACGAAGTGACCTTTTTTCTTATTATGAGCCAGCCTGCGGCGGCACCGAGCATGTTAAGTATGAAGTCCTCGATATCGCAAATGCCGACCTTGAG
>CAVGBM010000125.1:0-43456 GCA_963627445.1 Oscillospiraceae bacterium | reverse complement strand
TTTGGTTCGGAGTTTTTTGTCAATATACTATCCTTATCCTGCAGCGCAGGGTCTCAAGCTCGTGATGGCTTCCTGCAACGCATTTTTCGCCGTCGAGCGCCCATGTGAGCTTTTTAAGGCACTCTATCTCCACCCTTTCGGCTCGGCAGAACGAGATAAGGTCGTTATTAAGGCTCTGGCTGGCGAGGGCATTTATCGTCGCCTGCAGCTCCACGGGGGAGGTCGGACGGCGGATGAGCAGCACCTCGAACAGGCCGTCATCGGCCACGACCTTCTGCCCGAAGTAGTCGAGCGCACCGGCAAGGCCGCTCGAGGACGCAACGATGCCGAATATGAACTCGTTTTCCTCGGTCACGCCGTTTATCGTGACGCGCAGATGCTCGCTTTGAAGCTTGTTGAGATCCTTTATGCCGTCGAGCACATACGCATAGAAGCCGAGCTTATTTTTAAGCCGCTGTGGCGTTGTGTACGGAAGCCAAGTGAATGCGCCGAAGTCGGCGGCGTTTATGAAATACTTATCGCCGAGCTTTCCGACATCGACAAGGTGCTCGCTGCCCTCGACGATGTTCTTTGCGGCCTTTTTAATATCGCTGCTGATGCCGTGGAACTCCGCAAAATCGTTTGTCGAGCCGGACGGCATGTAGCCTATCGGCAGATCCAGCCCCGCGTCTATCATGCCGGAGGCTACCTCGTTCATCGTGCCGTCGCCGCCAGAGCAGCAGATCATGTCAAAGTCACTGGCGTAGGCCTTTACATACTCTGTTGCATCGCCGCGGTCCCTGGTCGGGAACAGGCTCACAGTGTAGCCCGCGTCCATGAATATGCCCGTTACCTCGGCGATATTGCGCATCATCTCGCCCTTGCCCGCAACGGGGTTCACGACGAGCATCATGCGCTTATTGATCTCGGGCATCGAGCGCGCAGGTGCCTTCACAGGCTCGGCCTTCGAGTCCGAGCGGGTGCGGTCAAAGCGCTCAAAGTGGGCGCAGACGGTCTCATATATCGTCTTCGCCGCGGTGAACGGAAAGTCCTTTTCGCGGTTGCGCACCATCACCATGGGGTCGACAGCGCCGCTTAAGCAGGTGTCGACAAGGTGCACCATGCCCGAGGAGGTGTCCGCCTCGAGCGCGTATGAGTTTCCGGTCATGAACTCTATATTGCGGCTCTCAACACCGGGCACAGCGTCGATATACAGTATCGGCAGGCGCTTCATGACAGCCTCGGTGGTGCTCAGGCCGCCGGCCTTTGTGATGATGAGGTCGGCTGCGTCCATGTACAGGCTCATTTTGTCGGTAAAGCCGCAGATCTTTATGCGAATATCGTCTCCGGTCAAAAATTGCAGATCCTTTTCAAGCTGCTTGTTGCTGCCGCAGATGATGACGAGATTATCGTTCTCGCCGAGCACCTCGCCGATCTTATAGGCAATGCTGCGAATAGGGCCGCAGCCCATGCTGCCGCAGCACATCAAAAGCACTCTGCCGTCCTCCGACAGGCCGAGGGCACGCCTCGCTTCGGCTTTATCGCTGCGGCTCAAAAATTCCTCGCGCACGGGGATTCCGGACGGAACTATCCTGTCGGCTCGGATGCCCTGACTTACAAACTCGTCACGCAGCTTTTCATGCGGGATGAAGTAGCAGTCAGCGTCTATCTCCGACACGCCCGGGGAGCAGGTGTAGTCGGTTGCAACAAAGAAGCTGGGGATATCTATCTCGCGGTTTATGCGAAGCTCGGTCATCATCATAGCCGCAAAGATATGTACGCTTATTACGATATCGTACCCGCCGCTGAACAGCTTTTTGCACAGCTCGTCAGCGCCCTTGGCGTTCTGCTCATACATGCTCTTTGACGGCAGCATCTCGCTCATGCGGTAGCCCGCGCCGTAGAGCCTGGGGGCGTATTTGTATGCAAGGACATGCCCCTTACTTATGAATTCCGCCTTTGCCTTGGGCAGGAAATCAAGTGCATTTACTATGTCGCACCGGCTGCCGTTTTTCTCGAAATAGTCCTTTATCGCAGACGCTGCGCTGTTGTGTCCGCCGCCGGTATTGCAGCTTAGTATAAGTACCTTCACGCCTTAGCAAGCCTCCTTTTTCTTCTCTCCTCGAGCATCACAAGCCTCGGTCTGTTATATCTTTGTATGATTATAAACGGCACATTGCCGAGAATATTATATACGAGCCAGAAAACAAACGCCCAGCCGCCCCGCCAAAACAGGAACAGCCCCAGCGACAGCACGATGAGCGCCCAGTGGACGCATTCGGCAACGCAGGTCTCGGCGATGAGCACATCCGTACCCTGCTCCTTTGCGGCGGTCATTTTCTTTTTGACCATGTCGGGCATTATCTTGCTCATGTCGGGAAGATAGTCCTTCCAGCGCTTTATGCCGAGCTTTTCGTACACCTTGCCGTTTTTCTCCCAGTCGGCTGCGCGATATGGAAAGCTTTTTGCGTCAAACTTATCCCGCGGCAGAGCCTGTCCGACAAAATGCGACAGTACGCCGAGCGCCGCTATAAACAGTATACCGTACAAAAGCTTCATTTCTTTCCTCCGAGCAATTTTATATATTTTGCCGTGTAAACAACAAGGCTCAAAACGATGAGCCCTGCGCACACTGCGGCGCTGGCCGCCGACACCGCCTGCGGTATGGTCGGCACGATGACATGCACCATCATGACAGCGTAGATAACGCCGGTGCACAGCTTGCCGCACCAAATGGCGCTGTTGACGGTGTCCGTCTTTTTAAGGACATACCAGCCCATGATTATCATGATAAGCTCTTTCACCACATGAAGCCCAAGCAGCCACCACATCGCCGGATAGCGCATGGCGACGCAGAACATCATGGCGCACTGCGTGAGCTTGTCGGCCACGGGGTCTAAGACCTTGCCGAGATCGGTCACCATGTTGTACTTTCGTGCTACCCTGCCGTCGATGACATCGCTCAGGCCGCTGGCAGCGAGGGTTATGAGCGCTTCGGTGAAGCTTTCACTCATGTAAAGCCGGATAAACAGTGGGATCAGCAGCAGGCGAAAATAGCTCAGCAGGTTCGGTATGGAGAAAGCCTCCTCGCGCAGTTGCTTGCCGATATCTCTCGTTTTGGGTCCTTCGGACATTTTATCACCGTCTTTTAATATGTTTGTATTTTACCTCAATTGTAATTAATCTTCAAGCCGCAGGCAATGAACACCCTGATATAAGTGTCCAATATTCAAGGGTTTTGTAAAGAAAATTTACAATTTATTAATTACTATCCCCCGCTAAGTCACTATAATACACAGGGTTCTTTTGGGCCTATATCAGGAATGGAAGTGATTCTTTTGAAAAACAATTACGATGTTGCCATAATCGGCTGCGGAACTGCCGGAATTTTTGCCGGCTACGAGCTCATTCGCCGTCACCCCGACCTCAAGATAGTCGTGCTTGAGCAGGGCGGCGATATCTATTCCCGCCACTGCCCCATCGTTGCGGGCAAGGTCAAGGAATGCGTCCACTGTGCAGTGTGCGACACCATGTGCGGCTTCGGCGGCGCAGGCGCATTTTCCGACGGCAAATATAATTTCACCACCGCTTTCGGCGGCTGGCTGACCGATTTCATGGACGACGACGAGGTCATGGAGCTTATAAACTATGTCGACACCGTCAACATGAAGTACGGCGCAACGGACAAGACCTTCTCGACCGACACGCCCGAGGCCAAGGCACTTGAGCGTGAGGCGCTTAAATACGACCTGCACCTTTTGCAGGCAAAGGTAAAGCACCTCGGCACCGAGAACAATCTGCGCATTTTGCAGAACATGTATGACGACCTCAAAAAGGTCATCGAGTACCGCTTCCGCACCGCCGTTGAGTCCATCGACAGGCAGGGCGAGGGCTATACCCTGACGCTTAAAAACGGCGATGTCGTCGACTGCAAGTACCTCATCGCAGCCCCCGGCCGCAGCGGCGCAGAGTGGTTTGCAAACCAGTGCAAGAAGCTCGGCGTGCATCTTATAAATAACCAGGTCGATGTCGGCGTGCGTGTTGAGCTGCCCGCCACCGTTTTTGAGCACATCACCAATGTCGTGTATGAGTCGAAGCTTATCTACCGCACCAAGCAGTACGGCGACAAGGTGCGCACCTTCTGCATGAACCCCTACGGCCATGTCGTTGCGGAAAATGTCGAGGGCATCAACACCGTTAACGGCCACTCGTACTCTGACCCCGCTCTGCAAAGTCAGAACACAAACTTCGCGCTTTTGGTCTCGAACCGCTTCACAGAGCCCTTTGACGAGCCGTATCGCTATGGCAAGCACATTGCTTCCCTGAGCAACATGCTCTCCGGCGGCGTTCTGGTGCAGCGCTTCGGCGATCTTGTAAAGGGCGTTCGCACAAACGAGCACCGTCTTGCGCAGTCGATGACCCGCCCCACGCTCTCAGCAGCCGTTCCGGGCGACCTGAGCCTTGCGCTTCCGAAGCGCCAGCTGGACGATATCATCGAGATGATCTACGCGCTCGACAAGATAGCCCCGGGCACGGCAAACTATGACACGCTGCTGTACGGTGCCGAGGTCAAGTTCTACTCCTCCCGCCTTGAGCTGTCCGGCGACCTTGAAACGCAGTTTTCAAACTTCTTTGCCATCGGCGACGGCGCGGGCATCACCCGTGGCCTTGCACAGGCCGCCGCCTCCGGCGTAAAGGCCGCACAGGTCATTTCCGAGAGAATTTAATTTTTACATAAAAATCTGCTGTATCGCTTGATACAGCAGATTTTTTATATTATCTTCTCAACGCCGTACATTGAGCCCAAGACGGCAAAGCCCGCGCGGTTTAAGTAGTTTATCGTCCAGTAGCTGATGCCCGCAAGGTCATATTCCGATACCAGCTGCAAGCGGGCTTTGACGCTCCTTGCGTCCTCGAACCACACCTCGTGGCGCACGCCGGATGGGTCTGTGTAATTAAAAAACGGTGCCTGCGCCTGCTCGTTGAATTTTATCTGCGCAAAGTTTGCGGCGGCAAGGTTCATTGCGGCGGTGTTGGATATGACCGAGGCCGCCCTGCCCTGCTGCCACGGCAGCGTCCAGTTGTAGCCGTAGTTCGAAAAGCCGAGCAGTATCTTGCCCGAGGGGATTTTCGTTACGGCGTAGTCTAGCACCCTGCGCATGCGGTCGACCGGCGAGACAGCCTGCGGGGCGCTGTAGGTGTAGCCCCATTCGTAGGTCATGATGATAACGCGGTCGCAGTATCTGCCGTGCGCCTCGTAGTCGTGGGCGGTGTAGAGCAGCCCGTACTGGTCATCCGAGGTCTTGGGCGCAATGGCGGTGCTGAGGTAGTAGCCCTTGGGGTGCAGCGTCTCGGATAGGCGCGCTAAAAATGCGTTGTAGCCCTCGCGGTCAAAGGGGTAGACATACTCGATGTTGAGGTTCACGCCGTAGTAGCCGCGACTGCGCAGCGCCGCAAGGATATTGTCGATGAGCGTGGTCTGCGCTGCGTCATCTGTGAATATTGCGTGGGCAATATCGCTCGAAAACCCGCCGGATGTGCCGATGTTCGTGAGCGTGAGCATGGGTGCCGTCGCCGTTTCATACGCGCGGCTTATCATGCGCTTATCGTCAATTGGCGTGATGCCGCCGGATGCGTCTATGTGCCATGAAAACGGACACAGAAATGTCATGTACGGCAGCGCTTCCGATAAAACCGTGTCGCTTATATTGGGATAGGCATAGCCGTTTACCTCTATCTGACCCCGCGGCGCGCTGTCGCCGGGGATGACGAGCGTCTGCCCTACCGTGAGCCGGTCTGGGTCTGAAAGCGCGTTTATGTAGCTTAGCTCCGTCGGCGATACGCCGAATTTGCGGGCAATCGAGTACAGGCTGTCGCCTTTGGAAACAACAAAAATTCTCATACCGTCACCTCTCGGTTCATGGTATGAGAATGGTTTCTCAAATGTTCTTGCCGTTTAATTTTGCAGACAAAAGCGTGTCGCCGTCGTAGTCAAGCTTAAGCGAGAAAAACGGCTCGTTTTCGTCGAGTAAGCGAAGGAAAATTTTATCGCCCTCCCAGAGCGTGAGCCGAAGTAGCTCGCTTTTTTCTACCCACTCAAGCTCGCCCTCGTCGCATGCGCCGATCTCGCCCTCGAATGCGTCGGCGGTAAACAGGTGCATGTACTCGGTTGGGCACACGGTGTTCACAAATGTGACGATGCCGCGGTAGCGCCATGAGCTGAGCTTAAGTCCCGACTCCTCGTACACCTCGCGCAGCAGGCACTCCTCGGGGCTTTCGTCCTTTTCGAACTTGCCGCCGAGGCCTATCCACTTGTCGCGGTTAACGTCGTTTTCCTTCTTCACGCGGTGCAGCATCAGATACTCGTCGCCGCGTTCTATGTAGCAAAGAGTTGTATTTATCATATCAGAGCTTAAACTTTGCGTCGTATTTTGCAAAGCTCTCCTTGAACTGCTCGGTGGTCTCCTCCATGAGCTTGTTGTAGTAATCGTGCGTCTCAAGTGCGCCGCCTGCGAGCTCTATCATCGCAACGCCTATATTCGAGCAGTGGTCAGCCATACGCTCGAGGTTCGTCAGCAAGTCGTTGAACACAAAGCCGAGCTGCAAGGTACATGTGCCGTCGCTTATGCGGTTAATGTGGTGCAGCTTCATCTCGTCGCACAGGCTGTCGATCTTCTCCTCCAAGGGCTCGATGCGGTAGGCTACACTGAGGTCATCCTCGACGAATGCTTTTACCGCCAGTGCAACTATCTCCGACACAGCCGAGCGCAGCACCGAAAGCTCATGCGTTGCGTATTTTGAGAAGTTAAGCTTCTTGTCGTGCATCTCCTGCGCACACTCTGCGATGTTCAGCGCATGGTCGCTCATACGCTCAAAGTCGGTTATCGAGTGCAGGTACTTGCCGACCATGATGTTCTGCTGCTTTGTGAGCTCGAGCCTCGTTATCTGAACAAGGTAGGTGCCGAGCTTATCCTCGTAGCGGTCGACAAGCTCCTCCTCCTTCTGCACCTCGGCAAAGCCGTCTTTTGTGTATTTATCCACAAGTGCCAGCGCATCGGTGACGTTTTTGACCACGCAGCGCGCCATGGAGTTTATGACCTGGCGGCTCTGCTCGATAGCGAGCGGGGCATGGGAAAGGAAGCGCTCCTCGAGAAGATCCATGTCGTGCAGACCCTTGAGCCGTTCCTTGTCGTCCTTGACAAAGAGGGAGACGAACTTCTCGATAAGGCCGGTCATGGGTGCAAGTATCATGACGATGACGACCCTGAACAGGGTGTTGACAAATGCGATGCTCACCGCTGTCATGGTGCGGCTCATGAAATCAAAGTGCACGAAGGCGTTGACGGCATAGAATATAATGCTGACGATGACAACGCCGAAAAAGTCGATGACGAGATACGAAAGTGCGGTGCGCTTGCCGTCCGCGCTTGCGCCCATTGCCGACAGCAGAACCGGAACGGCAGCGCCGATGGCGATGCCCATGATGATGGGGAACGCGACCTCAAAGCTGACAGCGCCGGTTATGGCGAGCGCCTGCAAAATGCCGACGGCAGCCGAAGCGCTCTGCAAAACGCTCGTGAACGCCATGCCGACGATGATGCCGAGGATGGGATTAGAAAAATCGGTGAGTATGCGAATAAAATTTTCGTCGTCCTTCAATCCCGAGACAGCGCCGCTCATGGCCTTCATGCCGAACATCAGAACCGCAAAGCCCATGAGTATGCCGCCGACATGGCGGCGGGACATATCGCCCGAGAACATGTAAAGAATGATGCCGATAAGCGCGACGACCGAGGTCAGCGTCTCTGTCGAAAGAAGCTGCAGCCAGCCGGAGGTGTTGCCGCCGATATCCGAAAGGCAGATGATCCAACCGGTGACGCTCGTGCCGATGATAGCGCCCATGATGATGCCTATCGCCTGACGCACCTTCATCATTTCCGAGTTTACGAAGCCGACGACCATGACCGAGGTCGCAGACGACGACTGTATGACGGCGGTTACGCCCGTGCCGAGCAGGATGCCCTTGAGCTGCGTACCCGATAGGCGGTACAGCACGACCTCAAGCTTGCTGCCGGCAACCATTTTGAGGCTGTCGCCCATCAGCGACATGCCAAACAGAAATAACGCAACGCCGCCGAGAAGCGATAGCACTTCAGCAATTCCCATTACATTTCTCTCCTATAACAAAAAAGGATGTGACTCATCTTTAAAAATTCGCTATTCTCACAAATATATTTTACCGCAAATCCGCCGCATGTAAAGCTTTAATTTCCCGCTTTGGGCATTTTCGTATCATTTTACAATATAATTACGCCCTCCGGCGGCATTTTTAACGAAAAAACAGTCTGAGCAATTGCTCAGACTGTTTCGGTCGCAGTGTCTGTACGCCACTGACGGTAGCGCTCAAGCTCCTTATCCACGCACAGGGTAACGACGGTGTTTATGACGAAGGCATCGTCGACAAAACCCAAAAGCGGGATGTTATCGGGGATAAGATCCACGGGGCTCACAAGATAAGCAAGGATGCTGAGCGATCCCAGAAGCGCCGCAGTGGGTATCTTTTTATATCTTCCGTGATAGTAATCGTCCAGCATCGAGATGATATCCTGCACCTCGGCGATAGTACCGCCGATGAGCGGGAGGTCTCTTAAAGGCTCCAGCTTCCGCGAGGCTTTGTCTATAAACTCAAGCGTCTTGCCCGTGCCGTTTACGACAGCGCTCAGTGCCTTTTCTGCTTTTTTATTTTTCATATCTTTATCTCCTGCTTACAGGTTATTGCCTCTATTTTAGCATACAACCGCGCTTTTGCAACAGTTTTCCCGCGAGTTTCTTAATAAATCGTTTACAAATAATCATACATGTGGTATAGTTATCATAATCCCCCATCAAATATTACTTGGAGGTATTTTTTATGTACATAGCTCTCATCATACTCATGGTGCTTGCAGGTCTGTTTTCCGGCTTTAAGTACACACAGGTCACCGAAAACGGCGACCATGTCAAGGCCGTCCTTTTCAAGGGTCTGACCACCATCTGCTGCATCGTGATCGCAGCCATTGCCGTGTTCCACACCGGCGACAGGCATTTTGCCGTGCTCGTGATGTTTGGCCTGTTCTTCGGCTTTTTGGGCGATGAGCTTTTGGCGCTGCGCTTCGTGTTCACCGAAAAGTTTTCGCCGTGCTTCCTCTCGGGCGCGATATCGTTTTTGGTCGGCCATGTTTTCTATGTCATAGCTCTTTACAGCATCTCCCCCAAGGCATGGTATATCGCCGCTCCCCTGCTCGTCATCGCCATGCTGCTTGGCTATCAGAACAGCAAAAAGAACGATCTTAAGATTGGTAAGCTGTACTTCCCGCTCGCAGGCTACTATGCATTCGTCTGCTTCATGGGTGTCTCCGCCGTGGGTGCCGCCGTCCTGAATTTCAGCATCGGCACGCTGCTTTTCGGCATCGCAGGCGTGAGCTTTATCATAAGCGACAGCATCCTTTCCGTGCAGTGCTTCAGCGGAAAACCCACAAACGGCAAAAACCGCGCAGTGCACATCACCTACTGGCTTGCGCAGTTCCTCATCGCGCTTACGCCCCTGTTCATCTAACTTAAAAATTCGGCCCGTGCAGTTTTAGGCTGCACGGGCTTTTTTCATTGCTCAATTTTAAGTCCCATCATGTAGCGGCGCATCATGTCGAACACAAAGTTGCCGGACACGCGGCGGATGTAGCTGCGGGTGCGGCGGTCGCCGACATGCAGCTCACGCACGAAGGTGCCGTCCTTTGTCGCCAGCGACACAAACACCGTGCCCACCTCGTGAACACCGTCGCCGTCGGGGCCGGCAAGCCCCGTCACGCCGATGCCCATGTCGGTGCCGAGAAGCGCTCTCACGCGCTCGGCCATCTCGATGGCGACCTCACGGCTGACAGCGCCCTTTGCTTCGATGAGCTCAGGGTCGATGCCCAGAAGCTTCGCCTTTGCGCCGTTTGTGTAGGTCGTCACGCCGCCGAGGAAGAACTCGCTTGCACCGGCCATATCGGTAAAGCGCTTTGCAAGCTCGCCGCCGGTGCAGCTCTCGGCTGCGGAGAAGGTCATTTTCTTTTCCTTTAAAAGCTGCATGACCCGCTCCTCGACGTTCTCGACATCGATGCCGAAAACGACATCGCCCAGCACCTCGCAGCAGTGCTCGATGACGGGCTTCATCATTTTCTCGGCCTCCTCGGCGCTTTTGGCCTTGGCGGTTATCTGCAATAGGCAATCCGACTCCTTGGCGTAGGGCGCCATGGTGGGGTTTGTCATGGCGTTCATCTCGTCGCGGAACAGCTGGTCGAGCGCACTTTCGCTCATGCCGAAGACATGGATAGCGTGCGAGACTATATGCTCGTCTGAAAGCGAGCGCAGGTACGGCACGGCGCAGGCCTTGAACATTGCGTTGCACTCCTTGGGAGGGCCGGGCAGCATCAGAACGACGATGCCGTCCTTTTCAAACGCGCAGCCCGGGGCGGTGCCCCAATCGTTGTGGAAAACCGTGCAGCCGACAGGCAGCATGGCCTGCTGGAGGTTATTTTCGGTCATCTCCTTGCTGTAGCCGCGGTTGGTGAGATAGTCGTACAGGCACGAGCGCTCGTACTCGTTCATCTCAAGCTCAAGGCCGAAGCTTTTTGCAAGCGTCTGCTTTGTAAGGTCGTCGCAGGTAGGCCCCAGGCCGCCGGTGGAGATGATGATATCCGCCCTGCCCTTTGCAATTTCAATGCAATCGGCGAGTCTTGCGGGGTTATCACCGACAACGGTGTGGTACTTTACATTTATGCCTATCTCCGAGAGCATCTGCGAAATGTCGCTTGCGTCGGTGTTTATCGTGTGGCCGAGCAGTATCTCCGTGCCGACGGAAAGTATCTCAACATTGTGAACCTTGTCCATCATCCGACCTTCACCCTTTCTATGCCCGCAACGGCCTCATCGACGAGTTCGTCAATGTCGAGAACCGACTCGATCTCGGCAACCTCATGCACCTTGGGCTTCGTCTTGGGGTGCTTGGGGGTAAACACGGTGCAGCAGTCCTCATACGGCAGGATCGATGTCTCAAAGGTGCCGATTTTGCGGGCTATCTGCACTATCTCCTCCTTGTCCATGCCTATAAGCGGCTGCAAAACGGGCAGGTCGATGACCGCCTGCGTCGATGCCATGGCCTCCATGGTCTGGCTTGCGACCTGACCGAGGTTTTCGCCGGTGACTACAGCCTTTGCGCCGTTTGCCTCGGCGATTTTACTTGCTATGCGCATCATGAATCTGCGCATGATGAGGGTGAAATAATCCTCGGGGCACTTTGCCCGTATCTCCTCCTGAATATGCGTAAAGGGCACTATCTCGATGGTCATTTTGCCGCAGTAGGCCGTGAGTATCTCGGCAAGCTCGATGACCTTCTGCTTTGCCTGCTCGGAGGTGTACGGGAAGGAGAAAAAGTGCACGGGAATGAGCCGCACGCCGCGCTTTGCGATCATGTAGGTCGACACGGGACTGTCTATGCCGCCGGACAGCAGCGTAACGCCGATGCCGTTCGAGCCGACGGGCATGCCGCCGGCCCCCGGGGTGGGCGCAGCGTGGACATAGGCGGCAAGGTCGCGGATCTCAACATGCACCACGAGCTCCGGAGCATGCACATCGACCCTGCACTCGGGGTATGCCTCGGCGAGCTCGCCGCCGACATACTGCGAAAGCTCGATGGAGGTCATGGGGAAGCTCTTGTCGCTGCGCTTGCCCTCGACCTTGAAGCTTTTTGCCGACTCCATGTCGTCCTTGAGATAGCTAATGGCAAGCTCGGCGATCTTCGCTGCGTCCTTCTCGCAGCCGGCGGCGCGGCTTATAGTCGCAATGCCGAACACCTTGCCGAGCGCTTCAAACGCAGCGTCAAGGTCGCTTGTCTCGTCCACGGGCTCGACGTATATAGTCGACTGCATGCAGTAGACTTTAAATTTGCCGATGGGCGACAGGCGGCGGTTAATGTTGCCGATGAGCTTTTGCTCAAAGCTGCGGCGGTTAAGTCCCTTTAAAACTATCTCGCCGAGCTTTAAGAGTATAATATCATTTATCATTGTTAAGTCTCCCTGATTTTTTCTAAAGCGCAGTAATTATAACACCTTTGCATTCCAAACGCAACAAAACCGCAGGATGACCTGCGGTTTTGGCACACAACACCTTTATTATATTGCGCAAAGGCGGCAAAGTCAAGGCTTTTGACAATAAATTATCAAACTTCGTATGCCTGCACAAGTTTTTCGCTTTAAATTCGTAAATTATTACTCTTGAAATCAGCGCCGCGGTTTGGTACTCTATAACCAGAAAGGGTGATACCGATGTACACGTAACTAAGCCCTCAGAGATCGGATCAAGCCGACAGTGAGGGCAGATGCCGAAGTCAAATTATTCGTCAGGACAAAAACACTCAGCCTATTCCGCTTATGGAAACGACCACAGAGTCGACAATATTGTTCTTCCCGTGTTTAATTTGTGTCCGATGACCGGCGGCATCACAGTCTGACGAAAGAGAGGTAACCAATGATGTTAGATACTAAGAATTCAATGAAATGACCCTTGACTGCTGTAGAAACGGTGTAAAGAAACCGTGCGGTCAAGGGTCATTTCGTTTTTATGAAGCTGCCGGAAGCCGAGCACCTATCGTCTGTCAGTGTGCCCTTTCGGTGCTTTTCGCCTTTTTTCGTCTTGCCGGGCACAAAGCCCGACCGCACCAAAAGAAAGCCGAAAATCCCTCGAAAAAACACTACTGCCAGATGCTGCGCAGTTTTGCCGGAAATGGTTCCGGCGCAGCATGAGCGGAAATCTGCCCGGCAAAACCGACAGGCGCCCGGCTCCCGCCAGCTTATGTGTCAGCTTATGCGTTGTTTTCTCGGAAGTCGTAGGTGCGGTACTGTATCGCTTCGGCGATGTGGGTCGCCTCGATGCTCTCCGAGCCCTCGAGGTCGGCTATCGTCCTTGCCACTCGCAGGATGCGGTCGTAGCTGCGGGCGGTGAGCCCCATGCGGTCAAACGCCTGATGCATCAGCGCCTCGCACTCGGGCGTGAGCATGCAGTAGCGGTTGAGCGCCTTCGTGTCCATATTTGCATTTGAATTTATATCGGTATCTTTGAAGCGTTCCTGCTGCGCCTTTCGCGCGGCATCGACGCGCTTTTTTATTTCTGCCGAAGACTCTGCGGGAGCGCGGTTTTTAAGCTCCTCATACTCGAGCGCCGGAGCCTCGACGATGATATCTATCCTGTCGAGCAAGGGCCCCGATATGCGGTTATGATAGCTTCTGACCTCGTTTGCCGTGCAGCGGCAGCGCCCTGACGGGTGGCCGTACCAGCCGCATTTGCAGGGATTCATCGCGCAAACGAGCATGAAATCGCTCGGATATGTAGCGCTTCCGGCAACTCGCGAGACGGTGACCTCACCGTCCTCCAAGGGCTGGCGCAGCACCTCCAGTACATCCTTGCGGAACTCGGGAAATTCGTCTAAAAACAACACTCCGTTGTGCGCAAGGCTTATCTCGCCCGGTCTCGGCGTTGCACCGCCGCCGGACATCGCAGCGGGCGACACGGTGTGGTGCGGCGCTCTGAACGGGCGCTGGGCGATGATGGGGTTAGACTTGCCGGTGAGTCCGGCGACGGAGTATATCTCCGTGCACTTTAGCATCTCCTCGCGGGTCATGTCGGGCAAAATGCCGGGCAGGCGCTTGCTCATCATGCTTTTGCCCGCTCCGGGAGGGCCGACGAGCAGGATGTTGTGGCCTCCAGCAGCAGCTATCTCCATGGCTCGCTTGACATTCTCCTGCCCCTTGACATCGGAAAAGTCGGGGTAGCTGATATCGCTTTTGCTTATCTCGCCCTGCGGCAGGGGCTTTATCTCATACTCGCCCCGCAGATGCGCGATGAGATCCGGCACATTTTTCACCGGATACACGCTCACGCCCTCGGCATAGGCGGCCTCCTCGGCGTTGTCGGCAGGCACGAACAGCTTTTTTATGCCCTCTTGCGCCGCGCAGAGTGCCATGGGAAGCGCACCGTTGACTGGGCGCACCTCGCCTGTGAGCGCAAGCTCGCCGAAAAAGGCGCAGTCGGCGCTCGGCTGCTTTATCGTGCCGGTGGCGGCAAGGATACCGAGCATTATCGGCAGGTCGTACACCGTACCCGCCTTTTTCGTGTCCGCCGGTGCGAGATTCACGGTCACGCGGCTGACGGGAAACTTAAAGCCGTTGCACTTTATGGCAGCACGGACGCGCTCCCGAGCCTCCTTGACGGCGGCATCGGGCAATCCCACGATATCAAAATTAAAAAGTCCGTTTGAAACGAAGCTCTCGACCGTGACGGCATAGCCTCCTATGCCCTTCACGCCGAGGGATTTTATCGTTGCTAACATACTCTCACCTATAAAAAGGGCTGTTGGAAACAGCCCTTTGATTTTTTATTCCTCGGTCTCGCCGACGATCGCAATGTGCAGCTCGTCAAGCTGCTTCTGCTCGACGACGGACGGTGCGCCCATCATGACATCCTGCGCGTTCTTGTTCATCGGGAACGGGATTATCTCACGGATAGAGTCCTCGCCTGCCAGCAGCATGACCATGCGGTCAACGCCCGGAGCGATACCGGCATGGGGAGGTGCGCCGTAGCAGAATGCGTTGTACATTGCGGGGAACTTCGCCTTGACGTCGTCCTCGCCCAGACGCACGAGCTCAAACGCCTTTATCATTATCTCGGGGTCGTGGTTACGCACTGCGCCCGAGGACAGCTCAACGCCGTTGCAGACAAGGTCGTACTGATATGCGGTGATGCTCAGGGGGTCGATCTCGCCCGTCTCGGCCTTTTCGAGGACTTCGAGGCCGCCGTTGGGCATGGAGAACGGGTTGTGGCAGAACTCAAGCTCGCCGGACTCCTCGCCGATCTCGTACATGGGGAAGTCGACTATCCAGCAGAACTCGTAGCGCTCCCTGTCCATATGGCCGGGCACGGCGTTGCCGAGCATTTTGCGCATAACGCCTGCGGTCTTCTGGGCAGCGAGCTTCTTGCCCGCCGTTACGCCGACAAGGCAGCCGGGCTTGAGACCCAGTGCGTCGACGACAGCCTGCTTTCTGTCCTGCAGAAACTTTGCGACGCCGCCTGCAAGCTCGCCGTTTTCGTCGACCTTGAACCAGTAGGGCTTCACGCCCGCCTGCACCTCGACCTCGGTGCACAGCTTGTCGATATTCTTACGGGTCATGTCGCAGTCGGTGACCACGATGGCCTTGACGGTGTTGCCCTCGGCAAAGGGCGGAAATTCCGTGCCCTGCACGAGCTCGGTCATATCCTCAACGACAAGGTCTATACGCAGGTCGGGCTTATCCGAGCCGTACTTTTCCATCGATTCGTTGAAGCCGATGCGCTTGAACGGCGCTTCGGATGCAATATCATACTTGCCGTACTTTGCGAAAATGGGCGGCAGCACGTCCTCAATGACGGCGAAAACGTCGTCCTGGTCGGCAAAGGACATCTCCATATCCAGCTGATAAAATTCGCCGGGAGAGCGGTCACCGCGTGCGTCCTCATCGCGGAAGCAGGGCGCTATCTGGAAGTAGCGGTCAAAGCCGGAGGTCATCAGAAGCTGCTTAAACTGCTGCGGTGCCTGCGGCAGAGCATAGAACTTGCCCGGGTGCTTTCTTGCCGGAACAAGGTAGTCTCTTGCACCCTCGGGGCTGGATGCGGTGAGGATGGGGGTGGTTATCTCAAGAAAATCATGCTCCATCATCGCCTTGCGCAGTGCCGCAACGACATTGCAGCGCAGGATGATGTTCTGCTTGACTGCGGGATTTCTCAGGTCAAGGTAGCGGTACTTGAGGCGCGCGGTCTCGTCGGCCTCACGGCTGCGGTTTATTTCAAACGGCAGCTCATTATAGCGGCAGCGGCCGAGCACTTCTATCTTCTCGGGCACGACCTCGACATCGCCGGTGGCCTGCTTGGGGTTTTTGCTGTCGCGCTCGCGAACAGTGCCCTCGACGGAAATGGTGCTTTCCTTATTGATGCTTTTTACGACCTTCATCATGTCCTCGGTCTCAACTACGACCTGAGTGGTGCCGTAAAAATCACGGACGACGACGAAAGCGAAGTTCTGGCCGACCTCACGGACATTCTCCATCCAGCCGACGATCTTGACCTTCTGGCCTACATGCTCCAGGCGGAGCTCATTGCAGGTATGTGTACGGGACTGTGTCATAATTAACCCTCCTTGATGACCGCAATGTGTGCACGGCGGTCGATTTCAGCTTTGATAAGCGCCGCAGCGTCAGAGACGGGCAGCTTGACCTGCTCGCCGCTCTGCATATTCTTCACGGCGACGACATTTGCCGCCATCTCATCCTCGCCGATGAGCACGACAAAGGGGATGCCGAGCTTGTCGGCATAGCTCATTTTTGCCTTGAACTTTTTCTTCTCGCAGTATAGCTGGGTGCGGATGCCCGCGTCGCGGAACGCCGTTGCGGCCGCTATCGAATAGCCCAGCTCCTCGGTCATGGGGATGACCAGTGCGTCGGCAGGAGCGGAGACGACCTCGTCGGACAAAAGTCCCTGCTCGTTAAGAACATAGAAAAGCCTTGTAAGACCAATCGAAATGCCGACGCCTGGCAGCGGCTTGTCGGTATAGTACTCGGCCAGATTATCGTACCTGCCGCCGGAGCACACGGAGCCTATCTCGGGGTGCTCGGTCATCTCGGTCTCATAAACGGTGCCGGTGTAGTAGTCAAGGCCGCGGGCGATCGACAGGTCTATAGCGAAGTTTTCCTCGGGAACGCCGAAGTCGGCAAGGTACTTTGTGACGGTCTTTAGCTCCTCAAGGCCCTGGTCGAACACCTCGTCCATGCCCTTGTAGCGCTCAAGGCCGGTCAGCACCTGCTCGATACTGCCGGACATGGCCATGAAGTCCATGACATCGTCGGCCTTGTGGGAGAACATGTGCAGCTCGTCCATGAGGATCTGGCGCACCTTGTTGGGGCCAATTTTATCGAGCTTATCGACCGTGCGCATTATCTCGCCGGCCTTCTCCTCCATGCCCGCAAGCCGGTAAAAGCCGTTTAGCACCTTGCGGTTATTGACCTTTATCTTGAACTTTTTAAGGCCGAGCTCGGTAAAGGTGCGGTAAATTATCGCCGGTATCTCGGCTTCGTTTATGATATCGAGCTTGCCGTCACCGATGATATCGATATCGGCCTGATAAAACTCACGGAATCTGCCGCGCTGGGCACGCTCGCCGCGGTAGACCTTGCCGATCTGATAGCGGCGGAACGGGAAGGTCAGGCTGCCGTAGTTTGCGGCAACATACTTTGCAAGCGGCACGGTGAGGTCAAAGCGCAGCGCAAGGTCGGAGTCGCCCTTGGTAAAGCGGTATATCTGCTTTTCTGTCTCGCCGCCGCCCTTTGCAAGCAGCACCTCGGCAGACTCTATCGCCGGAGTGTCCAGCGGCGTGAAGCCGTACACGCCGTAGCAGCGGCGCAGCGTTTCCATCATCTTCTCCATCTTGACCTGCGGGGCGGGCAGCAGCTCCATAAAGCCCGACAGGGTGCGGGGTTGAACTTTCGCCATTTTCATATTCCTCTCAACTTAAGTTGACAGGAGTCGAGCTCCTGTCGGTTTTGACGGGCAGATTTCCGCTCATGCTGCGTTGAAGCCTTTGCCAATACTTGTGTATTCCCTGCACGCTTCGTCTTACCTGAGCAAAAATCTGCTCCGGCAAAACTGCGTAGCATCTGTCAGTAGTGTTTTTCGAGGGATTTTCGGCTTTCTTTGGTGAGAATGGGCTGTCGCCCATTAAGACAAAAAAGGCGGAAAGCACCGAAAGGGCACACTGACAGACGATAGGAGTTCGACTCCCGTCAACTTTCAAATGCTGTTATCCCGAGAACGGAATAACAGCATCCGTGTAATTGTTTTTTCTCTTATTTGCGCTTGGGGTTTACGATATTGCGCCAGTCGAGGTCGCCGCGGCGCAGTCCCTGCACAAGCACCTCCGCCGTTGCGGCATTGGTGGCAAAGGGTATCTGATACTGGTCGCACAGGCGCTCGATCTTATTGATATCGTCAAAGCCCGAGGGATTTGACGGGTCGCAGAAGAACAAAACAAGGTCTATCTCGTTGTACGCGATCCTCGCGCCTATCTGCTGTGCGCCGCCCTGATCGGCGTGCATATACAGCGTAACAGGCAGCCCCGTTGCCTCCGACACGAGCTTGCCGGTGGTATTTGTTGCACAAACGGAATGCTCGGCTAAAATACCGCAATAGGCTATACAGAACTGAACCATCAGTTCCTTTTTTCTGTCGTGTGCCATCAGTGCAATATTCATACTCGTCCTCCATCCCGATCTTATAACTTCATTGATACATTATAAACAATTATTTGCCGCGTTTCAATGCCTTTCGGCAAAAAATCATTTCAAAAGCGAGCCCTCGGTCTCGGTCACATCGCTTGCGCCCTTGATGCTGAAGTAGGTCTCAAGAATGCTGCGGGCAACGGGTGCACAGTTTGCGCCCGAGCCGCCGCGCTCGATGACGACGGCGATGGCTATCTCCGGATCTTCCACAGGAGCAAAGCAGATGAAGATACCGTCGTTTGTAATATTCTCGCCCTTCTGCGCCGTGCCGGTCTTACAGGCGACTGTGGATGCGCTGTAATCATAGAAGGTGCCGTAGGCCGAGCCCTCGGGATGCTTTGCAACAAGCTGCATGCCCTCGTGCACGGCATCCCAGTTGTACTGCTTGGTGTCAACGGTGCTGAGCACCTCGCTTGTACGCTGCATGACCTTCTCGGAGTAGTCGTAGCTGCGGACCTCCTTGAGGATGGATGCCGAGTGGCGCTGACCGTTATTTGCAACGGCGGCGCAGTATTCGGCGAGCTGCAGCGGCGTGAAAATGCTGTCGGCCTGGCCGATAGCCGCCTGAAGCGTATCGCCGACGACCCATTCGGTACCGGCAAAATCATAGTGGTTGGTGCGACTTGACATGTTGCCGGTCTCCTCGTATATCTCGATGCCGGTGCTCTCGCCGAGGCCGAATTGCCTTGCGTACTTTTCAAGCTTATCGATACCGAGGTTGTTGCCGACGGTGTAGAAGAATATGTTGCACGAGTCGCGCAGTGCCTCGGTGACATTGTCAAAGCCGTGGGTCAGGTGCGATGAATATATCCAGCACTGGGGCGTGTAGCCCTGGGCGGCGTACTTGGTGTAAACGCCGGTGCACTCGATGCGGCTGCTGGTGCTGATGACCTTCTCTGTAAGTCCCGCGATCGCCGTGCAGGGCTTGAAGGTCGAGCCCGGGGCGTAGGTGCCCTGGAGCGCACGGTTAAACAGCGGCGAATATTTCGCCGTCAGAAGCTTCGAATAGTTTTCGAGCATGGTAGAGGCGTTGTAGGTCGGCCAGCTGGCGATCGCAAGCGGCTCGCCGGTCTTGACATCAACGACGACTGCACCTGCGCCGGTGATCTCGTCATCGACCTTGTCCTCTTCGTCCTCTCCATCTGGAGCCTGCGACGGTGTGGGCGTAGGTGTCGGAGTGACATCGTCATCATCATCGTCATCTTCTTCGCCGAGAAGATCCTCGCTCGTATCATAGCCGCGTTGCTCCCGAAGGGCATTGACGGTGGTCGCCAAAGCGCGCTCGGTCGCCTCCTGGAGGGCGATATCTATTGTAAGATACACATTGTTGCCCGGCTCGGGCTCAGTGGTATAGGTCTTGGAGATTATCGTGCCGTCGGCGGCGCTTGTCACCTGCACCGTGCCGTTCGTGCCGTGCAGATACTTCTCAAAGGCGTACTCAACGCCGGACTTGCCGACCTTGGCATCGCCCGAGTAGCCGAGCTCGGAGTATTTTTCATACTCAGAGTCGTTCATAAGGCCGACATAGCCGAGAATGTGCGCAGCGTAGGCGGTGTTATAGCCTCGCACGAACGATTCCTTGACATCGACACCGAGCATATTGTTTTCGCGGATGATGCTTATAAGCTTCATATCCGCGTCCTGCACGAGAACATAGTCCGAGGTGTTTATGAGGTAGCGGACATTGACCGCGTAGCGTATGCCTGCAATTATCCTCGCCTCCTCGGCGGTGTAATTGCTGTCTATCTTATAGCGGCTGCGCATGCTCGACAAAACCTCGACGGCCGTTGCGTTCTCGTCGACATCGTTCTGCTTCATATACGCCTGAAGGCGCGCCTTGTCGGTGTCAGAGATATCGGTGAACTCAAACGGCGGCTCGGTGGTTATCGGCAGCTCGTCTGTATAATCCTCGCCGTACTCGCGAATGAGCTTAACGAGCTTTAATATCGTTGCGTTGGAGTCGACGCTTTCGTCGGACGGGAACAGCTCGCTTTCGTTTATCGTAAGGTCGTAGCTGGATTTATTGGACACGATCACTCGGCCGTAGCGGTCAAGGATATTGCCTCTGGCCGCAACAACGGTAGAGGTCGTGACCTGCTGATTGCGGCTTTCCTTGTAATACGCCTCGCCCTCGATTATCTGCAGTTTATACAGAAAAACGAAGTACACAACGAGCAGTATCGCAAACACTGCCGCAAGAATTATCAATCTGTCTTTTTTAATAGCATTCATAAGGCTTATCTTTGTCTGGTCTCTTTATAATTTCTGAACGGGAGGTACAAAAGCGCGATCGGCGGAATGGAAAGCGCCGTCTGCAAAAGCACTGTCAAAAGTCCCTGTACAAGCTCTGCCCCGCCGAAGATGACGGCACTCAAAAGCTGCACAAGGCCGGTCAGCGCGACCGCTATAGTGCCAAGTACCATGAACACCATGAAGCTTCGGTTTATATAAAACTCCGATGCAAAGCCCGCTCCGAAGCCTATAAGCGCAAAAACGATCGTGTACATGAAGGTGCTCTCGGTGTAGCTCATATCGGTGACAAGGCCGAGGCATATGCCGAACACCGCGCCGCGCACGCCACCGAGGAACATTCCGGCAGCAACGGCGGCAGCGGGCAGAACAAAGCCCTTGACACCTAAAATGCTGAGCCGGGAGAACAGCAGACCCTGCAGCAGCATTGCTATCAGAAGATATACCGCGTATACGAGAAATGTACGCATTTTTTTAAAGTCTATCAGCCTGTTTAACAATTACTCCACCACTTCAAATTCTTTTACGACGTAGACCTGAACAAGGGCGTTGAGGTCGCAGCCGGGCTTTATGATGCCGTACTCGACCTGGCCTCCGGCCTCGGCCTGAACAGAGCTTATCGTGCCGATGACGAGTCCCTGCGGAAACGCGCCGCCTGCACCTGAGGTCATGACCGTGTCGCCGGTGAATATCTGCGCGCCGTCGGCAAGATAGGTCATCTTGGCGCTGCCCTCCTGCATGAGGGCAAAGTCGCCGACCATCATGCCGGCAGAGCCGTTTTCGGACACGAATGCGCCAATGTTGGAGTTTATATCTATGACTGTTCTCACGGTCGCCCAGGTCGTGCCGACCTCGATGACCTGTCCGACTAAAACGCCGTACTCGGTTATAACGCTGTCGCCGACGGCGATATCGCTGTTCGAGCCCTTGCTGATGTTAAACGAGTTTGACCAGTTCGAGCTTGTCCATGAGATGACCTTTGCAGGCTCAAGCGTCATGTCGCTGTGCTTTTCCTTGAAGTCCAAAAGCTTGCGCAGGCGGGCGTTCTCTTCGACTGCCGCCTTGCCGTTGCGCGCCTCCTCCTGAGCCGCGGTCAGCGCCTCACGCAGACGCTCGTTCTCGGCCTGGAGCTGGTCGTACTCATAGATATAGCCGTAAATGCCCTCGAGCCATTCGGCCATGGAGCTGACGATCCTCTGCACAGGTGCCTTCACCGCACCCGTCATGTTCTGCACAAGACCCGCGTTGCCCTTTAAAAGATAGGAGCTGACACCGGTGATGAGTGCGATGACAAGGACTATCACGCCGAGCTTTATTCCGTTTTTCTTAAGATACCGTTTTACATTCACAACAGACGCACTCCAATTTGTTTAAGCATTTGACCGAGCAGGCACAGCGGCAGCCCGACAACATTGAAATAGTCACCGTCGATCTTCTTTACCATGAGTGAAGCCATGCCCTGTATGCCGTAGGCTCCGGCCTTGTCCATGGGCTCGCCCGTGGCGATATAGGCGTTTATCTCCTCATCACCGAGCTCACGAAATTCCACCTTTGTGCACTCGGCGCAGCTTAAAGTTTCGCTGCCCTTTATGAGCGTTATGCCGGTGTAGACCTCGTGGGTCCTGCCGGAGAGTGCTTTGAGCATTTTAAACGCCTCGGCCTCACTGTGCGGCTTGCCGAGCACCTTTCCATCTGCCCACACGATGGTGTCGGCAGCGATGATGACAGCATCGCCGTCAAATTTCGCGGCGACCTCGCGTGCCTTTGCGCCGGAAAGGCTTTTCACTATCTCATCGGGAGGCAGTCCCTCCTCGGCCTTTTCCTCGCCCTCGGCCGGGCAAACTTCAAAATCCTTAACGCCGATAACGGAGAGCAGCTCTCTTCGTCTCGGCGAGCCGGATGCCAAAACAATTTTCATATCAGTCAACGCCTCTGTAGTACAGACCTCTTGTGAGGTCGTTCGGTCTGTAATCGCCCTCGCCCTTAAAGCTCTTTGCGACCTCGACGCACTCCTTCGCGCCCTCGGTCGTGAACATCAGGCGAACGCCCCAAAGCCCCGCAGCGTAGATATCGTCACGCTTATCGGCAAGGTAGAGCTTTTTTGAATTATAAATTACATTGCGGTGCTCAAACTCGCGCACCACGGGGAACACCGAGCCCATGCGATCGGACAGCTGTGAAGGGTTCTGGCAGGTGCATCTGCCCTCGCTGCGGCTGATGATGCACTGATCGGATACCATGAGCGGCAGTCTGCCGTAGACGATGAGCTCCGTATCGATGCTCTTTGCCATGTCGCGCACCTGCGCCATGCGCAGCTCAAACGATGCCGTGGCGGACATGAAATTCATCTGCCGCACCATGTCCAGCGTGTAGGAATTAAACACGTTCATGCCAAAGTCGGCTCTTATCTTCATATTCGCCTTGCGCGCAAGCTTCACGTGGCCGATATTGCCCACGAGTGCCTGCTCGACGCCCTGCTCCTTGAGGTCTCTGAGCATATTGAACACAGTTCTCACCTGGTCGTCGGTTATGACCCTCGGCAGCACGGCGACAACGGTCGTGCCGTTCTCAATAAAGGGCTTTACCGGCTCAAGGCTTTCATGCAGCTCCTCGACGGGAACATAGATAAACTCCGGCTTGAGCTCACTAAGCTCGGGCGAAAGCTGCGCTGCCGTGCGCACCTGGTAGATCGTCACGGGATCTTCTAGCGGCGAAATGCCTTTGGGCTTTTCGGGCATCGGCAGCGAGCGGCGCACGGGCGGCACGGCGCGTGCCTCGGAAAGGCTGTGCAAGAGCTTTCTTCTTAGCTCATTCACCGTCGCGAGCGGCAAAAACGCGCCCTGCTCTATTCTGCTCATTGCGTCAGTGCAGATATACGGTGTTCCGCCGGTTTTGTAAAACTGCTTGTTGGCCGTGTCGGCAAGCGTTGTCTGGCTTATGCCCTTCTCGGCAGCCTTTGCGGTCGCATAGACCTTGTGGCCGTCGTTATCCTCGGCGATGGCCTGCACGGGCTGACCTATCTTTGCGTCCATGACGAATTTCACCGGAACGCGGCGCTCCTCACGGTCGATATACTCTCTGCGCACACCGGCAAAAAGCTTCTCGGCGACCCTGTCATTGTCGGTCTTAACGCCGAACATATCCTTTTTGTCGCCGTCAAAGTAGCCCTGCGTGAAGCCGTCGCGGGAAAATGCGTCGGCGAGCATGGTAAGCTCGTCCGGTGTCGGCTCGCGCTTTTCTTTTATTATCTTCGAATAAATGCCCGTCACGAGCCCCGAATACTCGGGGCGCTTCATGCGGCCTTCTATCTTCACGCAGGCGACACCCGCGTCCTCAATTTCCTTTAATCTCTCGGCAAGGCAGTTATCCTTGAGCGAGAGCGGGTGGCTGTCGGCCATTCTGCCGGGCATGGTGTACTCCATGCGGCAGGGCTGGGCGCACATGCCGCGGTTTCCGCTGCGGCGGCCGATGAGCGATGACATGTAGCACTGTCCCGAGTGGCAGAAGCACAGCGCGCCGTGGACGAATATCTCCGTCTCGATGCTCGCATGCTTTGTGATGAACTTTATCTGCTCCAATGACAGCTCACGGGCGAGCACCGCGCGGGTCAGCCCCATCTCGGCTGCGGCCTCGACACCTGCAAGATTGTGTATGCTCATCTGGGTGCTGGCATGCAGCGGGATATCGGGGACGGCGCTTCTGAGCACCGATAAAAGTCCAAGATCCTGCACAAGTATCGCCGACGCGCCAAGGTCGGAGACCTTTCGGGCAAGCTCGACTGCGTTTTCCATCTCCCTGTCGCCGACGAGGGTGTTCATCGTGACATAGACCTTGCAGTCGCGCACGCGGCAGTATCTGACGGCCTTTTGGAATTCCTCCTCGTCAAAATTCTTCGCACCGCGACGGGCGTTGAAGATGCCCAGACCCATATATACGGCATCTGCGCCGTTTTGTACCGCTGCGATCACCGCTTCCGGCGATCCGGCGGGGGAAAGCAATTCGAGCATACTCATACCTCTACCATTTTAGATTAAAGTATTATACCACAGACATGGCTATTGCTACAAGTCAAATTTAATGTTATAATGTGTGATGCATGTAAACTTTGCATGAATTGTTGTCTCAGGAGTCGGACTATGCCGGAAAGAGGGCAAAACTTAATACCCACAGCAGCTGCGGACAAGCTCATCGCCGCGCATGACGGCAATGTTGCGCTTGTGTACATTTGGCTGTGCCGCTGCGGTGCGTTCAATGCCGAGCGGGCCGCCCGTGAGCTGTGTCTGACGCTTGCAGAGGTTAACAGCGCATACGAAAAGCTCTGTCGAATTGAGCTTTTTGCAGAGCCCGAGCCTCAAAAGCCCATCCCCCTGCCCGCCGAGGAGCTTCCGCAGTACACAACGGAGGATATCGTCCGGCGCACGGACGCTGACCCGGGCTTTAAGGCAGTGCTCAACGAGGCGCAGCGCAAGCTCGGCCGAGTTCTCTCGACCTCGGATATCAAGACGCTGTTCGGCATTTATGATTTTCTCGCCCTCCCGCCGGATGTCATTTTCATGCTGCTGACCTATTGCATCGACACCTTCGCCGCAAAATACGGCAGCGGCAGGCTGCCCTCGATGCGCAATATCGAAAAGGAAGCGTACTCGTGGGCGAATAAGGAGATACTTACGCTCGAGCAGGCCGAGGAGTATATAAAAAATGCCGCCGAACGGCGCACAAAGCAGAGTGAGGTAAAAACCGCTCTCGGCATCACGGGCAGGCAGCTCACCCCAACGGAGACACGGTATATAAACTCGTGGCTCGACATGGGCTTTGACTGTGAAACGCTCATGGATGCCTACGACCGCACGGTCACGAACACCGGCTCTTTAAAATGGAGCTATATGAATAAGATAGTCACGAGCTGGCACGAAAAGGGGCTGCACACGTTAGACGAGGTCGCAAAGCACGACAAGCGCCCCGCTTCGGTCAAGCCCGCGAACGAGCACAAAAGTCAGGTCTCAAACGACGAGCTCGAGCGGCTGCGCTCAATTTACAAGAAGGTTAAAAACGGTTAACGCACATGGCATTGGACGGAAAGCTGCTGGCAAGCGCCAGAGAAGAACTTGAACATATCCACGCAGACAATGTTGCTGAGCATTTTCTGCGGCAGCAGAAAATATACTCCCGTATACCGGAAGTTGAGCGTATCGACACCCGCCTGCGCACGCAGATGACGGAGCTCGTCGGCCTCACGATACGGGGCGGCGCCGAACTCAGCGACGCGATAAAGAAGCTTGAGGATGAATCGCTCGAGCTTCAGGCAAAAAAGGCCGAGCTTTTAGTTGAGCACGGCTACGGCATGGACTATCTTGACGATATCTACGCCTGCCCCAAGTGCCGCGACACGGGATATGTAAACGGCAAAATGTGCTCCTGCCTCAAGGCGCTTTATAACGCCGAGGTCACCCGCGAGCTTGGCACGCTGCTTAAAAACAGCGATGAGTGCTTTGAGAAGTTTGACCTTTCGCTCTACGGCGACGCCCGTGAGAGCATGGAGATAGTTTTCGACACCTGCCGTGAGTACGCTCAGAGCTTTTCCGACCGCTCGATGAACCTCATGTTCCAGGGCGGCACGGGCTTGGGCAAGACCTTTCTTTCGGCATGCATCGCCCGAGTTGTCGCCGAAAACGGCCACTCGGTGTGCTACGACACGGCCTCGAGCGCGCTCGAGGCGTTCGAGACCAAGAAGTTTTCCCGTGATATCCAAACCGCCGAAAACGCCGCCGTCAAGGTCGAGCGTATGCTCGACTGCGAGCTCATGATACTCGACGATCTGGGCACGGAGATGCCCACGCCCATGGCGGTCTCGGCACTGTACACGCTTATAAACACAAGGCTCGTCAATGGCAGAAAAACCGTTATCAGCACAAATCTCACCGATGCCGAGCTTTTAAAACGGTATAATGCGCAGATATGCTCCCGACTTGAGGGCGAGTTTACGAAGCTCCCCTTTTTCGGCAGCGATATCCGCCTACTTAAAAAGGAGATATGACCATGCAGCACGAAATTTTAAGTGAAATTCCTCTGCTCGACAAAAACGGCGATCTCACCGAGGTAGGCTTTGCAAAAAAGCTCCTGCCCGTCTACCGGCGTGCCGATATCAAGGCAAGCCCCATGCGCATCAAGGAATGGGACTATTACCTGATAAATAACGGCCGCTTCGCTCTGGCTCTGACCGTTGACGACAACGGCTATATGGGTCTTGACTCTATAAGCCTTCTCAACTTCGAGGAGGGCTGGGAGATAACCACGAGTCCCATGTGCTTCATGCCGCTCGGCAAGCGCAAGCTGCCCGAGACCAGCGCCGTCGGCGATACCCTCGGCGAGGGCAAAAACTACAGCATTTATTTTAAAAACGACGGCAGCGGCGTGCGCACGCTCATCGCTCAGATGAAAAAGTTCGGCCCCGCCGGCTCGCTGTACGCAAAGGTGGAGCTTTTCGATGAGCCCGAGGAGAGCATGGTCATCGCAACGCCGTTCGATAAGCCGGGGCACTTTTACTACAATCAGAAGATAAACTGCCTGCGTGCCAAGGGCGAGGTGACCTATGACGGCCGCACCTATGCGTTCGACCCCGAGGACAGCTTTGCAGTTCTCGACTGGGGCAGAGGCGTTTGGACATACCACAACACATGGTACTGGGGCTCGGCCTCCGGCGCTGTTGACGGCGTGCCGTTCGGCTGGAATATCGGTTACGGCTTCGGCGACACCTCGGCTGCGAGCGAGAATATGCTGTTTTATAACGGCAAGGCGCATAAGCTCAGTCAGGTAAAATTCAACATCCCCGGCAACGAAAAGGCGTTTCTTGAGCCCTGGACATTTACTTCCGACGACGGCCGCTTTGAAATGGACTTTAAGCCCGTACTCGACCGTGCCTCCTGCACCGATGCGCTGCTTATAAAGAGCGACCAGCATCAGGTGTTCGGTCTGTTCACCGGCAAGGCCGTGCTCGACGACGGAAAGGTAATCGAAATTAAAGACTTCCCCGGCTTTGCCGAGAAGGTCGAAAATAAATGGTGATCGGAGAATAATATGAAATTTTTAACCGAAGAATGGACAACTGAGTTCATCGCTCAGGCAAAGGACACCTTTGCCCCCGGCAAGACCCCCTCAAAGGTCACGCTTACGCTGTGCGAGTGCTACAACAAGGTGCCCCACCTCGGCGGCGACACCGTGTGGTACATGTACAAGTTCGTAAACGGCGTTCTCGAGAGCGTCGAGCGTGGCATGGGTCGTGCAAACGCTCCCGCAGCGGACTACACCTCGGACGCAGACTATGACTTCTTCGTCAAGACCATGACCGGCGAGATGAGCACCGCCAAAGCTCTGACCACCGGCAAGATAAAGCTCAAGGGCAACCTCATGAAGGCCATGAAGCTTCTTGACACGCACAATCTCCTCACCGAGCAGAAAAAGCTCAACGGCAAAACCGAGTGGTAATTTAACAGCAAAAAATCTCGCTTGTTGGGGCGAACACAGATAAGGAGAAATCGGTTTTGACCGGCTCTTTTCCGCCCATACTTCACAAAAATCTCCGGTAATACACAAAGTATTGCCGGAGATTTGTTGTTTTGTCTGAACGAAAAATAACTCGCTCAAAACTGCTACGCACCCTGTAAAAGTAGGGTGCATCATGCTGAAATGCAAAAGCCTGTTTTACAGGGCGAATTATCCTTATATGTATCCGCCCTTGAGCGAGATTTTTTATTTTGATAAGTGATTACTCTAGATTGCCGCTGGCAAACATCAGAGAGGTCAGGGCGACAACGGGGGCGGTCTCGCAGCGGAGTATCCTTGCGCCCATTGAGCAGATGTGTGCGCCCGCTTGGCGTGCCGCTTCCGCCTCGGACGGCTCAAAGCCGCCCTCGGGGCCGGTTATTATCGCAGCGGTGGTGAGCTCCTTTGCATCTTTGAGCGCCGCCGAAAGCGCTTCACGCTCGCCGGTCTCGTACATAAACAGTACGCTGTCGCACTCGGACGCTTCCTTGAGCAGCTGCCCGAAGCCCGGCATCCACGACACGGCGGGGATGATGCCCCTGCCCGACTGCTTTGCCGCTTCCTCGGATATCCTGTTCCAGCGCTCCAATTTCTTGGGCACGCCGTCGGTGCGCTGGATGACCCGTTCCGAGTCGAAAAACACTATCTCCGACGCTCCGGCCTCAACGCATTTTTGAATGATATAATCGGTCTTATCGCCCTTGGGAAGGCCGCAGAATATGCGCACCCTGACGCTCGGCTCGCCGGGGCACGGCACGACCTCGAGTATCTCGGCCTCGGCTTCGTCCTTATCCGAGCGCACGAGCCTGCACCGATAGTCCGTTCCCCTGCCGTCGCAGATCGTCATAGCCTCGCCCGGGCGCAGGCGCAGAACACGGATATGCTCGGCATCTCTGCCACGGATGACCGCCGTTTTGCCAAAGTCCTCGGTATCGCTCACAAAAAATCTTGGCATATCGACACCTCCACGAATTTTTTAATTATTATCGCACATTCCGCACCCATTTTCAAGTGCGGGCATATAATGCAGCGGGTGAATGCTATGGATGAAAAACTGAGCCTTGAGGGCTTCGATGCGGTGTGGCAGCGGGTCACCGAGCGCTGTGAGCCGGACATTGAGCCGGTGCAAAGCAGTGCTTCCCGTGAGCAGGCCGTCTGCCTAATCAAGCAGGCAGAGCAAAGCTGCGCCGTGCGATTTATACCGAAAACCTGACAAATTACGATCGGTGTATCACAATGCACCGATTTTTCAAATTTTTCTTTTTGACAGTTGTGCATATTTGTGTTAAAATGCCCTTGGTGTGTAATTAGATGTTTACAAAATGCCCATTTGTGTGGTATAGTTATAGCATAACGAATTTAAACATTTAACAATACAATAGGGAGGATTATTTTAGAATGTGCATTAAAACCGTTAAGTCCATCGGCGTTGAGGCTTCCCTCGATCTGCTTAAGGACACTGTCCGTGATCTCGATATGGGCAAGGTGCTTGCTGTAGCAGGCGGCGTTCTTGAGGCTGACCCCAAGGCTTTCCTCAAGAAGTTCGACCTTCGTGATGAAGATGTCCGTTTTGCAGTCAAGAAGAAGCTCAACCTTCTTGCTGACTTCCTGCAGTGGCCGTTCATTTTCGTTACCGGCGAGCAGCCCTGGACTTACTGATTAAGTTAAGAAAAATGAGAGCGTCTGTTGACGCTCTCGTTTTTTATATACGCATAAAGAAGAAAAGAAAACAGGTGCGGATTTCTCCGCACCTGTTTAAATTTTTAGTTTGCTGTGCCTTGCAAAAGATTAGATCTTCATGCAGACATCCCATGCACGCCAGATAGCGGTACGCAGGTTGCCGATGGTGACACAGTCGCCGACGCGGTGGATGTTTGCACCCTTGCCGCCTACGGGAGCGGGAACGAAGCCGATGCCGTTTACGATGTTGTCGTACTCGACCTCGAATACATTCTTGCCGTCCTTGGAAGCGATAACGACGGTCTTGTCCTTGATCTCACGGATGGTGTGCTCGAGGTAGGTGGGAACCTGATGGAACTCGAGGACATCACGCAGGAAGGAAGCGTTGGACAGGCAGACGTTCTGTGCAGGAACGAGGTCCTTTGCGAACTCTACGATGATGGGGTGCTTGCCGGCAAGAACCATGTCGTATGCAGCCTCGCAAGCGGACTGGCCGCCGCCGAAGAATACGATCTTGTCGCCGGTGGGCTTCTTGTCGCGGAGCAGATCCGTGAAGGTCATGCACTTCTCGAAGCCGGGGATAGCCATCTTTCTGGGGACAGCGCCGGTAGCGACGATGATTTCGTCAAACTGGCGAGCGATGACGCCCAAGTCGTTGATCTCGGTGTTGAAGCGGAACTCGATGCCGGCCTTCTTAACTTCGTTCTCGTACCACTCAAGGAGCTTCTTGTCGTTCTCTTTGAAGGTCATTGCGGAAGCGGTGAGGAACAGGCCGCCGATGCGGTCGGTCTTCTCGAAGACAACAGGATTGTGTCCGCGCTGCTTCAGAACCAGAGCTGCCTCGCAGCCGCCGATGCCGGCGCCGATGATAGCAACCTTCTTGGGGTTCTTGGTGGGGATGATCTTGTAACGGTTGTGCTGCATTGTGGGGGGATACAGTGCGCAGCGGCCCAGGTGGAGGGAGTCCTCGAGAGCCTGGATGTTAGCGGTGCCTCTGTACTTAGCAAAGTTGAAGCAGCCATTGTGGCAGCGGATGCAGGGACGGATCTCGTCTTCCTTGCCGTCGAGGATCTTGAGGATCCAGTCGGGGTCACAGAGGTTCTGACGAGCGATAGCAACTGCGTCCAGACGGCCGGCAGCGATCTCTTCTGCAGCCTTCTCCGGAGTCATACGGCCTGCGCATGCAACGGGCTTATCGGTGAACTTCTTGACATGCTCAACATCTTCGAGGTTGCAGTTGTCGGGCATGTACTGAGGCGGATGTGCCCAGTACCAGGAGTCGTAAGTACCGTTATCGGTGTTGAAGAAGTCGTAACCCATGTCGCCGAGGTACTTGATAGCCTTCTCGGACTCTTCCATGTCACGGCCGAACTCGGGGATCTTGCCGATAGCTGCGGGAACGATGCCCTTGCCCCAGCCAGCGCAGTAGGAAACTGCGGAGTAACGCAGGGATACGGGGAAGTCTTCGCCGGCGTATCTCTTGATGCACTGAACGACTTCAACGGGGAAGCGATATCTGTTTTCGAAAGAGCCGCCGTACTCGTCGGTACGATGGTTCCAATTCTTCATGGTGAACTGGTCAAGCAGGTAACCTTCGTGAACGGCGTGGATCTCAACACCGTCAACACCGGCGTCGCGGAGGAGCTTTGCGGTCTTACCGAAAGCGTCGACCATCTCGTGGATCTCCTTAACGGTCATGGGACGGGAGGTGAGCTCCTCTGCCCAACGGTTAGGAGTCTCGGAAGCTGATGCGCAGGCGTACTGAACGTCGACTACGGGGCTTGCGAGCTTGTTCAGGAGGTCGTTCTTTGCCAGAACTACCATCCAGGGGGTAACTGCCATGGAACGGCCAAAGCCGCCGGCCAGCTGGATGAAGAGCTTTGCGCCGGTCTTATGGAACTCGACCATGTACTCCTTGAGCTGCTTGAACATTCTCTTGTTCTGGTACAGCCAATGACGGCCGGGCATACCCATGGTGTCACGGACACACTGCATGCCGGGGAGGATAAGGCCAACGCCCTTCTGGGCTCTCTGGAGCAGGAAGTAAGCAGCTTCCTTATCGAAGTGGCAGGGCTCGAGCCAGCCAAACAGGGAAGTGCCGCCCATGGAACACTGGACAATGCGGTTCTTGATCTCTACATTGCCGATCTTGAACGGGGTAAATAGAGGTGCATACTTTTCGTTCATTTAATACATCCTTTCTAAAAATGTAATTCTTTATTTCACGATGACGCCCCGGTCCTCCTCGACCGACGCCCCCAACGTTTACGAGATGAAAAGCAGCTGTTTACACAACATCGCTAAGAGTATAACACACATTTTGGGTAAAATCAATTATTTTATAGGTGCTAATTTTAATCATTTTTTGATAATTGCTCGTTTTTTGTAACTATATTGGGGCAAATTTCCATGTAGTAAAATGACCCGATGTCGTTTTTTTGACATCGGGCAAGATTGTGTATAAATCACTCTTTTGCGCCGCTGACGATGGAGTAATATGCGTTCGAGGTAACACGGTATACGATAATGTAAAACAGGGCGAAAACCAGTGCGCTTATCGCCGCCGTCAGAAGCAGCAGACCGAGGTTATTAAGGCCGAAGAGCAAAAGAAGCTTGTTTATCATCGGGAAGGCAAATCCGAGGTGGAGCATCGCAAACAGTAGCGGCAGTAAAAACACCGTGAGCAGCTGCGAGTTTATGCTCTTGCGGATGTCTTTTTTGGTCATGCCGACCTTCTGCATTATCTCAAATCTCGACTGATCCTCGTAGCCCTCGGATATCTGCTTGTAGTAGATGATGAGGACGGCGGCGAGGATGAATACGATGCTGAGCATGATGCCAAGGAAGAACAGCCCGCCGAATGTGCCGTAGAAGTCGTCCCTTGCCGCTGCGAGACTTCCGAGGCTGTAGCCGCCTGAGGCCATCTCATAGCCTGTTTCGGAGGCGGCAAAAAACACTTCACTTATTTCGTTGAGCAGTTCGTTCGTCATTTCCGACTGTTGATCGTAATCTGCGGGGCTGTCAAACTGATACTGCCACTTTACAATAGGTACTGAAGTGCCCTTTTGCTTTGACATCTGTGAAAGTTCCTTTGCCTCCGAGTAAAAATCGGACACAACGAGGTATATATGATCGACCGCCGACATGGTCGTGTCATGGACAAAATCGTAGGTTCCGTCGGTCTTTACGACCTTGTATTCCCTGTCGCCGTCAATTTTGAAGATGTCGTATTCGCAGGAAGCGCCGTTGGTGAACACAAGCGCTTCGCCGTCAGAAAGGCTTAAGCTGCTGCCGGTGTTTCGATTATAATCGGCAAGGTCTACAATGCACAGATATGCCGCTCGATCGGGATCGTAGACATCCGTGCCCATGCAGAAAACGCCGCCATTAAGTTCTCCGAGCACTTTTTCGACCTTGCCGTAAGCGCAGTCTGTTATGCCTCCGTTTTTGTCCATGAAGGCATCTATCCCTGCCTTCGTTTTGTCGATATTCTCCTGCGTCACTTCCTCAAGAGAACCGAAGTCCATGTTGAAATTGAAGTCGTGCGGATACTGCGATCTGAGGACATCCTCCTTGCCGAAGTACAGGCACGAGGAGCTTGCGATCATGACGAGCACCATGGTGATGAGGATGCAGATGGAGGCAAGTCCCGCTCCGTTGCGCTTCATGCGGTAGACCATCGAGGACACGGAGACGAAGTGGTCAGGCTTATAGTAATAGTGCTTGTTTTTCTGCAAAATACGGCACAGGAGCACCGAGCCTGCGATAAAAAGCAGGTAGGTCGCCGCAATGACCATGACGACCGCAACGAAGAACCAGCCGAGGGCGGCAACGGGCTGCTCGATGGTGACGGAAATGTAGTAGGCCGCTGCGAGGATGACAAGGCCGAGGATGCCGAACACCCAGTTTGCCTTGGGCGGCTTTTCGCCGACGCTTTCGCTGCGCAGAAGCTCGACGGGGTTTGACAGTCCGACCTGGCTTATGGATTTGATGTACAGCAGGAGGAATATGCAGGCAAACAGCAGAGCGGTGTAGCCCATTGCCGTCGGGTAAACGGTGAAGTTATAGCCTGCGTCGGACTCGACGAAGTACGCAAGGCCGAGCTCGGCAAGCTTCGAGAGCGCAACGCCGAGGATGAGTCCGAACACCAGCGACACGGCCGCAAGGATGAACGTTTCGCTCAGAAGCACCCTTGCGATGTTGCGCTTGCCCATGCCGAGGATGTTATAAAGGCCGAACTCCTTTTTCCTTCTGCGGATGAGGAAAGAGTTCGTATAAAACAAGAACAGCACGGCGAAAAAGCCGATGACGCCCGCTCCGAGGCCGAGCACACTGCCGAGGGTCGTGCCGCCTCGCATGTTGTCTAAGAATTCGCCTGTTGACAGCGAAAGCATGATGTAGAACATTGCGACCATGCCGACGCAGGTGAGGATATACGGCAGGTACAGGCGGCGGTTATTTTTGATGCCCGTCCACGCAAGGCGGGGATAGAACAGTGCCTTCATGCCTGCTCACCGCCTGTCGCCAGCATAGTAAGGGTATCGGATATCTTCTGATAAAGCTGCTCATCGCTGCTTTCGCCGCGGTAGATCTGATGGAACACCTCGCCGTCCTTTATAAACAGCACACGGGAGGCGTGGCTTGCGGCCTTGACAGAGTGCGTGACCATGAGGATGGTCTGGCCGGAGCGGTTTATCTCACCAAATAGCCTCAGCAGCTCGTCCGTTGCCTTGGAGTCGAGCGCACCGGTCGGCTCGTCGGCGAGGATGATGCGGGGGCTGGTAATGAGCGCTCTTGCAACGGCGGCACGCTGCTTCTGGCCGCCGGATATCTCGTAGGGGTACTTCTTCAAAAGCTCTGCGATGCCGAGCTCCTTTGCGATGGGGACGATGCGGCTGTGCATCTCGTCATAGGTCTTGCCCGCCAGCACCAGCGGCAGGAAGATGTTGTCCTCAACGGTGAAGTTATCAAGCAGATTAAACTCCTGGAACACGAAGCCGAGGTTATCACGCCTGAACTGCGCTACCGCCGATTCCTTGATATTCGCAAGCTCCTTGCCGTCGAGCAGGACAGAGCCCGCCGTGGGCTTGTCAAGCGCCGCAAGGATATTTAAAAGCGTCGTTTTGCCCGAGCCGGATTCGCCCATGATGGCGATGTACTCGCCCTCCTCGACGCTGAAATTGACATTTTTCAAAGCCTCGACCGCATTCGAGCCAAAGCGTGTTTTGTAGATCTTCTTGATCCCTTTTACTTCGAGTAAGCTCATTTCAAAAACCTCCGTTTGAGTTTCTGATAATAATATAGCAAAAGGGAAACCGCAGCTCCATCGAATAAGCTTACAATTTCCCTTTCAAATCTTACGCTTTTGTCACAATCATTCGATCTCAAGCTTTTTCTTGTCAAGGCCGATGCGTATGACCGTCCCCTCGCCCGCCTTGGACTCGGCGCTTATCGTGTGGCCGAGCTTGTCGCATATGCGCCTGCACAGGTACAGGCCGATGCCGCTTGCCTTCTTGTCGCTGCGGCCGTTATAGCCGGTGTAGCCGTTTTCAAACACCCTCGGCAGATCCTCGGGCGCAATGCCGATGCCGGTGTCACGGATGCACAGGGTCTTGGGGCTCTCAAGATACACGGAAACCGTGCCCTCGGGCGTATACTTGAGTGCGTTTGACAGCACCTGCTCGATAACGAATGCCAGCCACTTTTCGTCCGTGAGCACCGTTGCGTTGAGCTCGGTGTACTCAAGCTTGATGCGCTTATTTATAAAGTCGCCTGCAAGCTTCTTGACCGCTCCCCTGACTATATCATCAAGCTCGTGCTCTTTTATGACATAATCGGTCGAGTCGGAGCCGAGACGCAGAAATGTCAGTACCATCTCGACATAGCGCTCTATGCGCCCGAGCTCGGACAGAAGTTGCCGTGACTGGGCGGTGTCGACATTTTGCAGCGCAAGGCGCATGGACGCAATGGGCGTTTTTATCTGATGCACCCACACGGTGTAGTAATCCATCATCTCACGCAGGCTTTGCTCGGACTTTTGCTCTGCTGCCTCGTGCTGCTCACGCATGAGAAGGATGATCTCCTGATAGTCACGCTCTATAATGCCGCCCGCCTCGGGGAAGGTGTCGGCAAGCTTTGCGTCAAAGCCCTTTATCCGCTCAAGCTCGGCGTACTTTTTCTTCGTCTTTGCGATATCCGCCGCAGCGAAGGATAATAGCAGCACCAGGCACAGCGCCGTGGGGTATGCGATCGCCTCCGGCGGAAAGCGGTAGAACACAAATGTCACCGCATAAAGTGCCGCGCACAGCACGAACGCCAAAAGTGCAAGTCTATGCTGTTTTATATATGATGCAAGATATCTCATGCCTTCACCCGACTATATAGCCCACGCCGAATTTTGTGCCGATAAAATCCTTAAGCCCTGCTGCATCGAGCTTTTTTCGCAGTCTGCCGACATTCACCGTCAGCGTGTTTTCGTCAACGAAGCTGTCGGTTTCCCACAGCGCCTCCATGAGCTTTTCACGGCTGACGACCTTGCCCTTGTTCTGCATGAGCGTGAGCAGGATGCGGTACTCGTTTTTCGATAGCTCCACCCGCTCGCCGTTGTAGCTCAGGCTGTTGTCGCCGGTGTTTAAAAGTGCGCCCATGTGCTCGAGCACGGGTGCGGATGCGCCGAAATCGTAGGCTCGGCGGAGTATCGCCTGCACCTTGGCGATGAGCACGCTCTGGTCAAAGGGCTTGGCGATAAAGTCGTCGGCTCCCATGTTCATGGCCATGATGATGTTCATGTTATCGGCGGCCGAGGATATGAAAATGACGGGCACGCTGCTTACTCGGCGTATCTCCTGACACCAGTAGTAGCCGCTCATGAACGGCAAGGATATATCAAGCAGCACAAGGTGCGGCTCGAAGCTTGCAAACTCCGCCATGACATTGCGGAAATCCCGCACGCACTGCGGCTGCATGCCCCAGCTCTGGGCACAGGCGGCTATGCCCTGCGCTATGCCCTCGTCGTCCTCGATTATCAAAAGCTTGTACATCTTATCTCCTTTTGCGCTCCGGCAGCTCGTCGTACATGGCGTTAAACAGCCCCGCAAGAAAGTCCTTGTCCTCAAGCTCCGTCACGAGCAGCATCTTGCTGCCGCCGTCATACGGAAGCTCGAATGAAGCCTCCGGCATATACTCTACCGCAGTCTTCACAGGCTTAACGAGCAAGCGGTCGTCGTATATCCCGCCGGGTATCTTGCCCTTGTGGTAAATGATAAACTCGCCCATCATCGCATGGTAGCTTATCCCGTCAAGCTCCGACAGCTGTTCCAAAACGAAGTCCAAAAACTCTTTACTCGATGCCATTGTTTCTCCTTTATTAACCGCTTCGACACACTATATTGTAGCAGTCGTTTTGGCTTAAATCAACAAAATGCCAAGAAAAAACCTCGTGATAATATTACCACGAGGTCTTTTCCTGAAATTCAATTGCCCGTGCTGCGGAAGGTCTTTTCGATCATGGTTATCATCAGGGCGATGAAAACGAGCAGGTACAGCGGCATTATCGCAAATGAAACTGCGTTGCCGAGCAGGCCGAACAACGGCGGGATGAAGGTCGAGCCGACATAGGCGCTCGCCATTTGGATGCCGATGATAGCACCGGAGTTCTCGGCTCCGAAGTTTGCCGGTGTGGAGTGGATGATGCAGGGGTAAATGGGCGCGCAGCCAAAGCCGATGACGAGAAAGGCAATAAACGCGACGGTGTACGACTGCGTGGGGATAAACAGCGCCGCAATGCCGCAGATGAGCACACCCGTGCCGAGGCGTATCATCCGGCGGTCGCCGAGCTTGTCGGTGACAAAGCCGCTTAGAAATCTGCCTGCGGTGATGCCGATGTAGAAAAGTGCGGCAAAGCCTGCGGCTCGGTCAGCCACGATGCCCCTGACCTCAGCAAAATAGGTGCTCGCCCACTGCATGGCGGTCGCCTCGGCGGCGCAGTAGGCGAAAAAGCCGAGCAGAAGGCACGGCACGCCCTTTATCTTCAGCGCACCGAGCAGCCCAAGGCTCTTGCCGGACACTTCGGCGCTTGACTTGTTGACCTTCCACACAGGCAGCGTGACGAGCAAAAGCAGGGCGATGCCGAGCTGGATGAAGCCCACGATGCGGTAGCCGCCGCCCCATGTTCCGTGCGCCAGCGCATAGCTCATGACGAAGGGGCTGACGATGGTGCCGACGCCCCAAAAGCAGTGCAGCCAGCTCATGTGCTTTGCCTTGTAGTGCAGTGCGATGTAGTTATTGAGCGCTGCGTCTATCGCCCCCGCACCCAGTCCGTAGGGCACGGCAAAGGCGATGAGCATCCAGAAGCTTTTTGAAATTGAGAAGCCGAACAGTGCGATGACCGTGAGAAACACGCTCGTGACCGTCACGATGCCCGTGCCGAGCCTTCGGGTCAGTCTGTCTGATAGCAGGCTCGATACTATCGTGCCGCCGGAAATGACCATCGTCACGATGCCCATAAACGACACCGGCACACCGAGCTCGGCATACATGACCGGCCATCCCGAGCCCAGCAGTGAGTCCGGCAGCCCGAGACTTATAAATGCGATGTATATCAGCGCAAGCAAAAATGAGTACATTGTGTGCCTCCGTAGTGGTGGGGGAGTTTTACCCGTTTAGTTTATTATTCTCCCTCACCGTATTGATGGAAGAAATAAGCATAACACGAATGCTTGTACAAGCGGTGTCGAGAGCTTTGTATTCCTCTGCCGTTATATATCCTGTTTTGAACAGCAGCTCCAGCCAATACCCTGTCTCATTTGCTTCTTTGAGGGCAATTTGCAGTTTAGCAATAAAGTCTGCCTCGCCATGGGCATACTGCGCTTCACGGATATTAGCACCGATCGATGTGCCGCTCCTGCCGACCTGATTGGAAATAATGGACTCCCGCTTTTCCTTTAGCTTTTTCACGAGTGTGATAATAGATACAGCGAAATCCATGGATTGAGTTCTCAACTTACTGTCTGACATAATGGCACCTCCGTTTAGATCGATTATGCAGCAAATCAAACCCAGTGTCAATATTTAGTGAAGTTTGGCTTCGCCAAGTGAAGCAGCGGCGGTGCCGCTGTGAAGTATTGCGCTTACGCAATGTGAAGTTAAGTGTGCCACTCACGCCCGCAGGCACTTCACGATGCGCAGCATCGCTTCACGCACCGAAGGTGTGCTTATCGTGCCGTAAGGCACACTTAGTTGAAAAAAGCCAAGTCTTTCGACTTGGCTTTTTTCTTGGCGGAGAAGGAGGGATTCGAACCCTCGATACCCTTATGGGGTATACACGATTTCCAATCGTGCGCGCTCGGCCGGACTACGCGACTTCTCCGAGTAAAATAATATGCAATTTGCCGACTAATCAGCTTGCATATTATAATTCAGTTTTCATGTAAAGTCAAGTGCTATTTTTCATATCGGCCAATATGATCACTATCGTCACCACAACGATGATGCCCAAAATGACAATGGCGCAGTTGCGGAAAAACTCCTCGGGCATAATTCTGATGATTGGGTCGACATTGGCGTACAGCACCCAATTGTCCTTGCCGGGGAAAAACAGCGTGTGGAAAAGCGTGAAGGCCTTGTCAAAATTCGTCGCGGCGGCAGTGCCGACGATGAGCAGCGCCGCCGAAAGTCCCGTTGCGCCCCAGAATGCGGGGCCGCGGTTTAAAAACCTGTGCAGCTTATGCTTTCGGGCGTAGACTATGACCGCCGCAAGCGCCGCCATGGATGCCGCAAAGAGCCAGTAGTCGAGCAGAAACAGCTGGCGGCAGTCCTTAAAATGGTCTGCCCCCTCGGGGGAAAACGGCAGAATGCCCGCGGAAAATTCATCGGTCACGCCGGTGCAGTAGTCGAGCACCTCGTCGTAGGCATCGATTATCTCCTCCTGCGTCATGCCGCTTTTCTCCGGCAGGTCAAGAGCTGTGATGTGGGCATAGTAGATCGGGCGCACGAGCGTCGGCACGGCGACAGCTCCCGTGAGCAGCGCAAGGGCGACCGCGATCGCGGTCACAACGGAAAGCAGTTTTTTCAAGATAGGCTCCTTATCGGTCGTAGGTGTAGAATTTGCTACTGTTTTGGATGGTGTTTGATGATAAGATTATAGCGAAGTGAGGTTGATTTTTATGTCGTATAACGAAGCTGCCTGCTGCTTTGACGCTTCCATGTACACGGGAGTGCCGGACACGGCACCGTGTGCGCAAAGTCTCGACACGAAAAGCATCATAGCGGGGCTGGATGAGCTTTTATACTCCGGCGACGATGCCGCCTCGGGCGCATATCTCGACCGCTGGTGTCAACAAGCGCAGGAGGTCGGCGACTGGCGAGCCGAGCTTACGCTGCAAAGTGAGCTCATGGGCTTTCACCGCCGCACGGGCGATAAAACCGCTGCAATGACTGCGGTGGAGCGTGGGCTGGAGCTCATTTACGAGCACCGCTTGGGCTCGACGGTATCGGGCGCAACGATAATTTTAAATGCCGCGACCACTCTCAAGGCCTACGGCATGGCCGAGCAATCGATACCCATGTTCGTGCAGGCATGTCGGGTTTATTCGCAGACGCTCGACCCGCTGGACTACCGCTTCGGCGGGCTGTACAACAACATGGCGCTGTCGTATGCGGACATCGGCGAGTACGACACCGCCGAGGGCTACTACATGAAAGCACTGGGCGTTATCGCCCACTGCGACACGCCGCAGAACGAGCTTGCCGTGACCTACTGCAACCTCGCAGAGCTCTACGAGCGCATGGGGCGTGAGGCGGACATCGCAAAAGCGCTGAGCTTGGCGTATGACAACCTGCACTCCCCCACCCTGCCGCACGACGGCTACTATGATTTCACCGTCTCAAAGTGTCTGCCGACCTTTGAGCATTTTGGGTACAAGCTATGAACGGACTTTCGGAAGCTAAAAAACTATACACCGAGTGCGGCGCACAGATGCTGCACGAGCGCTTCCCCGAATACGAAGGGCGCATCGCCGTTGGGCTCGTCGGCCGCGGCTCGCAGTGCTTCGGCTATGACGACATTATCTCACGCGATCACGATTTTGCCAAGGGCTTTTGCCTGTTTTTGACCGATGAGGACGACGCGAAAATCGGCATAGCGCTCAGCCGCGCCTACCGTGAGCTCGTCGGCGCAGACGAAACGGAGCGCTCCGCCCTCGGCTCGTCTGGCACGGGCGTTATGCGCATAAGCGATTTTTACCGCCAGACCATCGGTTCGGCGGGCGCACCAAGCGTTTGGCAGGACTGGCTGTACACACCGTCGACGGCGTTTGCCGAGGCGGTGAACGGCGAGGTGTTCCGTGACGATTTGGGCGAGTTCAGCCGCATTCGAGGCGAGATCGCAAACGGCATGCCCGAGGATGTGCGGCGCAAAAAGCTTGCCGCACGGCTCATCTTCATGGCGCAGTCGGGGCAGTACAACTATTCACGCTGCCTTGGGCACAACGAGCCGGGCGCTGCGATGCTTGCGCTGAACGAATTTGTGAAAAACGCCGCCGAGTGCGTGTTTCTGCTGAACCGCCGCCACGCGCCGTACTACAAATGGCTGCTGAGAGCGATGCGGGATCTGCCGAGACTCGGCGATCTCGCCGATGCGCTGGAGTTTCTGCTCACCGCCGAGAACACCGATGACGGTGCAAAGCTCAAGGCGGAGGTAATCGAGGATATTTGCACGCAGGTTGTTGCCGAGCTGCGTGCACAAAAGCTCACCTGCGGCAGCTGGGATTACCTTGAGCCGCACGCATTCGATGTGCAAAGCCACATTGAAAACCGAGAGCTTCGCTCGCTCCACATCATGGAGGGCTGAAAAAATCCGTAATGTCAACTGACATTACGGATTTTTCTTTTATAAACCGAGGTTCGTGAACGCTTCCCAGGACCTGTGCATATAGGTCTCAAGTCCGATGGGCTCGCCGATATACTTTTCGTCCCTGCCGTCGACAAGAAACTCCTCGATGAATTTCTTTCTGCCGGTGGTGTGGGCAACGGGGATGCCCGTCATCTCGCTGGTAGCCTTGAGCACATCGTAGCCCGCGCGGATATCGTTGGCGCTGGCATAGTTGAGAAGGTTTGAGTTGTTGACAAAGCCGGTGACCTCAAGGCGGGCAAAGCCCTCCATCTCCTCCTTGAGCTTTATGATCTTCTCGGGGCTCTCGGACATGGGGCGGAACACATTGACAATGTCGTACACCTCAAGCTGACCCGGCTCGAGCGCTGCAAAATCGGGGTGATAGCGGCCGAGCGACATTGCGCCCGCTGCGTCGCCGCCTACATCGAAGATGCACAGATCCCAGTCGCCGGCAAAGGCCGAGGCGACGGCGGCGGACATGTTGCTGGGCGTTACGCCCTGACTTGCAAAGGTCGGGGAAACGAGGTTAACATGGTTTTCCTTCAAAAGGTCGACACGGTCGGACATGCGGAAATAGTCATTGACCTTGTCCAGGTCGACGACCAGCGTGTTGAGCCCCTTTGCAGCTGAGTTCACGGCAAGATTTATGGCGATCTCGGTCTTGCCCGAGCCGTAGTTGCCGATGAGAACTATGAACTTCTTCATTTACTTTGCACCCTTTGCGTTGACCTTGGCAAGGAACTTGTCGTTCTGGATGATGAATCGCTCGTGCTTGCCCTGGCCGATGAGGCCGCACTCGTCGTATGCCTTGACATCGAAAACGAGTCTGCGGCGGTCGATCTCAACAAGCTCGGTCTCAGCCCAGACCTTCATGCCGAGCGGGGTGGCGGCATCGTGGCTGACATTCAAAAGAGTACCGACGGTGCCCTGACCCTCCTCAAGCTCACCCGCAACGGAGGAGGCTGCTGCCTGCTCCATAAGCGCGATCATCTGCGGGGTGGCAAATACCTCAAGCTCGCCGGAGCCGACGAACTTTGCGGTGTTCTCGTGGTTAACGACAGTCTCTGCTCTGCCCTTGATTCCTATTTCCATGGTATTACTCCTTTTGTTTTAAAAGATGAGCATATTCTAACACAACGCATTATCTTTTACAAGGAAAAAGGTTGCTCCCGAGACCTTGTGGGTCTCGGGAGCGGACTGCGGGGGGGCGCAGTCTTGTTGACTGTGTTAATAATATATCATCAGCCCGAATTTTGCAACATTTTTCTTTAAAGTGTCTAAACTTTTCTGATTTTTATGCATAAGTTGACGGGAGCCGAACACTATCGGTTTTGACGAGCAGCTTTCCGCTCATGTTGCGTCGGAGCCATTTCCGGCAAAACTGTACAGCATCTGTCAGTAGTGTTTTTCGAGGGATTTTCGGCTTTCTTTTGGTGCGGTCGGGCTTTGTGCCCGGCAAGACGAAAAAAGGCGAAAAGCACCGAAAGGGCACACTGACAGACGATAGGGGGCGGCTCACGCCAACTTAAGAAAAGAAACAGGTCAGACAAAAGTCTGACCTGTTTGGGGTATTAAGAAATTACTTCTTGATGTACTCTTTGATGACCTCGCCGAGGATGGTCATGCCCTTCTCGATCTTGTCTTCGGGCATGCAGGAGTAGTTCAGGCGGATGCAGTTGTTGTGACCTGCATCGGGGAAGAAGCCGTCGCCGGGAACATATGCGACATTGCGCTTCAGGCACTC
>CAVGBM010000124.1:0-5283 GCA_963627445.1 Oscillospiraceae bacterium | reverse complement strand
TAGAGATTGCCCATCTGCTCGTCGAGAGTGACGGCAGTGAACAGGGGTGCGGTGGTCTCACCGGGCTTGAGAGCCTCGTTGTAGTAATAATAGCCGTCTGCCTCGGTCCACTTCTCGGTATTGATATCGAGCTTGGCCAGGGACAGGTCGACCTCACCCTCAAGACCTTCGGCCAGGGTGATAGCCTTTTCCAGGCTTATGCGGATGTATGCATCGCTTTTGCCTGTATTCTTGACTTCAACGATCTTGGAAATCACATCGCCGGGCATAGCGCCGGAGACATCCTCGAACGGGACGACCTCGCCGTCCTTGACGGCGGTCTCCAGCAGCTCGATATCAACGCTGCCTGTCGTGATGACATTCGTCGCTGTGCTGCGGTCGGTGAAAAATGCCACGGTACCCATGGCGCAAACGGCCACGAGGGCAACCGCCAAAGCCAAGACTATGATCTTTGTCTTTGTGTTTTTCAAGGTTAAACCTCCATATGCGCAGAATTCACTGCGTATTGCGGGCAATATTCGGTGGAGCGCCCAATGTTCTAAATCCACCGACACCCTGCGGCCAAATTTGACCGCAGGGTTTGGGGTTAGTATTGTGCGTTGTGATTATTGACTGGCAAATTATTTGCCCTGTGCGTCGAATGCTGCAAATGCTGCAGTTACATCTGCAAAGCCGTCAGCCTGAATTGCGTCAGCCTCAACGAGGACGGGGAATACGCCATCTGCATATGCCTTGCCTTCGCCGAAGAGACCTGCGATCTCCTCATTGGTGACATCTGCGTCCATGTGGATGGTGCCCCAAACATTCCAGTAGGTCATCTCATTGGGAGCAAGTGCTTCGGTGCGGGTAAAGGTGTAAACATTGTACTTGATGCCTTCACGAACCACGGAAGCGCTGTCATCATAAGCCATGGTGAACTCGCGGTTATTCAAAGCGGTTGAAGTGTACATGCTGCTGTTCAGAACCGCAGTGTCAAGATCAGCAGGAATCATAACGCGGATGCGGATGTAAGCATCGTTAGCACCGGTGTTCTTGACATAGGGCATCTTGTGGTAGGACTGACCCGGGTTGAGCTTAACATTATCGCAGGTGTACTGAGCTGCATCAGCCTCGATCTGTGCATCGGTGTAGAAGGTATCGCCGGCCTTGTACTTGTTGGTGTTGCCGGTGCCTTCCTTTGCAACGTCAGACCACAGCTCGGAGTCAGAGGTAGCGCCGTTTGCAATGCCAGCATTTTCACGATGCAGGCTGGACTCAAGGAGCTTAATATGAACATTACCTACGGTGAAGGTGTTCTTTGCAGCCTGAGTGTCGGTGAAATACGCGAGAGAGCCTGCTGCTATGACTGCTATCATAGCAACCACGAGTGCGATTGAGAGAATTTTCTTTTTCATGTTTTAAAAGTCCTTTCCCTTATTACTTTTTTATAAATTTTAAATTACAAACTATGTGATGTAATTAATTGCTGATCTCAGCCCATGCTGCAGCAGCAGTGTCAAAGCCTGCGGACTGGCATGCATATGCAGTGAAGGTCAGAGTGGGGTTACCTGCTTCTCCCTCTTCGATGGCATCCATCATATCCTTGGTGACATCGTCCCTAACTTTGACACTGTCGCCGCTCAGCACATGATAGATAGTGTCGGTAGCGACAGATGAGTGCACGCGGTAAAATACGCCGGGTACCTCAACGCCATCTGCGTCTTTAAGTTGAGTCCAGCCGTCTGCCATCGTATAGGTCATGAAGCGGTCAAAATTATTTGACTTCTCGACCTTGACGAAGACATAGCTATCCTCGGAATCTGCCGTAACGGTAACCGTCGGGTCCTTATCCAGCTCAGCGCCGGGAACCATCTTGTAATCGCGGGGGGTCTCGGTAAGGTCGATGCTGACATTGCCCACAGTGAATGTATTGACTATAGGACCGGTCGTATCTGTCAGGTATGCGTATGTACCTGCGACTGACAGGGCGACGACCAAAACGATCGCCAATACGGTTGTGAGTTTTTTCTTCATTTGATTGTCTCCTTTCGATCAAATAAAAATTCCTACATATTTTCAAAAAGGGATCTGCCCTATATTGAACTAATTTTTCCGCTTTTCCTTTTTGTCGCCGGAAAGCATGTCCGGCAAAAAAGCAAGCGCCAAAAGCAACACGCCCGCACCCACGGCATAGTAAAGCCCCGGCGGCGACTGCACATAGCTCGACACATAGCCGAGGTACGGTATTGTGAACACCGGCTTGCCCAGGAGATTGTTAAAATGCACGGGCGCAGCGTCGGGGTCATCGTTTGCGTCGCCCTTCGTGTAGAACTCCCTGTTCTCCGTGTCAATTCGCACGACACGGTGGGTCGCGACGGTGAGCTGTTCGTTCATGACGAAGGTTATCGGGTCGCCGACCTTTATCTCGCTCGGGTCGACGGGCTTAACATATATGATCGAGCCCACATGATAAGTCGGCTCCATGGAGCCCGACAGCACCGCATACACCTGCAGGCCGAACACTCTCGCGCCGACGAGCAGCAGGGCTATGACGACCACTATCACCACCAAAATGGTGGATATTACATTCCATGTTTTCTTTACCGAATTTTTCATATGTAATCTCGCTATTGCCGCCATTGTTATGTAAAGCTATATTAACATATATATACACACAATGCAAGGCCAAAACGGATAATTATTTCGTTAATTTTACCATACTTTGTGTCTAGTTTTGTCGAAGTTTGTAACAATTTCGATAACTGGTTATCCGTTCTGCCTAATTCCATAAATGTAAATGCCTAGTATAGGGCTTTTCTATTGAAAATGCCTCCGGTTTTTATTATAATGACCGTAATGAGAGGTGTTATCCATGCGCAAGATAGACACATTTGAATACATATCCGTGCTGCGCGAGCTTGTCGAAAGCGGCCACGAGGTCAGCGTCAAGGTCAGCGGACGCAGCATGTACCCGTTTTTGCGCAACGAGCGCGACACGGTGTTCTTCAAAGCGCCCGACCGCGAAGTGCGCGTCGGCGACATTGCGTTTTTCCAGCGCGCAAACGGGCAGTACATCCTTCATCGCGTGTGCCGTATCGACGACAGCGGCCTGTACATGCTCGGCGACAGCCAGCAGCGCATCGAAGGCCCCATCGCGCCCGCGCAGGTGTTCGCCATCGTTACGCACATCGACCGTGACGGCAGGGACATTAAGCCCGGCGACGCGCTGTGGAATTTCTACGCGGGCCCCTGGCGGCACCTCGTCACGGTGCGCCCGTGGCTTATTAAGCTGCACACCGTCGTGCACCGCGACAACTCATACTATAATGAATAAGTAAACCCTCCGGCCAAGCCGGAGGGTTTAAGCTTTATTCTACTGCGTTTATCTCCTTGAGCTTTGCGACAAACTCCTCGGCATCACTGCGCGCGGTGTGCTCGTCGGCCTCGAACTCGTCGAGTATCGCGGCGACGAGCTCGTCCATTGTCGCGCCCTTTTCGAGCGTTTTCCATATGAACGCCCCGACCTCGTTGCAGGTCACAAGGCCGCTGAAGTCCTTCGCCGCCGTGCCGACCGGCACTAGCACCAGCTCACCGGCGATGTCTCTGGCTATAAATTCAGGGTTGGTTTTCATTTTCGTCCTCCTCGGCAATGGCCTTTTCGCTTTCTTTTATCAGTGCCCGCGTTCTTCGGCACAGGTACTCCGGCGCTTTCTCGAAGCCGCCGGTCTCGCAATAGCAGGATGCGGCGCACACCATGCACACCTCGCGATCGGCGCAGGCGGTGCATTTTGCGGGCATGAGTATCTTCGCCGTGTCCTCGCGCACCCGCTGCCACGCCTCGTTAAACTCGGTCGTTTTAACGTTCGCCGACACCCGCGGTATCATGCCGCGCAGGGATATATCTCCGTTCCAATTGACCCAAAACGCAGTGGAGCCCGCGCGGCAGCGGATATGCTCAGTCGGTGCGTCGAAGCACTCCTCATCTATCGTTCCGCCGCTTCGCGCAACGCGCGCTCTGCAGCGCTCCTTGAATTTCTCCTCCGGCAGGCGGCAGCGCTCGCACTCAACGGAGAACGCAGCGTCCTCCTCGGCGGTCATGCGGTCGTTTTCACCGATCGAGCTTCCGTCGCGCCTGAGCGGCGGGAACATGTAGCTTGCGATCTGAATATTGCAGTCGTTTTCCCTTGCGGCGCTCAGGATACCGGCCATATCGCCGCAGTTATAGCGCGTTGCGCTGTAATTTACCTTGACGGTTATGCCCTCGCGGCGCATGCCCCTAAGCGCATACATGGCCTTGTCGTACGCCTCGGGAACACCGCACAGACTCGCGTAGGTCTCGCGGCTCGCGCCGTACAGCGTCATGTTCACCCTCGCCGGTGGGTCGGCGGCAAAAAAGCGTATCATCTCGTCGTCGATGAGCGTACCGTTGGTGTTTATCGACACGACGAAGCCCAGCTTCCGCATGCCCGTGTAAATTTCGCGAAACTGCGGGTGCGTTAGCGGCTCGCCGCCGGTCAAAAGCAGGTACAGCATACCGCTTTCGTGGCACTTTTGCGCAAGCGCTATCCACTGCTCGGCACTCATGAGTCCGCCCTCGGCCTCGACCTCTGCTCGCGGCTTGCGCACATAGCACATCTTGCAAGCCAGATTGCAGCAGGGCGTGAGCTCAAACGTGCCCGACAGCGGAATTCCCACGCGAGCCGCACGGGCGTGCAGGTGGCGGCTTATTCTCGATTCGACATATTCTTGTTCCATTACTGTTCTCCATAGAGGCACTTTTCCAGCGCCTCGACCGCCGAGACATCCGGCAGGCAGTCAAGCCTCAGCACCTCGGTGCAATTTATAAGATCCGACAGCAGCCCCACGAGCCGCAGCGGTTCGCCCTCAATGTCGCAGCAGGCGCTCTCGCCGAAAAGCGAGTGCGTCGCCTGCGAGCCTGAGCAGCGGCGCACGGTGTTCTGCTTTGCCTGGCCGAGCACGACGATCGCGCGCAGCGGTGCGGTGACATTTTCGCATATGCCGGAGGTACCGGCAAAATGTATCCCGCCTGCGGTGAAGCCGCCGTTTATGCGGCGGATGAGCACCCTGTCGCCGTTTATCAGGTCAACACCGCGGTTTGCGCGCCAGAGCTCAGCCTGCGTGGACTTGCCCGTGCCGCTGGGTGCGGAGAAGATGACCGCCTCGCCGTCCTTGAGCATGTACGCACCGTGCAGGACGAATGCGTCGAACCTGAGCAGCATGTGGCTCAACGGCAAGCTGCCGTGCGTGACGGCGAAGATTGACGATGGTGCAAACGCTGTCACT
>CAVGBM010000123.1:0-32598 GCA_963627445.1 Oscillospiraceae bacterium | reverse complement strand
ACGCGGAAGGGGCTGCAGGAGACATAGTCGAGGCCGACCTTGTGGCAGAACTCAACAGAGCCGGGGTCGCCGCCGTGCTCGCCGCAGATGCCCAGATGCAGGTCGGGACGGGTCTGTCTGCCGAGCTGGCATGCCATCTTAACGAGCTTGCCTACGCCCTTCTGGTCAAGTCTTGCAAACGGGTCGTTCTCATAGATCTTCTTGTCGTAGTACGCGCCGAGGAACTTGCCGGCGTCGTCACGGCTGAAGCCGAAGGTCATCTGAGTCAGGTCGTTCGTGCCGAAGGAGAAGAACTCTGCCTCGGTGGCGATCTCGTCGGCGGTCAGTGCCGCTCTGGGGATCTCGATCATGGTGCCGACAAGGTACTTCATCTTGATGCCGGATGCTGCGATGAGTGCATCTGCTTCCTTGACAACGACATCCTTGACATACTTGAGCTCCTTGACCTCGCCTACCAGCGGGATCATGATCTCGGGAACCATAGTCCACTCGGGGTGTCTCTTCTGTACATTGATGGCCGCGTTGATGACCGCACGGGTCTGCATTGCGGCGATCTCGGGATAAGTCACGGCCAGGCGGCAGCCACGGTGACCCATCATGGGGTTAAACTCATGCAGGGATGCGATGAGCGCCTTGATCTGTGCAACGGACTTGTTCTGTGCCTTTGCCAGAGCCTCGATATCGGCCTCCTCGGTGGGCACGAACTCGTGGAGAGGAGGATCGAGGAAGCGGATGGTTACAGGGTTGCCCTCCATGGCCTCGTAGATGCCCTCGAAGTCAGCCTGCTGCATGGGCTGGAGCTTTGCAAGAGCGGCTACACGCTCCTCAAGCGTATCGGCGCAGATCATCTCACGGAACGCCGCGATACGATCCGAGTCAAAGAACATATGCTCGGTACGGGTAAGGCCGATGCCCTGTGCGCCGAGCTCACGAGCCTTGCGGGCATCGTGCGGAGTGTCGGCATTGGTGCGCACCTGCAGGCGGCGGTACTTATCAGCCCATGCCATGATGCGGCCGAACTCGCCTGCGATGGATGCATCGACGGTGGCAATAACGCCGTCATAGATGTTGCCGGTAGAGCCGTCGAGGGAGATAAAGTCGCCCTCATTGTAGGTCTTACCGCCGAGAGTGAACTTCTTGTTTACCTCGTCCATGACGATATCACCGCAGCCGGAGACGCAGCACTTGCCCATGCCTCTTGCGACAACTGCCGCATGACTGGTCATGCCGCCTCTGACGGTGAGGATGCCCTGTGCGGCCTTCATGCCCTCGATGTCCTCGGGGGAGGTCTCAAGTCTTACGAGCACGACCTTCTCGCCTCTGTCGTTCCAAGCCTTTGCATCCTCGGCGGTGAATACTACCTTGCCGCAGGCGGCGCCGGGGGATGCACCGAGACCCTTGCCCATGGGAGTTGCCGCCTTAAGTGCGGCAGCGTCAAACTGCGGGTGGAGCAGGGTGTCGAGGTTCCTGGGGTCTATCATGGCAACGGCTTCGCTCTCGGAGATCATGCCCTCGTCGACGAGGTCGCATGCGATCTTGAGCGCTGCCTGAGCGGTGCGCTTGCCGTTGCGGGTCTGGAGCATGTAGAGCTTGCCGTTTTCGACGGTGAACTCCATGTCCTGCATATCACGGTAATGATTTTCGAGGATCTTGCAGACGGAGGTGAACTGCTCAAATGCCTCGGGGAACTTCTCGGCCATCTGTGCGATGGGCATCGGGGTGCGCACGCCTGCAACGACGTCCTCGCCCTGTGCGTTGGTAAGGAACTCGCCCATGAGCTTCTTCTCGCCGGTGGCGGGGTCACGGGTGAAGGCAACGCCGGTGCCGCAGTCGTCGCCCATGTTGCCGAAGGCCATCATCTGGACATTGACAGCGGTGCCCCAGCTGTAGGGGATATCGTTATCGCGGCGGTAAACATTTGCACGGGGGTTATCCCAGCTTCTGAAAACTGCCTTGACAGCGCCGATGAGCTGCTGCTTGGGGTCTACAGGGAACTCCTCGCCGACCTTCTCCTTGTACTCTGCCTTGAACTGACCTGCCAGCTCCTTGAGGTCGTCGGCTGTGAGCTCAACATCCTGAGTTACGCCGCGGGCTTCCTTCATGCGGTCGATAAGCTGCTCAAAATACTTCTTGCCGACCTCCATGACGACATCGGAGTACATCTGGATGAAGCGGCGGTAGCAGTCCCATGCCCAGCGGGGGTTATTGGACTTTGCAGCCATGACATTTACGACCTCCTCATTGAGGCCGAGGTTGAGGATAGTGTCCATCATGCCGGGCATCGAAGCACGCGCGCCGGAGCGGACGGATACGAGCAGGGGGTTTTCAAGGTCGCCGAACTTCTTGCCGGTGATCTCCTCCAGCTTTTCGATATTGGCCATGATCTCGGCCATGATATCGTCGTTTATCTGCCGTCCGTCCTCGTAATACTGGGTGCAGGCCTCGGTGGTGATGGTGAAGCCCTGAGGTACGGGAAGGCCGATGTTTGTCATTTCTGCCAAATTTGCGCCCTTGCCGCCGAGTAGCTCACGCATCTTTGCATTGCCCTCTGAAAACTGGTAAACAAACTTCTTACTCATATTATCCTATCCTTTCTGAACGGCATCGGTTTTGCCCGACAGCCGGTAGTTTATACAAATAGTCTAACCATTTCTTATATTTAGATTACCATTTTATTCACCGTTTTTTCAATGCATTTTGCATACAAAAACGAGCCCATTTTGTTGCGAGTTTCACAATCGTTTTGTGTATTTTGCATACTTTGCTCTTCAAATCCGCGTTTTTGTCGTCAAAATACCCCCAATGCGGTGTCTGATCGCATTGGGGGTATGATGTTTAATTATATGCTTTTACTTTTTAAGGCGTTCCTCGAGAGCGTCGATCTCGTCAGCAAGCACCTTGGGGAGCTTGTCGCCGAACTGGGCGTAGTACTCGCGGATGCCCTTGCACTCGTCGAGCCACAGGCTCTTGTCGACCTTGAGAAGATCCTCAAGCGTTTCCTCGCTTACTCCGCTGCCGTCAAGGTCAATGTCCTCTGCCTTGGGCTCGTAGCCAAGCTCGGTCTCGACAGCGCCAACCTCGTCGAAGCAGCGGCCGAGTATCCACTCAACTACACGCATGTTGTCGCCAAAGCCGGGCCACTCGAAGTTGCCCTCGTCATCGGTGCGGAACCAGTTGACATTGAAGATCTTCGGCGGGTTAGAAAGCTTCTTGCCCATGTCGATCCAATGCTGCCAGTAGTCGCCCATGTTGTAGCCGCAGAACGGGCGCATGGCCATGGGGTCGCGCCTTACAACGCCGACCTTGCCGGTGGCGGCTGCGGTGGTCTCGCTTGCCATGATGCTGCCGACGAAAACGCCGTGATCCCAGTTTCTGGACTGGTAGACCAGAGGTGCGGTCTTTGCACGGCGGCCGCCGAAGATGATGGCGGAGATGGGAACGCCGGTCTTGCTCTCAAACTCGGGGCTGATGCAGGGGCAGTTTATTGCCGGTGCGGTGAAGCGGGAGTTGGGGTGTGCGCCCTTTGAGCCGTCGGTGCAGTCCCACTTCTCGCCCTTCCAGTTCTCTGCATTCTTCGGGGGATTTTTGTCCATGCCCTCCCACCAGACGGTGTTATCGTCGAGGTTGCGGACAACATTGGTAAAGATAGTGTTCTTTTTGGTAGCGGCAAGAGCGTTGGGGTTGGACTTCACGCTCGTGCCGGGGGCAACGCCGAAGAAGCCGTTTTCGGGGTTGACCGCCCACAGTCTGCCGTCGGGGCCTATGCGCAGCCATGCGATATCATCGCCGACAGTCCAGCACTTCCAGCCCTTTTCACGGTAAGCCTCGGGCGGGATGAGCATTGCAAGATTGGTCTTGCCGCAGGCGGACGGGAATGCGCCGCAGACATAGCGGACCTCGCCCTGCGGGTTTTCTACGCCGAGGATGAGCATATGCTCTGCCATCCAATCCTCGTCACGGCCGAGGGTGGAGGCTATGCGCAGGGCAAAGCACTTTTTGCCGAGCAGAACATTGCCGCCGTAGCCGGAGTTGACGGACATGATGGTGTTATCCTCGGGGAAGTGGACGATGTATCTCTTCTCGGGGTCGAGCTCGGCCTTGGAGTGCAGACCCTTGATGTAATCTGCGCTGTCGCCGATAGCGTCGAGAACGCTCTTGCCGATGCGGGTCATGATCGCCATGGAAACGACGACATAGATGCTGTCGGTAAGCTCGATGCCGTATTTTGCAAAGTCAGAGCCGACAACGCCCATGGAGTAAGGAATGACGTACATCGTGCGGCCTTTCATCGAGCCGTCATAGATGCCGTAGAGCTTTTCGTACATCTCCTTGGGATCCATCCAATTGTTCGTCGGGCCTGCGTCCTCCTGCCTGCGGGAGCAGATGAAGGTGCGATCCTCAACACGGGCAACGTCGTTCGGGTCAGAGCGGTGCAGGTAGCAGCCGGGGAGCTTTTCCTCGTTGAGCTTTATAAGCTCGCCCGTGCCCATCGCCTCATGGCGAAGATTTTCAAGCTGCTCTTCAGAGCCGTCTATCCAGACGATGCTTTCGGGCTTGCAAAGTGCGGCCATTTCCTCGACCCACTTTGTAATGTGTACATTGTTTGTCAGGTTCATCAATGTTTACCTCCGTTTGATGCCAGATAAAAATTCATATTCTACTTTCTACATCAGACTATTATTAGCTCTACTAGACTAACACTTTACACCCTTGCCGTCAATGACTTAGGGCTTGTTGAGAATGTCAAAAATCGCATCCGAAATTGCAGCAAAATCACCAATGGACAGCACCTCGCCGCGAATTTTCGGGTCAAAGCCGCAGGCGGTGAGCAGGTTTTCGATATCGGCCTTGTTAAGCTCGTTAAAATTCGCGCTCAGCGCATTCGTAAGCGTCTTGCGGCGCATGCCGAAGGCAGCTCTGACAACGCGGAAAAACAGCGCCTTGTCCTTGACCTCGACCGGCGGTGCGCTGCGGGTTTTGAGCCTAATTACGCTGGATGTGACCTTCGGCTGCGGGATAAAGCAGCTCGGCGGCACATCAAATAGCATTTCGGGCTCGGCGTACCAATTGACGAGCACGGTGAACGCGCCGTAATCTGCCGTGGCAGGCTTTGCGCAGATGCGCTTTGCGACCTCGCGCTGGATCATGACCGTCACGCTGTCAAAGCATTCGGCCTCCAAAAACGCGGTTATGAGGGGGCTTGTTACATTGTACGGCAGGTTTGCGCACACAACGGGACGCAGCCCCTGCATTTTCTCCGTGACCAGTCCCTTTATATCCTGCTTCAAAACATCGCCGAATATTATCTCAACGTTATCTTTTCCCGCAAGAGTTTGCTTTAAAACGGGTCTGAGTGCATTGTCAAGCTCCACGGCGACGACCTTGCCCGCTCGCATGGCAAGCTGCTCTGTTAGGCAGCCGATGCCCGGGCCGACCTCCAGAACGCCGGTACATTCATCAAGCTGCGCTGCCTCGGCGATGTCCTCCGGCACCCATGCGGCGGTCAAAAAGTTCTGTCCCATGGACTTGGAAAAGCGAAAGCCGTGGGAGGCAAGCAGCAATCTTATATCGTTAATGTCGGTTAATCTCATAGCTTTTTCTCAAGAGCCTGTCTTGCCGGGTCACTGCCGTACTCAGCGGGCACAGTCACATTTCCTCTGTATACGAATCCCTTGCGCTTTAAGAGATTGAGCGTAGGCTTGTTCTTTCGATGGGTGATAACGCGCATGTATTCGGCGCCAAGACTTTTTGCGGTGTCATCGGCATAATCAAGGAGCCTATCACTCAGGTGTGTACCCCTGAACTGTGCTTCAATGGCTATGCGGTGAAGAGTACAAAACTTGCCCTCACCATGCCATTTGCCATCGGTTATGTTATCGTACGCGCTTTTGGGCGCTTCGGTCATAGAGAAAAAGCCTACCAGACGCTCACCGTAGGTCACGGCGTAGCACTCATTGTTTGCGATGTCGGCAGTAAAGGTCTCCCACGTGGGATAGTCGCTCTGCCACTGGTCGACACGGTGTTTTTTGAGATAGTTCTTCGCCTGCCGCACGATGAGCATGATATCGTCGATATCGTCCTCGGTCGCAAAGCGGCAGCCAATCGGCTGTTTGAGCTTCATGCGGCTGCGCTCTTTTTTTATCTGCTCAATGAGCTTAATGTCCCTTTTGTCCGTCAGCTCAAGCTTCCGGAACATATCGGGTCGCTTATCCATCGTGCGCTCAAGGCTTTTTTTGCGCCGCCACTCGTCAACGGCGGCATGGTTGCCCTGCAAAAGCACCTCGGGCACTGCCCTGCCCTCCCAGACCTCGGGGCGGGTGTACTGCGGATACTCCAGAACGCCGTCCCAGTGGCTCTCGCCGGTGAAGCACTCCTCATCCGACAGAACGCCCGGTACGAGCCTGCACACGGAGTCGGCCACAGCCATTGCGGCTATCTCTCCGCCGGTGAGGACAAAGTCGCCGATGGATATCTCCTCGTCGACGCACTGTTCGATAAAGCGCTCGTCGATGCCCTCATAGTGGCCGCACACGAGCACGAGGTGGTCGTACTCGTCACGTAAGCGTCTTGCCGTCTGCTGGTCGTAGGGCTTACCCTGCGGCGACATGTAGATGACACGGCTCTTGCGGTCTTGCGCGGTTGACATAATATCGTCAAGGCATGACTTTAACGGTTGCGCCATCATCACGCAGCCCCAGCCGCCGCCGTATGGGTAATCGTCGACTTGGCACTGTTTATTCTCGGTATAATCCCTGATTTGGACACAATTGACCTCGATAATGCCTTTTTTGGCTGCCCTGCCCAAAATGCTCTCGTGCAGAACTGCGTTCATGGTATCGGGAAACAGGGTCATTATATCAATTCTCATGGTTGACATAACTCTTTTACATTCCTTCTATCAGTCTCACGGTCACGACCGCATTCTCGGCATCGACCTTGACGATAAACTCGTCCACCGCAGGGATGAGGTGCTCGGTCTCGCCCTTAACGATGTATATCTGCGAAGCGGGCGTTTCGAGGATATCCTCGAGCGTGCCGACGCTCTCGCCGTCCTCGGTGACGACGGCGGCACCGATAATATCCTGCAAAAAGTATGCGCCCTTGGGGAGCTTTGCATCTTTGCGGTCAATGTAGACCGTCTTATTTTTAAGGCTCATCGCGGCGTTGACATCATTAACGCCGTCGAGTACGGCGATAAGAAAGCCCTTGTGAACTCTGCCGCTTACGAGCTTTACCGCCTTGTTATCTATATACACTGTCTTGAATTTCTTCAAAAACTCGGGGCTGTCGAGCCAAACCTGTATCTTGACCTCGCCCTTAACGCCGTGGGTATTGACTACCTTTCCGGCTTCTATGAATTGCTTTTTATCCATTTTTTCATCCCTCGCATAGTCTAAAAGGGCTACCGATGGGTAGCCCTTTTCATATTCTCAGTCCATTATATCGACTGATACCTTCTTGCCCTTTCTCTGGGCAACAGCCCGCATGAGTATACGGATCTCTTTTACGATCCTGCCCTGCCGGCCAATGACCTTGCCCATATCACCGTCGGCGACACGCACTTCAAAAACGGTCTCGCCGCCGGCTTCGCGCTCGGTCACAGAGACCTCGTCGGGATGATCGACGAGATTCTGCACGATATAGGTCAAAAGTTCTTTCATGCCGGTAGATTCTCCTTATTAGGCCTCGACCTTCTTAAGCAGGCCGCGTACGGTTTCGGTAGGCTGTGCGCCGTTTGCGATCCAGTACTGTGCACGCTCCATGTCGACCTTGATCTTCTGCTCGCCCTCTGCCATGGGATCGTAAGTACCGAGTTCCTCGATGAAACGACCGTCACGGGGACTGCGGGAATCAGCTACGATGATACGGTAGTAAGGTGCCTTCTTTGCACCCATTCTACGAAGTCTGATCTTTACCATTTATTTTCACCTCCAAATATTTTTCTATATATTACAAACGCTCGCGCGTCGGTAATCAAAGCTTAAATCCGCCGAAGCCGCCGAGCCCCGACATTCCGCCGCCCATGCCGCCGAACTTCTTTTGCAGCTTCTTCATATTCTTGCCGGAAAGCTGCTTCATCATGCCCTGCATGGCGTTAAACTGCTTGAGCAGTCGGTTTATCTCGACAACGCTCGTGCCGCTGCCTGCGGCAATGCGCTTTTTGCGGCTGGCGTTGAGTATCGACGGGTCGTCCCGCTCGGCCTGCGTCATCGCAAGGATGATGGCCTCGGTGTGGCTGAGGCTCTTTTCGTCGACCTTTGCGCCCTTGAGCGCCTTTGCGTCCACGCCCGGGATCATTCCGGCAAGGTCGTTTAAATCGCCCATACCCTTTAACGAGTGCATCTGCTCAAGGTAATCGGAAAGCGAGAAGCGGTTTGCCTTGAGCTTTTCCGCCATCTCGAGAGCCTTTTTCTCGTCAAAGTTCTGCTCGGCCTTTTCGATAAGCGTCAGAACATCGCCCATGCCGAGGATCCTCGACGCCATACGGTCGGGATAAAACGGCTCTATCTGGTCGAGCTTTTCGCCCACGCCGATGAACTTGATGGGCTTGCCGGTGCTGGCCTTTATAGACAGCGCCGCGCCGCCTCGTGCGTCGCCGTCAAGCTTCGTGAGCATAACGCCCGTCACGCCAAGCGCCTCGTCAAAGGCGTTTGCGGCGTTCACGGCATCCTGGCCGGTCATCGCGTCGACAACGAGCAGGATCTCTGCCGGTTCGACCGCTTCCTTTATATTGCGCAGCTCGTCCATAAGCTGCTCGTCTATATGCAGGCGGCCCGCGGTGTCGAGAAACACAAGGTCGTTGCCGTGCTTTTTGGCGTGCTCGACCGCTGCCTTAGCGATATCCACGGGATTTGTCGTGCCCATCTGGAACACGGGGATATCAAGTTGCTTGCCGACGGTCTCCAGCTGCTTTATCGCAGCGGGGCGATAGATATCGCACGCCGCCAGCAGCGGGCGCTTGCCCTGCTTGCGCATGTACGCTGCAAGCTTTGCGCCGTTCGTTGTCTTACCTGCGCCCTGAAGTCCGACCAGCATAACGACGCTGGGCGACTTTGAGCCTATAGTCAGCCGCTGATTTTCGCTGCCCATGAGCTTGACGAGCTCTTCGTTTACTATCTTTACGACCATCTGTGCCGGAGACAGCGCCTCAAGCACATCAGCACCCGAGGCTCGCTCGGTGACGGACTTGGTAAACTCCTTGACGACCTTGTAGCTGACATCGGCCTCCAGAAGCGCCATTCGCACTTCCTTCATGGCCTCCTTGACATCGCCCGCGGTCAGTCTGCCCTTGCCCCTGAGCTTCTTAAAGGCAGCGGACAGCTTGTCGGATAATGATTCAAATGCCATAGCGTTGCCTCCTAATCAAGTTCACTGAGCTTTTCGGAAATGCTCCCGACAAGCTCTCTCGCCCTGCCCTCGGTCATGCTCTCGAGCTCACTTAGCTGCGAGCGTATCTCCGAAAGGACAGTGCTGCGCTCGGTAAAGCGCTTTATCAGTCCTGTTTTCTCCTCGATCTCGGTCATGGCGGCCTCTGCACGGCGGATGATATCCCACACGCCCTGACGGGAAATGCCGCTCTGCTCGGCGATCTCGGCCAAGGACAGATCCTCATTATAATGGAGGTCGAAATACTCACGCTGCTTGTCCGTAAGCAGCTCGCCGTAAAAATCAAACAGCATCGAACGCATCACTCTGCTGTTTTCCACGGTGTCCGCCTCCCTGTAAACGAAATTTACTTTACAGATTATACTCTCCGTTACCCTGCCTGTCAAGTAAAACTTCTTGTCAGTTTTGCGGAATATATTTGAGTATTTGCGGCAAAACTGTCATTTATGACGATAAATTTGTTCAAAGTGATTTTCGGAGGTCATTTTAATGAATATGCAGGGTAGGTACATTGAAGATGACAGGCTTTCTGCGCTAGCTGAGCAATCAGCTCAGCTCTGCCGCAAGGCCGAGCCCGTGCCGGCAAAAACGCAGGTAAACAAGCTGCGTGCCGCCATAAACGAGATAGATGCAGCCTACGAAAAGGTCGAGGCGCGCTTCGGCACGGCGGCAAGCGTGCCCGCTGCGTGTCAGTGGCTTTTGGATAACCGCTACATCGCCGTGCGTGAGGCAAAGTGCGCATCATTGGCATTTTGGCGTGAAAAGACCCTGCGAGGCTCGGAATCGGGCGTTATACTGCTCGAGCTTTGCCGCACGCTCGTTGATGCCGGACTCGGCAAGGTGACAGAGCATCGGTGCAGGCTGTTTCTCGACGGGTATCAGAGCGTTTCCGTTTTGCCGAGAAAGGAGCTGTACCTGTTCCCTGCGGCGCTGCGCATGGCGCTTATCGAGCGCCTGGCCGGGCTTTGCCGCGAGCTTCTTTCAACTAACACCCCCGAAAAGCTGACAGACGGCTTTGCCGCCGTCTTTACCTCGCTGCGCACAGTCTCCGGGCTTGACATGCAGTGTCTTTTGGAGGCTGTGGATGTCTCGGAAAAGCTTCTGCGGTCTGACCCTGCGGGCGTTTATCCCGAGATGGACGATCTCAGCCGTGCGTATTATCGTGAGCGGCTATCCAGCCTTGCCAAGGCAAACTCCATGGAGGAGCACTACCTTGCAAAGCACCTTATAAAGCTTTGCTCGCAGTCGGAGGGTTATGCCCGCCATGTGGGGTACTACCTCTTTACAAAGCCCCTGGGCAAGGACGAAAAAGCACCCTGCGGTGCGCTTTATATCACGGCGAATGTGCTGCTTACGCTGTTTTTGACGCTTTTATGCGGCTTTTTGTCGCACAGCGTTATTGCGGCGGTGCTGCTGCTTTTGCCGATATCCGAGCTTACGAAAAATCTTCTGGACTATATAATTTTGCTTTGCGTGCCGCCAAGGCGCATGCCGAGGCTGGAGCTTAAAAACGGCGTGCCGGACGATGCCAAGACCGTGTGCGTTATCTCGGCGCTTTTGTCCGACAAGGAGTCGGGAATAAAGCTTGCCGGGCGCATCGAGGAGTTTTACCTCACCAACCGACGCTGCGGCAAAAACCTCATGTTCGGCATACTGGCAGACCTGCCCGAGGCCGCGTGCGCGGTGACCGACAACGACGCTGCGCTTATCCAAAGCGCCGTGAGTGCGGTCAGCAAGCTAAACGAGCGCTACGGCGGCGGGTTTTATCTTTTTACCCGTCCGAGGACGGAGGATCTGAGCCGCCACCGCTTCTGCGGCTTTGAGCGCAAGAGGGGCGCAGTGCTCGCGCTGGCTGCAATGCTCTGCGGCAAAAAGTCAGAGCTTAATGTCTCTGCCGGCGATATCGAAGCACTCGAGGGCGCACGGTATATCGTGACGCTTGACAGCGACACGAACCCTACGCCGGACTCGCTCTGCGAGCTCATCGGTGCGATAACGCACCCCTTGAATGCGCCGAAGCTTGACCGCGAAAACGCCTGCGTCGTCTCCGGCCACGGCATCATCCACCCCCGCATGAACTACGAGCTTTCCTCCGTCGGAAAGACGGATTTTTCACGCATATTCGCAGGTGTCGGCGGCACGGAGCCGTACTCGGTGCTGTGCGGCGAGCTGTACACTGACCTGTTTGACTCAGGCGGCTTTTCGGGCAAGGGCATCATCGACGCCGAGGCTTTGTATGTCTGCTCGGCCGCCCACATCCCCGACGGGCTCGTCCTGTCGCACGATGCGCTGGAGGGTGCGTACCTGCGCGGCGGGTACATGAGCGACACGGAGTTTACAGACTCCTTCCCCTCTACCCCCGTCGCCTATTATCGCCGCAGCCACCGCTGGACTCGCGGCGACTGGCAGAATGCAGGATGGATATTCAGCCGCGACAGCGCCATGACGGACATTGAGCGCTTTAAGCTGTTTGACTCCCTGCGCCGCAGTCTCGTTGCGCCGCTGAGCTTTGCAGCGATATTTTTAGGACTGCTTTTATCCGGCCACGCGCTCATGCTTGCGGCGTGGACAGCGCTGCTCGCGCTGGGTGCGAGGCTTCTCATCGCGCTCACGGAGTTCGGAACCGGCCGCGCCTCCGACAGCCATGTCAAATACCACAGCAGGCTTTTCAAGGGCGTGTCGGCAGCGCTTATCCAAACGGTGCTCAGGCTCTGGTTTCTGCCGTATGAGGCATGGATAGCCTTAAGTGCCGCCGCAGTTTCGCTTTGGCGCATGGGCGTTAGCCGCAAGAACCTGCTCGAGTGGGAGACCGCCGCTCAGAGCGAGCGCAAAAAGCGCAGCGCCGGTGCATACTACCTCAACATGTGGGCGGCGCCCGCGGCGGGTCTTGCGCTTCTCATTTTCTCGACCGGCATTTTCGCAAAGACTGTCGGACTACTATGGATAGTTGCACCCTTGGCGGCGCTCGCGCTGACGCTTCCGGCAAAGCCCGGGAGGGAGCTTCCGGCGGACAAAAAGGAGTACCTTTTGGAGTGCGCCGAGAGTATTTGGTCGTATTTTGACAAATTCTGCACCGCTGACGACAACTTCCTGCCGCCGGATAATTATCAGGAGCAGCCGCCTGTCGGGCTTGCGCACCGCACCTCGCCGACGAATATCGGGCTTGCGCTGGTGTCAGCATTGTGCGCGGTAGACCTCGGCATCGATAAGACCGGCCGCGCGTTCGAGCTTATAGACAAAATGCTCACGACGCTTGAAAAAATGCCGAAGTTTTCGGGGCATTTGAGCAACTGGTACGACACAAGGACGCTGCGCTGTTTAGAGCCTAAGTATATCTCCACCGTCGACAGCGGCAACCTCTACGCCTGTCTGCTGACGCTCAAAAACGGGCTCATGGCGTATAACCGCACGGAGCTGGCCGGGCGTGTGCAAAGGCTCATGCAGCCTATGGATTTTTCCGTGCTGTTTGATAATGACCGCAAGCTTTTTTATATCGGTCTCGACCTTGAAAAGGGCGCGCCGTCGGAAAGCTACTACGACCTCATGGCAAGCGAGGCAAGGCTCACGAGCTATCTTGCCGTTGCCAAGGGCGATGTCCCGAGGGCGCACTGGCGCAGGCTTTCACGAGCCATGCGCTCGTACTCGGGGTATCAGGGCATGGCGAGCTGGACGGGCACGATGTTTGAATACCTCATGCCGGAGCTGTTTCTGCCGCTCGTGCGCGACAGTCTCATGTATGAAACGACAAAATATTGCATGTTCGTCCAAAAGCACCGGCAGACCCACTCCAAGCTTTGGGGCATCTCGGAAAGCGCGTTTTTCTCGCTGGATCCCGCGCTCAACTACCGCTACAAGGCGCACGGCTGCGCGCATCTTGCGCTCAAGCGCGGGCAGGACAGGGAGCTTGTCATTTCGCCGTACTCAAGCTTCCTTGCTCTTAACATCGAGCCGTTCGCGGCGCTATCTAACCTGCGCCGCCTCGAAGATACGGGCGCAAAGGGGCGCTTTGGCTTTATCGAAGCAATTGACTTTACTCCCTCGCGTTGCCGCAGCGCCGATGGCGAGCCCGTGCGCTGCTACATGGCGCACCACCTGGGCATGAGCATGCTCTCGGTCGCAAACTGCCTGCTCGACGGTGTTATCACGCGCCGGTTTATGTCAGACCCCAGGATGCACGCCTACCGCTGCTTACTTGAGGAGAAGCTGCCGGTCAATGCGCCGGTACTCAAGCTCGGCGAGGCGGGCTTTGAAAAGCCGCAGCGGCTCACCGCTCAGCAGTGGGCAAAGCGCGGCGAGGATATCGACTTTGAAAACCCGAGCTGTGCGGTCATTTCAAACGGCGTTTACAATGTTATGTTAACTGAAAGCGGCATAGCCTCCGCCACCTGCGGCGACATGCTCGTATACAAGCCGCCGTTTAGGCAGCTCGGCGAGGGGCATGGGCTTGAGATAAGGCTCGATATCGGCGAGCACAGCTATTCACTGCTGCCCGAGCCGAACAGCGCAGGCTTCATCTGGGAGCTTGGCGAAATTTCGTGCAGCTGGACGCACATGACGGACGATTTTGCGCTCAAGACGAGCGCCGCCACGGCGGGCGGCGAAAACGGCGAGCTGCGCTTTGCCGAGATAAGCGCAAAGCGCGATATCGAGGGCGCAAGGCTCAGCTTTTTGTTCGAGCCGGTGCTTGCTGATTATACTGATTATGTTAACCATCCTGCGTACTGGCGGCTGGGCTTGGATGCCCACTCGGACGGCAATTGCCTTATGCTGCACCGCATACCGAGAGGGCGGCAGTACGATGTGTGGCTGTGCCTTGCATCCGACCGAAAAATGAGCTTCAAGGCCGATAGAAGCGGCGGCACGGGGCATTTGTCGGCACCGTTTGTCAGCGCAACTACAGAGGTCGCGCTAAAGGCCGGGGAGCGGCTGGAGGTGCGCTTTGCCATGTGCGTCGGTATGACCCCCGACGATGCATACGCCGGTGCGCAGCACATGCTGGCGATAGGACCCGCCGAGTTCGGCGCGATGGTCTCAGCCTGCGCATCGATAACGGGAATGGATGCCCGTGAGGTGGATCAGGCGATGGGTATGATAAGGCCGCTATGGTTCCCAAAGCCCGAAAAGCCCTTTGTTTCCAAGCAAAAGCTGTGGCAGTACGGCGTGTCCGGCGACATGCCGATCATCGTCTGCCCAAGCGCCGAGGTCAGCCGCGAGACGGCCGAGAGGCTTACAAAGCAGTTTTGCCTGCTGCGCTCGTGCGGCATGTATTGCGACCTTGTTTTTCTCACAGACGAGGGCGGCGAGTACCGCCGTCCGGTGTACGGCTGCGTGCGGGATATCCTCGCATCGCACGGGCTTGAGGCGCTCATGGGCACGCACGGCGGCATAAGAATTCTGCCTATCTCTGCCGAGGAGGACATGCTCACGGCGGCAAGCGTCATCATCGGTGAAGACGCTCCCGAGCGGCGTGTGAATGCAGAATATCTGCTGCCGAACAACGAGCCGAGGAAGCTCGACTGCATACCCAAGTTCGGGTATGAGGATGATAACAGCTTCGTGTTTTATGTAAACCGTTCACTGCCGCCGAAGGTGTGGTCAAATATACTCACGAATGGCTCGTTCGGGTACTATGCAAGCGACTGCGGCATGGGCAATATGTGGTACAAAAATGCCCGCGAGATGCGCCTGAACCGCTGGGTGAATGACCCCTATGCTGTGACCGGCCCCGAGACGCTCGAGTATATCACCGACAGCGGCAGGTACAGCATTTTTGCAACCTCTGACGGCATTCCGTGCCGTGTGCGCTACGGCTTCGGCTACGCGGTTTGGGAAAAAAGCTTCGGCTCGACGGGAATCAGATGCACGGCTTTCGTGCCCTCGGGCGTGGATGCAAGAGTTTTCATTATTGAGGTCTGCGGCACGGTAACTGGTCAAATCATGTGGAAAACCGAGCTCCAGCTTGCCGATAACGAGAACGATTATCTCGCCGTCATCGCAGATTATGTAAACTCGATGTTCACCGCATCGAGCAGTCGCTTTGCTCTGGCGGAAATGAAATTCAAGGCTCTGTGCTCTGCGCCGATACTCGGCTGGACATGTGACCTGTTCTCGTTTTTGTGCGGCGAATTTGACGGCAAGACGGAGGCACTTGCAGCTCCCGTTTTTGCCGCGAAATTCAACTGCCAGCCCGTGAGCGTCATCGTCTGCGGTGTCTGCGATGACGATAAATTAATTGAATTATGTAAACCCGAGACGGCGCTTGCCGCACTTGAAGATATCAAGGCTGCATGGCGCAAAGAGGCGCTTAAGCTCGGGTTCAGCGGCAATGTTCCGTTCGAACATTATGTAAATGGTTGGGCGGTGTATCAAACGCTTGCATGCCGCCTGATGGGCAGGTGCTCGGTGTACCAAAGCGGCGGGGCAACGGGCTTTCGCGATCAGCTACAGGACGCAGTGAACCTGCTGCTCATCTCCCCCAGCCCCGCACGAAAACAGATACTCGACTGCTGCGCGCACCAATATCTCGAGGGCGACGTGATGCACTGGTGGCACGCCATGCCCGACGGCGACAAGGGCGTGCGCACCCGCTGCTCGGACGACATGCTATGGCTCGTGTGGGCGCTGTGCGAGTATGTCGAGAAAACCGGTGACGCGGAGATATGCTCCGAAGTTGTATGTTATGTTAACTCAAGGCCACTTGATGACAACGAGCATGACCGCTACGAAGCGCCGACGCGCTCGACCGTCTCGACGAGCGTTCTCGACCATGCCAAGGCAGCAGTCGACTGTTGCGCAAACCGCGGTGTCGGAATGCATGGGCTGCTTCTGTTCGGCAGCGGCGACTGGAACGACGGTATAAGCAATGTTAACGGTGAAAGCGTTTGGCTAAGCTGGTTTTTCGCCCACACGGTGAGACGCTTTGCCGACCTGCTCGTGATGTTATGTAAACAAGGTTCAGACCACTACCGAGCGCTCGCAGCCTCCTGCGGCGCTGCCGCCGACAGAGCCTGGGACGGCAGCTGGTACCTGCGCGGCTACTGGCCGGACGGCGAGCCGATAGGCTCGAAAAGCGACGAGTGCTGCCGCATAGACTCGATCGTTCAAAGCTGGGCTGCCATGTGCATAGATGCCTCGAATAGCCGCATCGACATGGCGCTCGACAGCGCTGTTTCTGAGCTGTATGACCGTGAAAACAAGCTTGTCAAGCTCTTTGACCCGCCGTTTTACGGCTGCGGACGCGACCCGGGATATATCCAAAGCTACGGCCCGGGGTTCAGGGAGAACGGCGGGCAGTACACGCATGCTGCCGTTTGGCTCGCGATGGCCTGCCTGCGCCGCGGAAGGTCAAGGGACGGCTACGCCATTTTGTGCGACCTTATCCCCGAGACGCACGACCTCAAGCGCTATATGGCAGAGCCCTTTGTGCTCCCCGCCGATGTCTACAGCTGCCCCGAGCACATTGGCGAGGGCGGCTGGACATGGTACACCGGCTCATCGGGCTGGTATTTTCGTGTCGTGTGCGAGGAGCTTTTGGGGCTCAGGCTCTGGTCAGGCGCGCTTTATATCCGTCCCGCTCTGCCCGATAATTTCCCCGAGTGCCGGATAAAATGGACAAGCGGCAGCGGCAAAACGCACGATATCGTCATTTCGCCCGAGCAGGTGCTGCTCGACGGCGAAAAATACGACGGAAAAGGTATACCATATAATTAAAAAGTGTGCTATAATAAATAAATATCAAACACACCGTGAAGGAGGCTTTCGGATGGAAACCGTCAGATGCGAGCTTATCCCCGGCGTATGGCTGACCGCCCTGCGCAGCGACAAGTTTAAAACAGGCTGTTTGAGCATAAACCTGCTCACGCAGCTTAAAAGAGAGACTGCGGCACTAAATGCCGTGCTGCCGTTCGTTTTGCGCCGCGGCACGAGGTACCACCCCGATATGGAGACGATAGCCGCCGAGCTTGACTCGCTTTACGGCACGGGCATCGAGCCGAGCATACGCAAGATAGGCGAAATTCAGTGCATCGGCTTTTATGCAAGCTTCCCGGACGAAAAGTATCTGCCCGAGGGCAGCGATGTTTTTGAAAAGGCGGCAAACTTCACCTGTGAGCTGCTCTTAGCGCCGAACACAAGAGGCGGACTGTTCCTGCCTGCGTATGTCGAGAGCGAGAAGGAGAAGCTTCTCGACCTCATCCAGAGCCGTGTAAACGACAAGCGCTCGTATGCAAAGCTCAGGCTCATAGAGCAAATGTGCTGCTACGAAGACTACGCCGTGTCTCGCTTCGGCACCGAGGATGTCGCCGAGGGCATTTATTATCAGAAGCTCACGAAATATTACCACAGCCTTATCTCCACGAGCCCTGTTGAAATTTTCTACTGCGGCAGCATGGACGGCGCTAAGGTCAAGGATATACTCTCGGACGCGCTTTCGGGCATGACGAGGGGCGAGATAAACTATGATATCGGAACGGATATCCGCATGAACGCCGTGGAGGACACGGTGCGCTCGTTTGAAGACGAAATGGCCGTCACGCAGGGCAAGCTCGTCCTTGGCTACAGGCTCGGCGAGTGCATGGAGGAGCCGGACATTGCCGCTTTGTTCGTGTTCAACGCAGTTTTCGGCAGCGGCGTTACCTCGAAGCTGTTTATGAATGTGCGCGAGAAGCTTTCGCTGTGCTACTATGCAAACTCGACTGTCGACACGCACAAGGGTCTGATGCTCGTCTCCTCGGGCGTTGACTTTGACAAGGCAGATGCCGCCAAGGCGGAGATATTTGCCCAGCTCGACGCGGTAAAGCGCGGCGATATAACCGACGAAGAGCTTGACGCTGCCCGCCGCAGTGTTGCCTCCGACCTGCGCTCATTTCTCGACTCGCAGGGTGAGCTTGAGGGCTTTTACCTTGCAAACACGCTTGACGGGCTTGAGTTTTCGCCCGACGAGCTTGCCGAGCTCGTGCGTGAGGTCAGCCGCGAGGATGTTATCACGATTGCAAACAGCGTCGTGCTTGACGCTGAGTATTTCCTGAAAGGAGACGGCGAGAATGAACAGTAAGCACTTTTCTAAGATAAACGAAACGCTGTACACCGCCGAGCTTCCCAACGGGCTGCGGATAAATGTGGTCACAAAGCCCGGCTTTGAGCTTGGCTACGCCGTGTTTGCGACAAACTACGGCGGTGCGCACCGTCGGTTTTTCCTAAACGGTCAGTGGCACGACACGCCCGCCGGAGTTGCGCATTATCTTGAGCACAAAATGTTCGACATGCCCGACGGCGACAATGCGCTGAGCGTGCTCTCGGCAAACGGCGCGCAGCCGAACGCCTTCACCTCAAGCGGCATGACGGCGTATTATTTCAGCTCTACCTCGGGCTTTGAGGAAAACCTGCGCATGCTCTTAAAATTTGTCTCCACCCCCTACTTCACCGACGAGACCGTGAGCAAGGAGCAGGGCATAATCGGGCAGGAGATCGGCATGGTCGAGGATAGCCCCGGGTATGTGATCTATAACCGCCTGATGCGCATGCTGTATGAGCACAATCCCGTGCGCGATCAGGTCGCGGGCTCTGTTGAGAGCATCGCCGAGATAACGGCCGAGACGCTTTATAACTGCCACAAGGCATTCTACGCGCCGTCAAACATGGTGCTGTGCGTTGCTGCCGACTGCGACCCCGAGCGCATTTATAAGATAGCTGAGGAAATTCTCCCCGAGGAAAAGGCGGAGATACCGACTGCCGACTTTGGTGAGAAGGAAACGCCCTTCCCCATCGAGACATATCATGCCGAGCACATGGAGCTTTCCGCGCCCCAGTTTCTCATCGGTGCGAAGGTTGTGCCCGCCGAAAAGGGTGCGGCTTTGCAGCGGCAGAAGATAGTCGCCAAGCTCGCGCTGCGCACACTGTTTGGTTCATCGAGCAGGTTCTATAACCGCCTGTACTCCGAGGGGCTTTTAAACCGCGATTATGATTACGATATCGACTACACAGCCGGTGTCGCGACCGTCATGATATCCGGTGAGAGCTCTGACCCGCAGCGCGTTTTGGATGAGATAAACTCCGCGATAAGCGGCGTAAAGGCAAGCGGCCTTGACCGTGACGCATTCGAGCGTGCGAAAAAAGCCTCGTTCGGCGCAAGACTGCGCGGGCTTGAAAGCTTCGACAGCATCTGCATCTCGATGGTGACCGGCCTTTTCGGCGGCTACTGCCCGCTGGACAGCTTCGAGGTGTTAGATAGCGTCACCATAGACGAGTGCGAAAAGTTTTTGACCGAGTTCATGGCACCGGACAGGCTCGCCATGAGCGTACTTTCCCCTATAAAGGATTAAAGCAATGAACATTTTAACTGCAACAATGCTCAGAGACGCAAGCATTTCTTTTCCCATGCTCGGCGACTGGAGCGTCGACCCGCCGTACAGCTTCACGCTGTTCGGCCTTGATATCTACTTTTACGGCGTCATAATCGCCATGGGCTTCATTTTGGCGGCCGTGTACTGTGCCCACCGCGCGCCCGAGTTCGGGCTCACCTCGGACAACCTGTACGAGCTCGTCATTTGGCTCATCCCCATCTGCATAATCGGCGCAAGGCTTTACTATGTGCTGTTTAAGCTTGATTACTTCGTCGCAAACCCGGACAAAATTTTTGCCCTGCGCGACGGCGGACTTGCCATTTACGGCGGCATCATCGCAGGTATCATCACCGGCATCGTGTGGTGCAGGGTGAAAAAAATACGCGTGTTCGCCGTCGGTGACCTCACCGCCTTCGGTCTGCTCATAGGACAGGCCGTCGGCCGCTGGGGCAACTTTATAAACCGCGAGGCTTTCGGCGCTCAGACCGGCATTTTCTGCCGCATGGGTCTGACCGTCCCGGGCTTCGAGACGCTGTATGTGCATCCGACGTTTCTCTACGAAAGCCTGTGGAATTTCGTGGGGCTTATTGCCCTGCACATATGGTCAAAGAAGGGCAAGCGCAAATACGACGGCCAGATCTTTTGGCTGTACATACTTTGGTACGGTCTCGGCAGAGCGTGGATAGAGGGGCTGCGCACGGATAGCCTGTATATCGGCACGACGGATATAAGAGTGTCGCAGCTGCTCGCCGCCGTCAGCGCCATCGCCGCACTCGTTGTGCTCATCATAAACGCAAGAAAGCAGCACCGCCCCGAGGATCTGTTCGTCAACCTCAAGAAGGGAGAAGACAATGGCTGATTATAAAAGCATGATAAAGGGCACTATAAGCGCCGTCGGCAAAAAGGCAAAGGATTATGTAGAAAGCGGCGCGCTCAAGGATGCCTACGACCGCAGCAGCACGACCGCAATGTGCTATGCCAACATCGCAAAGCTCAATTTGCAGATAAACGGCGAGCTCGAGGAACAGAAAAAGGTGTTTATCGAGATAGGCAGACAGTATTACGATCAGAACCGTGACTGCGCAGAGGGCAAGTTTGCCGTGCTTTTTCAGGAGCTTCAGGCGATAGACGACCGCATTGAGATCATGCGCACAGAGCTTGAGGCGGCAAAGGCGGCCATTGAGGCTTCAAAGGGCTTCAAGGGCAATGCATACCCGCAGATAGCATACTATGTTGATGTGGAGGATAGCGAAAATGAATGATGCTTATAAAAACATACTCGATCGCAGAAGCGTGAGAAGCTACAAGGCAGAACAGCTTGCTCCCGAGATGCTCGATGCCATAATCAGGGCAGGGCTTCACGCCCCCAGTGCAATGAACCGTCAGCCGACAAAGCTGCTGGTCATCCAGGACAAGGCGGTCATCTCCGAGCTATCTAAGCTCAACGCCGAGGTCATGGGTCGCGACATCGACCCGTTTTACGCTGCGCCGACCGTGGTGGTCGTGCTTGCCGACAAGACCGTGCCGACCTACATTGAGGACGGCAGTCTCGTCATGGGCAACCTCATGAACGCCGCAGAAGCTTTGGGCGTCGCCTCGTGCTGGATAAACCGTGCCCGCGAGGTTTTTGGCACCGAGTACGGCAGAAAGCTTTTGCAGGCGCACGGCATAAGCGACGACTATGTCGGCATCGCAAACTGCATTCTCGGCTACCGTGACGGCGAGCGCCCCAAAGCGCCCGAGATAAACCCCGACCGTGTGTACAATATATAAAATGAAAAAAGCTGTGACCTGTTGGTCACAGCTTTTTGATTAGTTTTGCTTAGTTATAAAACATCATGTTCATGTCGCACTTGTGGTCGATGCCGGGGACCTCGCCCTCGAAGCTATACTGCCACAGCGTGTGCGCATAGTAGAAAAACGGATGGTCGCCCAGGCTCGTGCACCAGAAGGTGTAATCGGTGAGCCGTGAAAGCTCATAGTCATAGTAGCCGGTGCTGGGGTAGATATAAACGCCGGCATCAAAGCCCGCCTGCTTTACCGTCTCGCAGAATGCGGCGGCGCAGTCTGTCATGGTCGCGCCGTCAACAGCGCCGGTGCGTGCGTCGGTATCGGCCACGCGCTCCCAGTCGCAGAACACGGGAAGGTCAAGCTCAGTGTCGCCTATAAGATCGATCGTATACAGCGCCTCCTCGCGGGCTTCCTCGGTGTTAATCGCCTGCGAGAAGAAATACACGCCGACCTTGAGTCCCGCAGCCTTTGCACCTGCAAGGTTTGCGGCGAAGTTATCGTCGGTGTACATTTCGCCGTTTGTGCCATAGTACCGGCCGCCTGCTCTTATGATCGCAAAGCGAACGCCGCTGTCATACACCTGCTGCCAGTCGATATCGCCCTGATACTGCGAGACATCGATGCCGAGCATGGACTTATACTGCGAGCCCGTGTACACGGGTCTGCCGTCAGCGTCCTTTGCAAACTCCTCAGCCTTGAATGTGTTCACCGCAACACCGTCCTCGGGCGTTATCCAAATGTACTGCTCACCGTTGAACACCTCGACCTGCCCATAGTGGGGGTCGCTCTGCACGCTCATATTACGCTCATATACCTTGACAACGAGCACCACGAGCGCGGTGACCGCAAGGGCGAGCAGGATAAGCTGTATGGTTTTCGAACCGCTTTTTTTCTTTCTTCGCTTAGTTTTCACGCCATGCTCCTTTCGCCATGGCTTGAGTTTAACACAACTGGGGCTTAAAGTAAACCACTTCAATCTTCCATTGCGTTCATGAGTGCCTTGCCGCCGTAGCGCAGGCAGCTTTTGAGTCTGCGTCGTCCGCGCTTTATCGTGCGGCTGACGCTGGAGATACTTAAGCCAAGCTCATCGGCGATATCCTGCATGCGCATCTGCTCAAGATAGTACATGTACACCATCTGCCGCTGGCGGCGGGTGAGCTCGCGGTCGATAGCCCGCTTGACCGAGGCTGCCATGCCCCCCTCCCCGCTGTTTTCGACTATTTTAATAAAGTTACGCAGCGCTGCGTATTCCTCTTCCTTAGCAAACATATTCAGCTTTTTTTCGTTCATTTTTATCATCTCCGTAGTAGTTTTCAAGGTAAATGGATGTTGCGATGGCGTCCCGAGCCATGTTCGTGAGCATGGATATCTTCCGGCGCAGGCGCAGCTTTTCCATCTCGCACATTTTCTCGCGTTTGAGACGGGTCTGAAGCTCCTCTGCCCTGATGCGGCAAACCTCGCCGCTTTTTCTGTATTCTCCGGATAATTCGGCTATGGTCATTTTTATCTCCTCCGGTATGTAAAATTTCTTTGCTGATTTTGAATTTTCTTGTTGACAAAACCATGTCGGTTTGCTATTATATCTAGGCCGGTATCGTGCTGGTGTAGCTCAGTTGGTAGAGCAGCTGATTTGTAATCAGCAGGTCGGGGGTTCGAGTCCGTCCACCAGCTCCATCGAGAGCGCACATGATACTGCAAGTTAATATGGGGGAATTCCCGAGTGGCCAAAGGGGACAGACTGTAAATCTGCTGGCAATGCCTTCGATGGTTCGAATCCATCTTCCCCCACCAGAAAAAGCACTTACTTCGGTAAGTGCTTTTTCAGTTAAGTTCACCCTGACGGGTGAGTTAAGCTGACGAGAGCCGAACACCTATCGGTTTTGACGGGCAGATTTCCGCTCATGCTGCGTTAAAGCCCTTGCAAACACGAAAGTATTCCCTTCACGCTTCGCCTTGCCTGAGCAAAAATCTGCTCCGGCAAAACTGCGAGGCATCTGTCAGTAGTGTTTTTCGAGGGATTTTCGGCTTTCTTTGGTGAGAATGGGCTGACGCCCATTAAGACAAAAAAGACGAAAAGCACCGAAGGGGCACACTGACAGACGATAGGGGTTCGACCCACGCCAGCTTAAGTATCGCTTTGCGATGTGAAGAGTGAAGTTTGCCTGTCGGCAAGATGGGTGAACTTAGCTTCACTTTCTGCGCAAGCGGAAAACTTCACTAAAGCCGCAAGGCTTTAACTTCACTGCGAACGCAGTGAGCAGCTTAACTAAAAAAGGCAAGGAGGCAACAATGCACGATCTTAACCGTTTTATATCTGCGCAGGAGCGGTCGTATGACGCTGCGCTCAGGGAGATAAAGTCCGGCCGCAAGAGAACACACTGGATGTGGTACATCTTTCCGCAGATCGCCGGTCTCGGCTTCAGCTCCACCGCTCAGTTTTATGCGATAAGCTCCATGCAGGAGGCAAAGGACTACTACGCCCACCCCGTGCTCGGCAAGCGGCTGGTTGAGATATCCGAGGCGCTGCTTGCGCTGGGCACCAACGATGCCGGTGCCGTCATGGGCTACCCAGACGATCTCAAGCTGCGCTCTTCGATGACGCTTTTCCTGGCAGCCAGCGGCGACGCAGTGTTCCAGAAGGTGCTTGACAAGTTCTATTCCGGCAGGCCCGACAGCAAAACGCTGAGCATTTTAGGTCTGTAACATCAATACACTGAGCAGTTTAAATAAAGCTGCTCTTTTTTATTGCGAAAATGTGAACTTTCTGTTGACTTTAGGCGGTTCGGCGTTTATAGTCTTAACGTTGTTTTTAATTTTGTATTAGGAGAGTCGAAATGGAAAAGATCTTCAAGCTCAAGGAAAACGGCACTAATGTCCGCACCGAGCTGGTCGCCGGACTGACCACCTTCATGACGATGGCTTACATCATCGCCCTTAACCCCAACCTGCTGACAAACTTCGCAGGCGGCACGCCCCTGTGGAACGCAGTGTTCATGGCGACCTGCATAGCCTCGGCTATCGGTATGCTCGTCATGGCATTTGCCGCAAACAAGCCCTTTGCTATGGCACCGGGCATGGGTCTTAACAGCTTCTTCGCCGTTGTTGTGGCAAACATCGCCGCAATGGCGCATATAAGCTATGAGGAAGCCTTCCCCGCCGCGATCTGTATCATTCTCGTCGAGGGTGTGTTCTTCGTCGTCCTGACCCTCTTCTCCATCCGCGAGAAGATAGTCGAGGCCATCCCCGCCGGTATCCGCATCGGCATCACCCCCGCTATCGGCCTCATGCTGCTGAACATCGGCTTCGGCTCGAACGCCGGCATCTACAGCGAAAAGGGCGGCCCGTTCTATGTTCTGTCCACCTTCTTCGGAAGCCTCAGCCCCTCCGTCGTTCAGGACACCGTCGGCAGTGCATATCCCCAGATGGTCCTGTATGTCGTCACCATGCTCGTCGGCGTGTTCGCGATCATCATCCTCAACCACCACAAGGTCAAGGCCTCGGTCATCCTCGGCATGCTCATCTCCTGCATCGTCTACTGGGCAGGCTGCTTCCTGTTCCTTGACACGAACCCGTTTGCTTCCCTTGAGGGTGCATCCTTCGTTCCGCCTTTCAAGGACATGATCGACACCACCTTCTTTAAGTTCGACTTCAAGACCTTTATAAGCATCGGCTGGTTCACCGCTCTGACACTGGTCATCACCTTCTGCATGATCGACATGTTCGACACCATCGGCACCCTCGTCGGCACCGCCGCAAGAGCTAACATGCTCGACAAGGACGGCAAGATGCCTCAGATGAAGGAAGCTCTGCTTGCCGACGCGATCGGCACTGTTGCAGGCGCCTGCACCGGCACCTCCACCGTCACGACCTTCATCGAGTCCGGCTCCGGCGTTGAGGCCGGCGGCCGCACGGGTCTTACCGCTCTGACCACCGCGGTACTCTTCCTTGCATGCATGTTCATCGCTCCCATCGCAGCACTCATCCCCGCACCGGCAACGAGCGCAGCGCTCATCTATGTCGGCATCCTCATGATGAGCGGCCTTAAAAAGGTCAACTGGGACGACATCCTCGAGACCGTTCCCGTTGCACTCATGCTCATCTTCATGCCCATCACCGGCTCTATCGGCCACGGCATCGGCATGGCGCTCATCGCCTACACCGTTATCGCCGCCTGCACCGGCAAGGCAAAGAAGGTATCTGTGCTGACCTATGTGCTGTCGATACTGTTCCTTATAAAGTTCTTCTTCGTAGCCGCATAATTTTAAATAGTTAGCTTATCCGCCGCCAGCACCAACTGGACGGCGGATTTTTTAAGCTGGCGAGAGCCGACCACCTGTCGGTTTTGACGGGCAGATTTCCGCTCATGCTGCGTTGAAGCCCTTGCAAATACTTATGTATTCCCTGCGTGCTTCGTCTCACCTGAGCAAAAATCTGCTCCGACAAAACTGCGCAGCATCTGTCAGTAGTGTTTTTCGAGGGATTTTCGGCTTTCTTTGGTGAAGGCGTGTCGTAACCCGGCAAGACAAAAAAGGCGAAAAGCACCGAAAGGGCACACTGACAGACGATAGGGGGACGACTCTCGTCAGCTTATGACGGCGGTAGGCTCAGCTCCTCGGGCGTCGTGATCTCGCTGCCGATGAGCGCCGCCCGTTCAGGGCGCGTCAGCTCGTCAAAAAGAGCATCAAAGCAGTCGCTGCACACAAATTCACTGCATTTACCCTCCGTCCATGAGTACATTTCCTGCCACGGCTCGATGAGTGCCCCGCACTCGCCGCAGCGATAGGTTTTTCGCCTTTTTCTATTCATCTACATCACTCCCTCGGTGATTTTTATGCATTTGCATCTTGTGATGTTGATAATACTCGCAATTGCATAATTTGTCAAGCTAAAATTATGTTAAATTTTTGCCTGTTTTTTCTACTGATTTAAAACTTTATCTTGTTGTTGTGAAAAGTTGCCTAAATTGGCGGTCATTCTTTAGAACAACTCACAATTGTAAGTTGAATAAAGTAGGAATAAAATTTGTTCGATAGGGAAATGAATCCCCGAGTAAAGTATCAATTTTTTCATAGGAGAGAAAAAAGAAATGATTACTAACGAATACCTTCAGCGCGTTCTTGCGGATGTTCAGAAGAACCATCCCGGTGAGCCCGAGTTCCTTCAGGCAGTCGAAGAGATTTTCGAGAGCCTTCAGCTTGTCGTTCCCAAGCACCCCGAATGGGAAGCAGCAGGCCTTATCGAGCGTTTCGTAGAGCCTGAGCGTGTTATCATGTTCCGTGTTCCCTGGGTCGACGACAACGGCAAGGTTCAGGTCAACCGCGGCTACCGTGTACAGTTCAATTCCGCAATTGGACCTTACAAGGGCGGCCTCCGCTTCCATCCCTCTGTCAACCTTTCCATCGTTAAGTTCCTCGGCTTCGAGCAGATCCTCAAGAACTCCCTGACCACCCTCCCCATGGGCGGCGGCAAGGGCGGCTCCGACTTCGACCCCAAGGGCAAGTCCGATGCAGAGGTCATGCGTTTCTGCCAGAGCTTCATCACTGAGCTGTACCGTCACATCGGCCAGTTCACCGATACTCCCGCTGGCGACATTGGTGTCGGCGCTCGTGAGATCGGCTTCATGTACGGCCAGTACAAGAAGATCGTTGACCGCTTTGAGGGCGGCGTCCTGACCGGCAAGGGCCTCACCTACGGCGGCTCCCTCGCTCGTACCCAGGCTACCGGCTACGGCATCTGCTACTTCTCCGACGAAGTTCTGCACTACCACGGCAAGTCCTTCGAGGGTCAGACCGTTGTTATCTCCGGCTCCGGCAACGTTGCTCAGTACGCAGCAGAAAAGTGCACCGAGCTCGGCGGCAAGGTCGTTGCGATGAGCGACTCCAAGGGCTACATCTACGATCCCAACGGCATCAACCTCGAAGTTCTGTTCGACATCAAGCAGAACAGAAGAGCTCGCATCTCCGTCTATGCTGACGAGGTCGCCGGCGCTCAGTACGTTGAGGGCTGCAAGAACATCTGGAATGTAAAGTGCGACATCGCTATGCCTTGCGCATCTCAGAACGAGATGGACGCAGAGGGTGCAAAGGCTCTTATCGCAAACGGCGCATTCGCAGTGTTTGAAGGCGCAAACATGCCTCTGACTCCCGAAGCAATCGAAGCAGTCACCTCCGCTGGCCTGCTCTACACCCCGGGCAAGGCTTCCAATGCTGGCGGCGTTGCTACCTCCGGCCTTGAGATGAGCCAGAACTCCATGCGTTATAGCTGGACCTTCGAAGAAGTCGACGCAAAGCTCAAGGGCATCATGCAGAGCATCTTCCAGGAGTGCCTGAAGGCTTCCATCGAGTGCGGCAAGCCCGGCGACATGATGGTCGGTGCAAACGTTGCAGGCTTCCTCAAGGTTGCTGATGCAATGATGGCACAGGGCATCGTCTGATCCCCACAAGAATTTTTAAAAGAGAGTGCTTTACGCACTCTCTTTTTTATTCGTCAAATGGCAATGAAAACACAAACACAGCAGCGTAAACTCCAATATGCCGCAGGGGGAGTGTGAGGGGGACAAGGTCCCGCCTCAAGTTGGATAAATAGCTATCAAAAACGCCTGTTAAGGCTTTTTGACGAGCATAGCGAGATTTTTTGTGAAGCAAAGCTCCACAAAAAATGTAGCGTTTTAAGCGGGCAAAAAATTCTGCGGCTTTTTTTGCCCGCCTAAGAGTGCTTCGGCACTCTCTTTTTTTACGCATTTTAAAGCTTGCGCTTGTAATTGTCCCGACAGTTATGTATAATTGTAACAAAAGCATGAAGGATGGAAAAACGACATGAAAAAGTTACTTTTGCCGGCTTTATGCATTATTATGTGTCTGAGTCTCGTCGCCTGCGGCAAGGATAAGGCAGCGGATGATGACGATGTTGCCGGCAGCGATTGGCGCACGACAGGCGTGGTCGCGGCAAGCGGCGCCTTGACCCTCGACGGGAAGAGCACCGATGTGCTGGTGTGCCTTGACACAGACGGCGTTAAGTTTTACTACAATAAGCCCACGCAGGAGCTTTTAGCCTCCGCCGATTTCCATCTTCCGTTTAAGTCCGACCCCAGCGACAAATTTGAGAGCATCAGCCTTGACGATGCAGACGGCGACGGCTACAGTGAGATCGACCTGATGATAAACGGCGAGAAATTTCGGTGGGGATGGGATAGCTTCAGCGACAGATTCGTGTGCTGGGAGACCGTAATTGAAGAATCCGAATACGCCCCGAGCTCTGTGGACTTTGTCGCCTGCTGGCACTGCGCCGACGGCGGGTACTGGCTGCGCATTTACGGCGACGACACATGGGACAGCGTCGAGGAAAGCGGCGACGTGATAAATTCCGGCTATCTCACCGCCACGATCGGCACTGTGAAGCTTTACATGAGTGACGGTGAGCTTGTCTCCGAGCTCGAGCTTAAAGACGGAGTGCTCATTGACAACGATTCGAGGCTCAAGCATGTGGCAGTGCTTGATGACGAGGTGCCGCAGGCCGTGCGGACGAACCTTGAGAAGGGTGGATATAATGACTAAGGAAAAATCAAACGCAAAAATGAGCGACTAGGAGCTAAGCGCAGAGCTCAACAAGGGCAAGACCGGCAAGCTCGGCGGCAGCCTGCTCGTTATAGTCGGCATCATCGTGACGATCATCGGCCTTGTGTCGGGTCCCTCCATCGTCGTTTGCATCATCGGCGTTATCATCGCCGCCATCGGCAGCTCTGCAAAGGGCAAGGCGAAGGATGAAGCGGGCAGGAAGGCGTTTGACGCGATCGTCCCCGAGCTCATCGCCCGCAATTTTGAGACCGTGGACTATTCGCCCCGTGAGCACATCCTCGATGCCGAGAGCTCGAACATCCCGCTCATTGACCACTCGCGCCTCAGCCGCGGCGGTGCCATCAGAGGCAAATACCGCGGGCTCGACACCGAGCTTTGCAATATCGTTCTGACCGACGAGAGCCAGTATCAGGACGAGAACAACGGCCAGTGGTACACAAACGAGCAGGAGGTCTACAGCGGCCAGTGGGTGGCCTGCAAGCTCAGCGATACCGCCCCCGTGAGCTTCACATTCTGGCCGAGGGGCAAGCTCGATAAGCTCATCAGCTCCCCGACCATCAAGACCGACAGCGAAGACTTCAACAAGCGCTTTAACCTCAGCTCCGCTAACGAGGCCGAGGCTCTGCGGTACCTGAGCCCCAGCCGCATGCAGCGCATCCTTGCTCTGGCAGGCAGCGCCTTCGGCGAGGTGTCCGTCAGCCTGCACGAGGACGGACTTCTGTACATTGCCGTCAAGAGCGACCACGGCTTCTTCGATATCGGCAAGGGCAGAGAGAGCGTCGACGTTCTGCGCACGCGCTACACCGCTGAGCTCAAGTGGTTCACCGATATGATAGACATATTCAATTCATAAACGAACAAAACGGGATAGCCTTGGCTATCCCGTTTCATTTTATCCCACGCTCGTTCCGTTTACCTTAAGCGAGCCTGTGATGTCGACGGTGCCGGTTATATTGACCGCACCGTTATTTTTTATCGTTATGACGGCGCTGTCGGTCTTTATATATATCTCCCCCGGCAGCAGATCATCCGGCGCATCGGCACCGATGACACCGACCAGAACGCTTGAGCCGTCGCTGCCGCTTATGCGCAGCTGTGCCTCGCCTGTTTTGGGCAGACGCAGGATGCCCGCCGGACTGAGCGTATCGTCCCCGCTGTCGTCGACAACGCATATAGAGGCCGTGCTGCCGCCCATCTCAGATTTTCTTTTTGTTTCCGATAACCACATATCAAACCTCCAGCGTGATGCTTGTCCCCGCGCTGACCGCGTCGCCCCAGCAGTGGTTGCTGATGACGCGGCAGCTTTTGTTTATGCCAATAGCCGAGCACTTGAGCGTCACGGTGTCGTCCGGGAAGCATGGAAACTGCTCGTTTAGTATAACATCAACGCAGTGCTTGCCGGACTGCGATCGCTCTATCTGATAGCGGCCTGAGAAGGTCGTGTCGATATTTGTGCTGCCGGCAATGACATTTTCAAACTTCTCGGTGTAGAGATACCGCCGGCTGCTGCCGCCCCGGTTTATAAACTCCTGATTATTGAGCGTGTAGCTGGCGCCGCTTGAGCGGTTCACGACGATTATCTGCGAGATGATGCCGTAGCGCTCGTCCTTGAGCTTTACGGACACCGCTTTCTCGTCGGCATTTATGCTCAGGCTGCTGCCTGTTCTGCTTCCCAGGTACAGCTTGCCGGTCTTATCAAATCTCGGCGATCCGCGCACGCTTTTTAAGCAGAAGCGCTTTAATACGCTCCATGCGCTGTCGCCGTCCCTGACCGAGAACAGATACACCTGCGGCATTTCTCTGTCCTCAATGCTCGTGATGCCGTAGGGCGAGATGTATTTTTCTATCAGCTGACTTTTTGTCAGGGAGTAGTACATGCGCTTGGGCACCTCGTTATCCATAAGAAGCGCCGCAAGCGAGCGGCCGTTTATGCTCACCGTTGAGCCATTTTTGTCGAGGCTCACCTGATACTCGTCAACAACGCCGTAAAACACCGTCTCGCCGTCGTGTACGCCCTTAAAGCGCACAGCGCCGGTAAGCTTTGGCAGAAGCTCCGCTGTATATAGGGTCTTGACCTCGAAATAATCGCAGGGCTCGCCCGTGCCGTGGCAGACATCCCACGACAAAAGCTCAGGCAGGAGATGCTGCGTTCCGTCCTTATCTATCAAATAACCTTTCATACTACCTCCTACGATATCCTTATCAGTTGTCCCTCGTCGAGGGCCGTGGTGCTTGCTATCTGCGGGTTGAGCGCGATCAGATCATCAAGCCCCTTTGAATACCTCGTTGCTATAAGCGCGAGGGTGTCGTTAAGCTTCGCCGAGATGTATTTTGACTTATTCGGGTCAATGTCTGATGCGGTGTAGCCCGTCTGATCCTCGCTCTCCCAAAACTCGAACGAATAGCTTACATATTGCTCGCGCGGCTCCTGATTCAGGTCAAGCTTTGCAAAATACACCTTGACCGGCGGCCAAACGGGGTGCTCGAGCCAGCCTGCCCCCGTGAAGGAAAAGTTTTTTGCAAGGCGACGGAAGCAGTCGTAGGCATCGGGGCCTGTGAACTCTCCCTCGCCCTTGAACACGCGGTGCTGAACGCCGAGGCTCTGCACCTGAAAGCCGGAAAACGGCAGTTTGTAGCTGTGCAGCGTTTGCCGCAGCTCGACCTTAAATGTTGTGGGGTTGTTGGGCCATGTGAAGTCCCTGTATTTCATTGGTGCAAGCATTGCATCCCCTCCTTAATAGGTTTCAAAGCCGTTGTCATAGCGTCTTGCGTCACGGCCGAAGTATTCCGAAAGCCGGGACATATCGCGGCGCTGCACCAGAAGCTGCGTTATGTCCTCGCACAGTACGGCATCATCGCTGCTGCGTTCGATTTTTATGTTGTCGTTGTCCATACCGGCACTTCCTTTCTGCCCTCGGCTGTAAAGCGCAGCTTTTCAACGAGCGGTTCGCCCGCCTTGCGCACGATCTCGGCGCTTTCAAGGCGGCAGTTTGAGTAGACTATGACGCTCGACGACTTTTTAAGGCTGAGGTCAAACTCGTCCAGCAGCGTAAAATCCACGCCGTCGGCCGACTCCTCCCTTGTGAGCACTATCTCATAGCTCCTGCCGCCGGGCGTCACCGACAGCGGCTGCGGCTCGCCGAAGGCTTTGAGCGGATACATCTGGGTCTTCACATTCTCGATGATGCTGCGCACGAGGGCTATCTGCACATTGTTTGCAAACACCTGCACATCGGTGTCTGTGTATGCGATGCTCCTTATATAGCTCATGTCAGTCCTCCTCCAATCTAAACACACCGGCAGGCTCACTTACCGAGCGCACAAGGCTCGCCTCGGCCACGGCGGTGCATTTGCAGCAGTACATTTCGCTTTTGCCGTCAAAGCTCACCTCGCCTGCCTCAAAGCTCTTTACCGTCAGCGAGCTCATGCTCCTTAAGCTGTCGCAGACGCCCTCCTTAAGGTTCTCGCAATCAGGTCTCGGTGAGTAGATATCAAGCCCGATCTTA
>CAVGBM010000122.1:0-8654 GCA_963627445.1 Oscillospiraceae bacterium | reverse complement strand
TGAAAAAGATACTCGTCCTTGAAGATGAACCGAATATCCGCAGTTTTGTGGTCATTAACCTCCGACGCAACGGTTATCAGCCTATTGAAGCGGAAAACGGTATGCAGGCGCTGAGCAAGCTCGAGGAAAACCCTGACACCTGCCTTGCACTTTTGGATGTAATGCTCCCCGATATCGACGGCTTTGAGGTCTGCCGCCGCATTCGTGCTTCCGGCTCGAAGATAGGCATTATTATGCTGACTGCAAAAAGTCAGGAGATAGACAAGGTCACAGGTCTGATGACCGGCGCCGACGACTATGTCACAAAGCCCTTCTCCCCTGCCGAGCTCACTGCCCGCGTTGACGCGCTGGTGCGCCGCCTCGGCGACGATTCAAACGACAAGCCCAGCTTTGAGATAACGAGCGGTCCGTTTATCCTTAACACCAGAAACCGCACGCTCGAAAAGGACTGCAAGCGTCTTAAGCTTACGCAGATAGAATATCAGCTTATGAAGCTGTTTATGGAAAACCCGGGTAAGGCAATGTCCAGAGACGATATACTCAAGGCCGTTTGGGGCGACAATTTCTCGGGCGAGCTGAAGACAGTTGATGTTAACATCCGCCGTCTTCGCATCAAGATCGAGGCTGACCCCACCGAGCCCGAGTACCTGACCACCGTTTGGGGCTTCGGCTACAAATGGGGCTACTAATTTTCCCTTGGAAGTGCTAAATGTTTTTTAAGAACCTGAAGCTGCAGCTGCTTGTTTCGAGCATTGCTGCGGTCATACTGACAGCCTGCTTTATCGCTCTTGCGGCAAACGGCTTTATGGTCGCGTCGGTCATACTGGCCTGCCTCATCGGCGCTTACATCATTGCCGTCAACATCTGGTTTGACCACTATGTCAGCAAGCCCATACAGTCGCTTACCGAATCTGCCAAGCACATCGCTGCCGGCAGCTACGGCACACAGGTGACAAAGCAGGCGGATAATGAGATAGGCCAGCTCACCGACGAGATAAACCACATGTCGTCGAAGATCGCTCTGTCGGATAAGACTACGACCGAGTTTATCTCGCAGATATCGCACGAGCTGAGAACGCCGCTCACGGCCATCATGGGCTGGAGTGAGACGCTGCAATATGACCCCAAGATCGAGGGCGATTCGCTGCGCGGCGTTAAGATAATACAAAAGGAATCCGAAAGGCTCACCGGCATGGTCGCTGATCTTTTGGAGTTTACAAGGATCCAGGACGGCAGATTTAATCTGCGTATCGAGCTTGTGGACATTGCGGCCGAGCTCGAGGATTCACTGTTTACATACGGCAATCTCATGCGTGAGGCCGGTATTGAGGTCAATTACAATGCACCGGAGTACGACATTCCGCTTATCTCCGGCGACCCAGAGCGGTTAAAGCAGGTGTTCTTGAACCTGCTTGATAACGCTGCAAAGCACGGCGGCGACGGCAAGGTGGTCGACGCATCGCTCAGCCTTGAAAACGACTATGTGGTCATCGGTATCCGTGATTACGGCCGAGGCATTCCCGAAAATGAGCTTCCGTATGTCATGAACAAATTCTATAAGGGCAGCTCCAAAAACCGCGGCAGCGGCATTGGGCTTGCCGTCTGCAATGAGATAATCACCCGCCATGGCGGTATATTCACAATTTCCAACGCACAGGGCGGCGGCTGCCTTGCACAGATAAAGCTGCCGCTATCAGAGAACTGAGGCAAATATGGCAAATCAAAACGACAAAAACTCTGTACAATTCAAAACATCCATCGGCGGTCAGGCTCTCATTGAGGGCATTATGATGCTCGGCCCTAAAAAGCGCGCGATCGTTTGCAGAAACGAAAACGGCTTTGTTGAAAAGGTCGAGGATGTAAGGCCGTTTAAGGATATCTCCCCTATCCTGGCATGGCCGCTCATCAGGGGTGTCGTCGGGTTTATCTCCTCGATGATAAATGGTGTCAAGGCACTGTCGTTCTCGGCAGAGCAGCTTCCCGAGGACATGCAGGAAGAGCCTGACAAGATCGATCTCTGGATAGAAAAGCACTTTTCCGACGAGACGGCGCAAAAGCTCATAATCGGCATCGCAGTCGTGCTGGGCATAGGTCTTTCCCTGCTGCTGTTTTTGTTCCTGCCGACATTTATCGTGGGGCTCTTCCCCGCCGTCAAGGCAGATTTCTACTTGAGAACGCTGTTTGAGGGCATACTAAAGCTTGTGATATTCTTCGCTTACCTCATTTTGTGCTCCAAAATGAAGGATATGAAGCGTCTGTTTGCGTACCACGGCGCCGAGCACAAGACCATTTTCTGCTACGAAAAGGGTCTGCCGCTCACGGTCGAGAATGTGCGACCGCAGGGCAGGCTGCATCCGAGGTGCGGCACGAGCTTCCTGTTCGTGGTCATTATCATAAGCATCATCGTGGGCTCGTTTATTAAGATCAGCGGCACCTGGGCGAGAATGGGCGCAAAGCTTCTTGTTCTGCCCATCGTTGTCGGCGTGAGCTATGAGATAAACCGCTGGGTCGGCAGGCATGACAATGTTCTGTCCTCCATCCTTTCGTGGCCGGGCAAGCAGCTTCAGCGCATCACGACCAATGAGCCGGACGACTCGATGATCGAGTGCGCCATCCGTGCGCTTGAGCTGGTCATCCCTGAGGAAGCAGGAAGCGACAAATGGTAAGGACAGTTTAAAATGCCAAAGACATATAACGACATATATTTTGTTGTGCGCAACAAGCTGCGCGAAAGCGGCGTTGAGGCATACGGGCTTGAGGCACGAACTCTGCTTGCCGCCGCCGCCGGTAAAACGACCGAGCAGCTTTTGCGTGACATGTATCTATACACGTCGGACGAGATAGAGACCAAGGCCGAGGAAATGCTCGAGCGCAGGCTCAAGGGCGAGCCGCTTGCGTATATAGCAGGCTCATGGGAGTTTTATGGGCTTCCCTTCACCGTGACCCCCGATGTTCTGATACCGAGGATGGACACCGAGGTGCTGGTGGCATGCGTGGTCAGGGCAATAAAAGCCTTCGGCATGAAGGGTCGAGTGCTCGATCTTTGCTGCGGGAGCGGCTGCATCGCATGTGCAGTGGCATCTGAGCTTCCTGCGGCACGAGTGGTGGCTGCAGATATCAGCCTGCCCGCACTCGATATCGCCCGCAAAAATATAAAGGATAATAAGCTTGCATCCCGAATTATCACCATCCACGCCGACGCTAAAACCTGGCCGCCGATGAGCATCGGCTCGTTCGATGTCATTGCGTCCAATCCCCCGTACATCGCAAGCGAGGAGATTTTGACCCTCGACAGCTCGGTCAGGGATCACGAACCGCTCGGTGCGCTTGATGGCGGCGAGGACGGTCTCGATTTTTACCGCGCCATCATTAAATACTGGACTATCACCCTGCGCCCGAACGGCATGATGATGTTCGAGGTCGGCGAAGGTCAGGCAGACGCTGTTAAGAAAATGCTGCTTAGTGCAGGCTATGTTGCGGTGCAGACAGTTAAGGACACGCTCGGCGTTGAGCGTGTCGTCATAGGAAAATGGAAAAACGAATTTTGATTATACATGAGGTGAACTACAATGGCTGAAAAGAAAAAGACTCCCATATCCACCCCGGGTCAGGCAAGCGACAAGAAAAAGGCTCTTGAGACCTGCATTGCCCAGATCGAGAAAAACTACGGCAAGGGCGCTATCATGCGTCTTGGCGACGATATTCCCGTTAATGTTGAGGCTCTTTCCACGGGCTCTCTCTCACTTGACCTCGCATTGGGCATTGGTGGTGTCCCCAAGGGCAGGATAGTTGAGATATACGGACCCGAGGCTTCGGGTAAAACCACCCTTGCACTGCATGTTGTTGCAGCAGCTCAAAAGGCTGGCGGCGAAGCGGCCTACATCGATGTTGAGCACGCTCTTGAGCCTGCTTATGCAAGAGCTCTCGGCGTTGATATCGACAGTCTGCTCATTTCCCAGCCGGATACCGGCGAGCAGGCACTTGATATAGCCGAAAGCCTCGTGCGCTCGAGCGCTGTTGATGTCGTCGTTGTCGACTCGGTTGCCGCTCTTATCCCCCGCATTGAGCTTGAGGGCGAGATGGGCGACTCTGTCGTCGGTGCGCTTGCAAGACTCATGTCGCAGGCTATGCGCCGTCTGGCAGGCGCTATCTCCAAAAACGGCTGCACCGTTATATTCATAAACCAGCTGCGTCAGAAGATCGGCGTAATGTACGGCAATCCCGAGACCACCCCGGGCGGTCTTGCGCTTAAATACTACGCCTCCGTGCGTATCGATGTAAGAAGGATCGAAACTCTCAAGTCCGGCAATGAGATGATCGGCAACCGCACCCGCGCAAAGGTCATCAAGAATAAGTGCGCTCCCCCGTTTAAAGAGGCCGAATTCGATATCATCTACGGAGAAGGCATTTCCAAGGTCGGTGAGATCGTTGACCTCGGCGTTAAGCTTGAGCTTATCGACAAGGCCGGTGCCTGGTTCACGATCGGTGATCAGCGCATTCAGGGGCGTGATGCGACCAAGACCTATCTGCTCAACAATCCCGAGGTATGCGACAAGATCGAGCAGCAGATAAGAGACAATGCATACAAGCTCATGTCCCCGCAGGCTCGCAAGGCTGCTCAGGCAGCCGGCAGAGCGGTCGACATTTCCGCTGAAGATTTTGAAGGCTGAGCCTTGTGAAAATTCTTGAACTGAAGCAGACCTCGCCCGAGCGCTTTACCGTCATTTATGACGACGGCACGCAGGTGAAAACCTCGCTTGGCGTTGTGACGGACAAATTTCTGCACGCGGGCTTGGAGATGGACATTGATGAGTTTCACTCTTTTCTTTCCGCCTCCTCTCTTTCGCTTGCAAAATCACGGGCGCTGCGTATAATTAATACTCGCCCGATGTCCCGCAAGGAGATGTACAAGCGGCTTATCGAGAAGGGCGAAACGCCCGAAAATGCGGAATACTGCGCCGATTGGCTGGTTAAGATGGGGCTTATTAACGACGAAAGCTACGCAGGCTCGGTCGTGCGCCACTATGCATCAAAGGGCTACGGCATCACCCGCATACGGCAGGAGCTCAATCGCCACGGCATCGAACGCGAGCTTTGGGACGAGGCTCTCGAGCAAATGCCCGAGCAGGACGACAAGCTTGACCGCTTTCTCCGCTCGAGGCTTACCGATCCCAGCGACCGTGCGCAGGTCAAGAAGGTCACGGACGCACTCTTTCGGCGCGGCTACACCTGGGATCAGATAAAACACGCACTTAATAATTACACTCTGCAAGAGGAAAACTAATGGACAGGACAATTTCTCTTATATCGCTCGGCTGTGCGAAAAACCTCGTAAACAGCGAGCAAATGCTATATCTTCTGAGCGAAGCGGGCTACACCCTCGTTCCCGAGCCGGATGGCGCCGACGCTGTCATCATTAACACCTGCGGCTTCATCGACGCTGCCAAAAGCGAAGCGATCGACACCGTTTTGGAGATGGCAGAGCTCAAAAAGGCCGGCAAGCTCGGCAAAATTATTGTCACGGGCTGCCTTACCGAGCGCTATCAGGATACGGTAATGCAGGAGCTTCCCGAAATTGACGCCGTTTTGGGTGTCGGCAGCTTCGGCGATATCGTCGAGGCGGTCACGAAGGCGCTTAACGACGAGAGCGTTTCGAGCTTCGGCGACAAGAACGCGCCCGTTGAGGAAACGCCGAGGGTCGTCAGCACCGGCCCGAGCTGGGCATATCTTCGCATTGCCGAAGGCTGCAACAACTTCTGCGCCTTCTGTGCAATTCCTTACATAAGAGGCAGATACCGCTCAAGAGAAATTGAGAATGTTGTTGACGAGGCTCGCGAGCTTGCCGAGCACGGCGTTAAGGAGCTTATCGTCATCGCACAGGATATCACCCGCTACGGCACCGATCTTTACGGCAAGCGCTGTCTTGCCGAGCTGTGCAGACGGCTTGCGGAGATCGACGGCATCGAGTGGATAAGACTCCACTACCTGTATCCCGACCAGTTTGACGACGAGCTTATCGATGAGATAGCAAACAACGAAAAGGTCGTCAAATACCTTGATATCCCCATTCAGCACATAAATAATGATATACTTAAATCGATGAACCGCCGCGGCACTGGCGACGATATCCGCAAGCTCTTTAAGGAGCTTCGTGAGCGTATCCCCGGCGTTGTGCTCCGCACGAGCCTTATCTCCGGCTTGCCCGGCGAGGGCGAGGCTGAGTTTGAGGAGCTGTGCGGCTTCTTAAGAGAGGCCAAAATAGAGCGGGCGGGCGTGTTCCCCTTCTCCCCCGAGGAGGGCACTCCGGCAGCGAAGATGCCGCATGTCGATGCCGAGGAGGCGCAGCGCAGAGCCGATCTCATAATGGAGATACAGGCCGGTGTTATGGATGAGTTTAACGCCTCGCTCATCGGCAAGACGCTTGAGGTGCTGTGTCTCGATTACGACGAGGACACCCAAATGTGGGTCGGCAGGAGCTGCTATGATTCGCCGGATATTGACGGACTGGTGTTCTTTGACGGCGACGGCGGCGAGGGCAATATCGTGTATGTTAATATTACCGCCGTATCGGACGACGGAAATCTTATCGGCGAGGAGGTCTGTGTATGAATACAACTGCAAACAAAATTACTATTATGAGAATTATTCTGGTGCCTGTTTTTATGGTGCTGCTGTATATGGGCTACACCTACTGGGCGCTGGCTGTATATATCATCGCCTGTCTGAGCGATTTTATCGACGGCAAGATAGCCAGGAAGTTCAATCAGGTAACGAATTTCGGTAAGTTCATGGATCCACTGGCCGACAAAATGCTCGTGCTTACCGCAATGTGTTACTTTGTGGATAATGACACGATGCCCGGCTGGGTAGTCGCTCTCGTCCTGCTGCGTGAGTTTGGCGTTTCGGGTCTGCGTCTGGTCGCCGTTGAGCAGGGCACGGTCATTGCCGCTGCGTGGTCGGGCAAGATAAAGACCTTTATCACCATGGTCTCGCTCGGCATCCTCATCGTTGTTGCTGAGCCCTGGGTGCCCTTCAAGGAGGCCATCCCCCCTGTCTGCTCGGCACTTATCGTAATTTCGACCTTGTACTCCGGCGCTGAATACTTCGTTAAAAACATCCATGTTTTTAAGCGCTGCGACTGAGATAAATTATAAGGAGACTTAGTATGAAGCTGTATAACTCCGCTACCCGTAAAAAGGAAGATTTTGTGCCCAACCATCCCGACATCGTCAAGATGTACACCTGTGGCCCTACGGTGTATCACTTTGCACATATAGGCAACCTGCGCTCGTATATCATGGAGGACATTCTTGAGAAATACCTGCGCTACGCCGGATACAATGTCAAGCGTGTCATGAATATCACCGATGTCGGCCACCTCACGAGCGATGCCGACGAGGGCGAGGACAAGATGGTCAAGGGCGCAAAGCGCGAGCACAAGTCGGTCATGGAGATCGCTAAGTTCTATACCGACGCATTTTTCTCCGACTGCGCAAAGCTCAATATAAAGACTCCCGATGTCGTCGAGCCTGCAACTAATTGCATCGACGAATATATCAAGATAATCACCAAGCTCATGGATACGGGCTATGCCTATTTTGCGGGCGGCAATGTGTATTTTGACACCTCCAAGCTCGACAGATACTACATCTTCAACGACTTTAACGAGGACGACCTTGCAGTCGGCGTGCGCGAGGGCGTTGAGGAGGACACCAACAAGCGCAACAAGAACGACTTCGTGCTTTGGTTTACAAAGTCCAAGTTCGAGGATCAGGCGCTTAAGTGGGATTCGCCTTGGGGCGTTGGCTACCCCGGTTGGCACATCGAGTGCTCGGCCATTTCGATGAAGCACCTCGGCGAGGATCTTGATATTCACTGCGGCGGCATTGACAACGCATTCCCCCACCACACCAACGAGATAGCTCAGTCTGAGTCATACCTCGGTCACAAGTGGTGCAACTACTGGATGCATGTCATGCACCTGAACACCAACAGCGGCAAGATGTCGAAGTCCAAGGGTGAATTCCTCACCGTGAGCCTGCTCGAAGAAAAGGGCTATGACCCCCTCGCCTATCGCCTGTTCTGCCTGCAGAGCCACTACCGCAAGTCACTCGTATTCTCCTGGGAAAACCTCGATAATGCGCAGGTGACCTACAACAAGCTCATTACCCGCGTTGCAGGTCTCAAGTCCGCCGGTGAGGCAGTCGACGAGGAAGCTGTAAAGGCACTCAAGGATAAGTTCTCCGCCGCACTGGATAATGACCTTAACACCTCCCTTGCGGTCACAGCGCTTTACGACGTGCTCAAGTACAAGACCAATGACGACACCAAGCTTGCCGTTATCGCAGACTTTGACCGTGTGCTGGGTCTTGACCTCATAAAGAAGGCCGATGCAAAGCGTGAGGAGCTTAAAAAGCATGCCGTTTCTGGCAATGCCGAGTTTACGGTCATCTCCGAGTCCGGCGAAGCGGACGCCGAGATTGAAGAAAAGCTCAAGGCCCGTGCGGCCGCAAAGAAGGCAAAGAATTTTGCCGAGGCTGACCGCATCCGTGATGAGCTCAAGGCCGCAGGTATCGAAGTCACCGATATCCCCAACGGCGCGAAGTGGAAGAAAATTTAATTTAATAAATAAAATAGCCGGTCTGGAAACAGAC
>CAVGBM010000121.1:0-15291 GCA_963627445.1 Oscillospiraceae bacterium | reverse complement strand
TTCAGGCAAAGATAAAGCCCGACGGCCATAATGGACATATATGGGCTAGGGGTTTGGCGAAGCATGGGCGGAAAACTGCCCGTCAAAACCGATAGTGTTCGACTCCCGTCAACTTATCTCTTTCTTGTGGCGCGGGAAGTTGTCGATTGCTTTTCGGTAGGGTTTATCTGCCGCTCTCCTCTCCATTTTGCAGAATCGTCCAGGAGGATCCCGCGAAAGACGACCGGAAGCGGTATGCTCAGCTTGCGAAAGTGTTCTGCAATTCCAAGTATTCTTCTATTCCCGCTCTTTGGGAAGGTAAAGCGATCTGTTTGGTCGTCATCGACAAGCGAAATTTGTAATGCGCTGAGATCCGGATTAAATCTGAGCTGAACCGGCTTCTTTGCAAGCTGCCTTGACAATTTGCTGTTGAGCTGGACATGGTCGTTTTCGCTGATCGTGACTTGCAGTGCAGCCTGCGGTGCGGGTGATGTTACGAGAACGCTAAACTCTTCATCTGACATTTTTCTTAGATCCAACATGGCGCTGATCTCCTTTCTTTTTTTCATGTGTCGCCGTTTTCATTCGAAGACCGCTTATCGTTCTTCCACAAATCAGCCTGGTTTGTTTAAATATTAAATCACAAAGCGAACAACAGCGCAGGAGATTCTTCTTTTTTTATTGGTAATTCCGGCTCAGGCTCTCTGTATTCAACTAAGGCATATCCGCAATTTACCTCACCGTCAAGGTATCCGAGCAAATCTTCACACCTTCATAACAGCAAAAAAGCATCTGCGAAAGCAGATGCTTTTTTGCTTATTCAGCTTATGGTACGGGAAATCTTTGCTGCTGCATCGTTGAGCAGATGCAGGTGCCGCTCGCGGTTTGCCTCCATGCGGGTGGTCGGGCCGGAGATGCTGATGGCGGCGTAGGCGTGACCTGCGCTGTCTAAAAGCGGCACGGCGTAGCAGGTCAGGCCGGGCTCTGCCTCCTCGTTATCGCAGGCGTAGCCCTCTCGGCGGATATCGTCGAGTATGCGCAAAAGATCCTGCGCATTGTGTATCGACTGCGGCGTTATCGGCTCAAAGCTCGCCTTGCGCAGATACTGGTTTACCGCCTGCTCGGACTGGAACGCCAATATTGCCTTGCCGGTCGCCGTGCAGTGTGCGTGCAGCCGAAAGCCGATGGCAGTGTCCATTTTCAGAAACGACGAGCCGAGCACACGGTCAATGAACATGACATGCACTCCGTCGTCGAGTATCGACGCATGGCAGGTCTCGCCGGAGCTTTCGGCCATCTCCGTTAGGTACGGGTGCACGAGCGATACAAGCTCCATGCGATTATAGGCAATCATGCCGAGCGAAAACATATTCAGCCCAAGCCGATACTTCCCGTAAGCCGTCTTTGTCACGAAGCCCCGGTTTTCCAGCGTGACCATAAAGCGGAACGCTGTGCTTCGGCTCACGCCGATGCGCTTTGCGATCTCGTTTGCGCTCAGCTCCTCCTCGTCGAGGAACAAATTCAGTATCGACAGAGCGCTGTCGACCGAGCTGAGGATATACCTGCTGTCGGATTGGGTATCCGTGTCATTGTGCAATGTGTTTACGCTCCCTTTTTCAATGTTTGACTGGATTATACCATGGTGAAACAAGTGTGTCAAATAGCGAAACGCAAACTGTGCGTTTTGCTATATTTTTTTAAGCAATTGACATTGCGGCACAAAAAATCTTAAAATAACACTGCAATGTTCGTATATCGAAACAACGTATTGCTATAAGAAACAAAAGGGGCGTTTGCAATGAAAGAGATACGATTGCACGGCAGAGGCGGTCAGGGCGTTGTCAAGGCATCGCACATCGTCGTCAAGGCCGCCGTAGCGGGCGGCACATACGGGCAGTTCATCCCGTTTTTCGGCGTCGAGCGCAAGGGCTCGCCGGTGTTCGGCTTCCTGCGCCTGTCGCATGAGCATATCCGCAGGAAAACGCAGATCTACAGGCCGGATATCCTCATGATATTCGACGACAGCCTCGTCGGTCTGCCCGCGACCTACGCCGGTCTCAAGGACGGCGGCATGGTCATCATCAACTCAACAAAAACGCCGGAGGAGCTCGGCGTTCCGGCACAGGCGGGGGAGATCGTTCTGGTGGACGCGACCGGCATCTCCGAGGAGCTCTTCGGCCGCAATATGCCGAACACCTCCATGCTTGGCGCACTGGCAAGGGTCTCCGACCTTGTGGACAAAGAGCGCCTGTTTGACGAGATCGCGGCAGCGTTCGGCGAGCAAAACCGCACTGCGGCGCAGAAAGCCTATGACAGCGCTGTCATTGCGCGCAAGTAAGGAGGAAGAGCGATGCAGGGCAAAAAATTTGTGACCCCGTTGGGCAATGACGGCATGTATATTCTCGACACCGCCGCATGGCGCATCGAGCGTCCGGTGATCGATAAGCAAAAATGCGTAAACTGCGGGCTGTGCCTGGGCTATTGCCCGGTAAACTCCATCTATTGCGAAGATAAAAATATTCTGATTTCCTACGATTACTGCAAGGGCTGCGGCATATGCGCCGTGGAGTGCCCGAAGAAGGCCATCGACATGGTCGCCGAAGGAGGTAAATGATATGGGCAAAATTCAGGCAATGACCGGCAACACCGCCGCCTATACGGGCGCTGCGCTCTGCCGTCCGGATCTGATTGCGGCATACCCCATCACGCCGCAGTCGTCCGTTGTTGAGGGGCTGGCGGGGCTTGTGTATAACGGCAAGCTTGATGCAAGCTTTGTTCAGGTCGAGTCTGAGCACTCGGCAATGAGCGTCGTACAGGGTGCTGCCGCGGCAGGCGGCAGGGTGTTCACGGCGACCTCCGCTCAGGGGCTTGCACTCATGTACGAGCCGTATTTCAGAATGTCAACGCTGCGCATCCCCATGGTCATGGCGATCGCCACGCGCGAAATGACCTCGCCCGAGACGATCTGGAGCGGTCAGCAGGACGCTATGAGCGTGCGTGACGCGGGCTGGATCCAAATGTTCTGCGAGTCAAATCAGGAGATCCTCGACATGATGATCCAGGCGTACCGCATCACCGAGGACGAGCGGGTGCACATCCCCGTCAATGTCTGCTACGACGGCTTTTACAGCTCCCACCTCATGGAGGGGCTGGAAGTCCCCACGCAGGAGGCGGTGGATAAATTCCTGCCTGCGCACGACGGCTACACCTACCTCGACCCGGGTCATCCGCAGGCACTCGACCCGCTGACACCGGGCGATCTGATGATGCATTACCGCAAGAGCCACCTCGATGCCATGCAGGCGGCGCTGGAGGTCATCGACGAGGTCGATGCCGAGTTTGCAAAAGCCTTCGGCCGCAGCTACGGCGGCTGCATTGAAGAATACCGCTGCGACGATGCAGACATCGTCATCGTCACGATCGGCGGCATGTCCGGCACCGGCAAGGATGCCGTCGACGCTGCCCGTGAAAAGGGCATTCGCGCAGGACTTATAAAGCTGCGCTTTGTCCGACCGTTCCCGGCTAAACGCATCGCAAAGGCGCTCGCCGGAAAGAAAGCATTCGCCGTCGTCGACCGCAGCGTGTGCTTCGGCTGGAACGCAGGGCCGATGTACATGGAAACCTGTGCGGCGCTTAGCGATGCAGCGGATGAGTACTGCCATTTCTCCGCAATCGGCGGTCTCGGCGGTGCTGATCTGAGCTTTGCGCACATGCTCTCGTGCATCGAAAGACTGGAAAGCACCAAAAACGAGCCCGGCGCAAAGGACACGCTCTGGCTCATGGCTGACTGAGGAGGGAGAAAGATGAGTTACATTGATGTCTTAAAGCAAACCCAAAATGTTATGACCCCCGGCTCATCTGCCTGCCAGGGCTGCGGCGGCGAGCTGATCCTGCGCCGTGTGATGCAGATCGCCGGGCAGAACAGCGTCTTTGCCGTGCCCCCCGGCTGCATGGCGGGTGCCGGCGTTGACGGCTGGAACTTCTCCAACGGCTGCACTGCGCCGATCCACATCACACTGCTTGACAACACCGCATCGTTCATGTCAGGCGTGAGCGAAATGTACCAACGCCGTGGCCGCACGGATGTCAACATCGTGGCCATCGCCGGTGACGGCGCAACGGCCGACTGCGGCTTCCAGAGCCTTTCCGGTGCTGCCGAGCGCGGCACGAAAATGCTCTATGTCTGCTACGACAACGAGGGCTACATGAACACCGGCTATCAGCGCAGCTCCACGACCTCACTCGGTTCGAGCACCTCCACAACGCCCGCCGGTGCCGCCATCAACGGCAAGGAGCAGCAGCAAAAATATCTTCCGCTCATCATGGCGATGCACAACATCGAATACTGCGCCACGGCAAGCCCGTCGAACATGGCAGACCTCGTCGCAAAGATCCAAAAGGGGCTTGACGCGAGCAAGCGCGGCTTTGCGTACCTGCACGTGTTCTCGCCCTGCCCGACCGGCTGGAAGTTTGCACCGAACATGTCGATAGAGGTCGCCAAAAAAGCGGTCGCCTCGAACATGTTCCCGCTCTGGGAGCGCAAGGACGGTAAATTCACCCTCAGCCGCAACCCCTCGCCCATCACGGTCGAGCAGTTCGTTCAGGGTATCGGCAAGTTCAAGAGCCTCACGCCGGAAGAGCTCGCCGCCATTCAGGAGATGGTCGATGCCCGCTACGCCCTGCTCATGAAGCTGGTGGAAGAATAAGAATAACAGCAAAAAAAGCATCTGCTTTTGCAGATGCTTTTTTGCGCTTATTAAACCAGCAGTTCGGCGCTGAGTTCGGGATTTACCGTTTGCGGGCACTCGATGGTGAGGGCGGCGGCCTTCATGGCGGCGGCGGCGGCCGAGACGTGGTCAAGTCCCTGCACGCCCGCCCAGATGATGGCGGCGGTGGCTGCATCGCCGCAGCCGGTGGTGTTCACGGCATCGACCCTCTCGCACGGAAGCTTCACGATCTCGGCATCCTCGGCGGCGACGATGCCGTCGGGACCCAGGCTCACGAACACGCGCTTTACGCCCGCATCGAGCAGCGCTTCGGCGGCAAACAGCGAGGTGCTCTCGCCGGTCATGCTCTTGGCCTCGAGCTCATTGGGCTTGAAGGCCTGCAGCTTCCCGAGTGCGGGCCTGAGCCTGTCGGCCTTCGCGGAGGACACGGGGTCTGCGTACAAGGGCGCGGTGACATTTTCGGCTATCCACGCGATGGTCTCGGTCGTGAGGTTGCCGTCAAACACGACGGCATCCGCGGCGTTAATTTCGCCCAGGTTCTCCTTGAGATATTCCGGCGTGATGCTGCCGGAAATGTCGGTGTCCGACACGCCGATGAGCATTTCGCCCTTCTCGTCGGTCACATACAGATAGCTCGAGGTGCGCCCGCCGATGAGGCGGCGGGTCATGTGCATATCCATGCCGAGCAGCCTGCAGCTTTCATACAGGCTCTCGCCGTAAAAATCGCTGCCGATGGCGGTTATGAACTTTACCTTGAGCCCTAATAGGCACAGGTTATGCGCAATGTTTCGTGCCACGCCGCCCGGGGTCAGGCTTATAACGCCCGGGTTCGAGTCATGCAGCCTCGGCTCATTATCGGGTCTGCCGCAGATGTCCATATTCACTGCGCCAATTACGATTACAGTTTTATCTTCCATATTCCCTCTGCGTATTCACTGACCGCTCTGTCGGCGGCGAAAATGCCCGCCTGGGCGGTGTTTATTATCGAAAGTCGCGCCCGCTCGCCGTCGTCGGCTATCGTTGCGTACATTTTATCGTGGGTCTGAGCATAGCTGCGGTAGTCGGCGATGAGCATATACGGGTCCCCGCCGTACACGAGCCCCGACACGAGGTCGGAATAGCTCTTGCCGTCTCTGAACCCGCGGCTGAAGCGTTCGAGCACTGCTGTGAGCTCCGTGTCCCGCTCGGCGTATGCCTTGGGGTCGTAGCCGGCTGCCTTGAGCGCCGTTACCTCGTCGGCATGCAGGCCGAAGAGGAACATGTTCTTATCGCCCAGCCGCTCGTGCATCTCGACATTCGCGCCGTCGAGCGTGCCGATGGTGACCGCGCCGTTTAGCATGAGCTTCATGTTGCCCGTGCCGGAGGCTTCCTTACCTGCCGTGGATATCTGCTCTGACACCTGCGCTGCGGGCATGAGCGTTTCGGCGGCGGAGACACGGTAGTTTTCCATGAAGTAGACCTGCAGCTTGCCCTTGCACAGGGGGTCATTGTTCACATCGTCGGCAAGCGAAAGGATGAGCTCGATGATGCGCTTTGCGGTGTAGTACCCCGCGGCGGCCTTTGCGCCGAACACGAAGGTGCGGGGCGTGAAGTCCATATTGGGCTGCTCGTGCAGCAGGTTTTGCAGGCGGGTTATGAGCATGGCGCACATGAGCTGGCGCTTATACTCGTGCAGGCGCTTTACCTGCACATCCAAAATCGCATCCGTGTTGAGGACAAAGCCGTCCTGCCTGCGGGCGAAGGCTGCGAAATCCTGCTTGTTTAAAAGCTTTATCTCGTTGACCCTATCCCGCACTGCGGTGTCATCGGCGAAGTCTGCAAGGTGGATGAGCGTTTCGGGCTTCTGCAGGTAGCTCTCACTGCCCAAGAGGTCGCAGACAAGGGAATTTAACCTCGGGTTTATCTGCGCAAGCCAGCGGCGGTGGTCGATGCCGTTTGTGACATAGGTGAAGCGCTCGGGCGTGAGCGAGCACACATCGCGGAACAGATCCGTTTTCAGTATCTCGCCATGCAGCGCCGAAACGCCGTTTATCTTGAAGCAGGCGGCAAGGCAGAGGTTTGCCATGTGAACGCCGTCGTCTTGAATGATAAGGTTTCTGCCGACCTTTTCGCTCTCGCCGAACTTGGCTCTGAGGTGCTCGCACCAGCGGCGGTTTATCTCGCACAGTATCTCCCACACACGGGGCAGCAGCGTCTGGATAAGCTCCTGCGGCCACTTTTCGAGAGCTTCGCTCATGACGGTGTGGTTGGTGTACGCAACCGCATTAGTGACGATCTTCCACGCCTCATCCCAGCCGAGGCCGTACTCATCCATAAAAATGCGCATGAGCTCGGGGATAACGAGCGTGGGGTGGGTGTCGTTTATCTGAATGACATGGTGCTCGGCAAAGGAGCGGATGTCGCCGTAGCGCTCCATGTGCTTGCGAACTATGCACTGCACGGTGGCCGAGACGAAGAAATACTGCTGCTTGAGCCGCAGCTGCTTGCCCTGAATGTGGTCGTCAGCGGGATAGAGCACCTTGGTGATGACCTCGCTCATGGTGCGCTGCTCAAGGCTTTTTACATACTCGCCCTCGGAGAACAGGTACATGTCGAGCGCCGTGGTGCTGCGGGCATCCCAAAGGCGCAGGGTGTTGACCGTCTCGCCCTTGTAGCCTGCGATTAGCATATCGCGCGGCACGGCGGTGACGGTGGTATAGCCGACATGCTCGGCGTGGTAGTGGCCGTAATTATCCCAGTGCGGGACGATGTGTCCGCCAAAGCGAACCTCAACGGCTTCGTCCGAGCGGGTAACCAGCCAGCTTTCTGCTGCCGAGCGCCAGTCGTCGGCGACCTCGGTCTGCCTGCCGTCCTGAATTTTCTGACGGAAGATGCCGAGCTCATAGCATATCGAGTAGCCCGTTGTGGGGATGCCGAGGGAGGCCATGGAGTCCATATAGCAGGCAGCGAGCCTGCCGAGGCCGCCGTTGCCGAGCCCTGCGTCGTTTTCCTCCTCGAAAATGTCGCTTGCGTTTCTTCCAAGGTCACTGAGCGCCCCGATGAGCGCTTCGGAAATGCCGAGGTTGAAGGCATTTTTCATAAGGCTTCTGCCCATCAAAAACTCCATGGACAGATAGTGCACCTCACGGTCGGGCTTCTTATCCTCGCCGAAGGCCAGAAGGCGGCTCATTATCTCGCGGATAACTATCGCCGAGGCGCGGAAGACCTGATCATCGGTCGCGTTTTTGCTTGTGACGCCGAACTGCGCGCAGAGCTTATCCTCTATCGCCGAACGTACCTCGTCACGGGAGATCTGACTTTTAAACATTGATGATCCTCTTATTAGATGTTGCTGTTTTTCGGAATTACTATCGGCAGCTTCTCGCTGCCCATGAGCGTCTGGAACGCCGATACCCGGGCGTATTTATCCGCGATGACGGAGTTTAAAATGACCCCCTCGCCTATCTTCGTTCCGCGCATGAGAATGCAGTTTTCTATCCTCGCGCCCGGGGCGATGCGCACATCGGAGGACAAAACGCAGTTTTTGACCTCGCCCTCGATGATGCAGCCGTCGGAAACGAGGCTGTTTGTGACGAATGCGCCCTCGCCGTAATAGGTGCTGACATCCTCGTGGCTCTTGGTGCGCACCGGCCGCTCGGGCGGGAACATTTCGGCGCGGCACTCGGGCCTCAGCATATCCATGCTCGCGTCAAAATAGGTATCTAAACTCATGATGCGCCGAGCATACCCGGGGTGCAGGTACACATTGACCTTGCCGCCGCTTTCAAGATACGCCGCTATCGCGTCACGGTGGAAGTGATAGTGGTTTGCAGCCGCGCAGGCATCCATCATGGTGACAAGAAGGTCTTTGGAGATTATATATGCCTCGAGCGACGCAAGCCCCTCGCCGTCGGTTGTCTGATTAAATATCATATGCCGGGCAAAGCCGTCCGCGTCCACGACATAGCGATGGTGGCGGTACTCCGGCGTGCGCTCGGTGCAGATGGCGGTTATCTCCGCCCCGCTTTTTACATGGCAGCGCATCGCGGCCTTGAGATCGAGGTTTGCCGCAACATTGCCCTGCACCATGACGATGTACTTCGCTCTGAGCTCGCGCACATAGGTCGAAACGGCGTTTAGCGCCTCGATCGTGCCGGTGTAATCGCCACGGTGATACTCCGGCAGACCGAACGGCGGGAGCATGCGCAGGCCGCCGATGCGGCGACCCATGTCCCAGTCCTTGCCGCTGCCGATGTGGTCTAAAAGCGACTGATAGTCGCGCTGCATGATAACGCCGACATCGTGGATACCGGCATTCATCATTGACGAGAGCGCAAAGTCGATGAGCCTGTATCTGCCGCAGAACGGGAGCGATGCCGCCGTTCTCGTTTTCACAAGCTCGCCAAGCTCCTTAACAGAGCCGTAGGCAAAGATGATTCCGTGAAAATCAGACATGTTCAGACCTCCTCCGACTTGTATATCATCGCACCGGCGGGTACACTCGCACCCGAGCGGATCTCGATATCCGGCCCGCAGGTCGCAACGCCCCAGCCCTCGCTTCCGTCGGGCGCAGCGCCGACATGAGCGCCGCTTTTCACGACCGTGTTCTCGCCGATGATGGCGTATTCGACCGTTGCGCCCTCCTCGACGACCGCGCCGGGCATGAGGACGCTGTACAGTACCGTAGCGCCCTTGCCGACATGCGCCGAGCTTGACAGCACCGAGTTTTCGACATTGCCGTCAATGACGCAGCCCTCGGTGACGATAGAATGCACTATGCGCGCATCCTCCCCCGCATAATGCGGCGGCAGGCCGACGGGGCGCGAGCGTATCGGCCACTCGGGGTCATATAGATTAATGAGCGTTGTGGACAGCATATCCATGTTCGCGTCCCACAGGCTCGTTATCGTGCCGACATCACGCCAGTAGCCGTCGAAGCGGTAAGGCCACAGCTTCTCACCGGCGCTGAGCATGTTCGGGATTATATTTTTGCCGAAGTCCTTGCTCGAAGATGGGTCATTTTCGTCCTCGATGAGGTACTTGCGGAGCTTTTTCCAATTAAATATGTATATGCCCATGGACGCAAGGTCGCTTTTGGGCTGCTTGGGCTTTTCCTCAAACTGACTTACATAGCCGTCTGAGCCGAGGTTCATGATGCCGAAGCGGGTCGCCTCCTCCATGGACACCTGCAAAACGGCGATGGTGCAGGCAGCGTCGCGCTCGATATGCTCACGCAGCATTTTGGCGTAATCCATCTTATAGATGTGGTCGCCTGAGAGGATGAGGACATTGTCCGGGTCGTACATTTCGATAAAGCCCATGTTCTGATAAATGGCGTTTGCCGTGCCGGAGAACCACGAGCCGTTCTCGCCGGCTGTCTGGTAAGGCGGGAGGATGAACACGCCGCCGTCGGCACTGTCAAGATCCCACGGCTGGCCGCCGCCGATGTAGCTGTTTAGCCGCAGCGGACGGTACTGCGTCAGCACGCCCACGGTGTCTATGCCGGAGTTTGCGCAGTTGGACAGAGGAAAGTCTATGATCCTGTACTTGCCGCCAAAGGGCATATTCGGTTTTGCAACATTCTGCGTCAAGGCGTAAAGGCGTGAGCCCTGACCGCCCGCAAGCAGCATTGCGATGCAGCTTTTCTTCATGCTTTCTACCTCAATTAAATTTGTTCATCGCCCTGTCGGGCCCCTCAATGATGTAGCACTGCACGGCCTTGGGCACCCGCTCGGCAAGCTTTTGCATATCCTCGGCATCTTGATTTTTAAAGGGGCTGAGCACCCAATCGACCATGTCGTAATCCGGATGCGGGGCGGCACCCACACCCATGCGTATGCGCGGGAAGTCCTGTGTGCCCAGATGCTGGATGATGTTCTTAAGCCCGTTGTGACCGCCGGCCGAGCCGCTTTTGCGGATGCGCAGCTTGCCGATGGGCATCGCCACCTCGTCAGACACGACGATGATATGCTCGGGGCTTATCTTATAAAACTTTGCCGCCTGGATGACCGCCTCGCCGGAGAGGTTCATATATGTCTGCGGCTTCATTAAAAGCACCTTTTCGCCGCCTATCTCGACCTGCGCCGTCAGCGCCTTGAAGCGCAGCTTGTTTATGCTGACATTGAGCTCCTTTGCCATCGCGTCGGCGGCCATGAAGCCTGCGTTGTGCCTTGTTCCGTTAAATTTGGTGCCGGGGTTGCCGAGGAATACGACAAGCCATGTTACACCCTGTGCGCTGCGAAATCTATCAAACACGGGTCTGTACCTCTAACAAATATAACCCGAAAAGCCCCTGAAAAGGGGCTTTTCTTTATTTTCTTATTCAAACAGGTTGGAGATGGACATTTCCTCGTAAACACGCTGGATCGCCTCGGCGAACACGGGTGCTACGGACATGTATCTTATCTTGTCGGAAGCGGGCTTGTCGACAGGATAAGGAATGGTGTCGAGAAGCAGGAGCTCCTTGATGACGCTGTCGTTTATGCGGTCGATAGCAGGGCCGGACAGAACGCCGTGGCTTGCGCAGGCGTAGACTTCCTTTGCGCCGCCGATCTCGACGATCGCCTTGGCTGCGCCGCACAGCGAGCCTGCGGTGTCGACCATGTCATCAAGCAGGATGCAGGTCTTGCCCTCGACATTGCCGATGATGTTCATGACCTCGGACTGATTTGCTCTCTCACGGCGCTTGTCGACGATGGCCATGTTGCAGCCGAGCTTCATGGAGAAATTGCGGGCTCTTGCGGTGCTGCCGACATCGGGGGATACGACCATGATATCCTCGTTGCCCTTGCCGTAGATGTCAAGATAGTGCTTTGCAAAAAGCGGTGCACCGAAAAGATTGTCGACGGGTATATCGAAGAAGCCCTGTATCTGGGCAGCGTGCAGGTCCATCGTAAGGACGCGGTCTGCACCGGCGGCGGTAATGAGATTTGCAACGAGCTTTGCGGAGATGGGGTCGCGGCTCTTGGCCTTGCGATCCTGACGGGCATAGCCGAAGTAAGGGATGACGGCGGTGATGCGGCCGGCCGATGCGCGGCGCATTGCGTCGATCATGACAAGCAGCTCCATGAGGTTGTCGTTAACGGGCTTGCAGGTCGACTGCACGATGAAAACATCGGTGCCTCTGACGGGCTCATGAACGGAAATGGAGCACTCGCCGTCGGCGAAGTGGGAGCAGCTGCTGTCGCCCAGCTCCTTGAAAAGATGCGAGCAGATTGCCTTTGCAAGCTCGGGGTTGGAGTTGCCGGAGAATACCTTGATCTCTTTACCGTGGGAAATCATTTTTAATCGTCCTCTCTGTCTATTCTGTTTTTTATCGCGTAAACGATATTATTTCCATGGTATTATATCAAATACCCCTGCAAAATGAAAGAGCCTGCGGCATATTTTTTAGCATTTACAAGCAGGATATTATCGTGTATAATAATTTAGATTGATCAATATGCAAGGAATGATAAGAAATGCTTGAATTTGAAGAATATAAGCAGAAGCTCAACGCCCTCAAGCCCACGCTTGACGGACTGCGCGATGCGCTCCGCCTCGAGGCTGCCGAAAAGGAGATCGAGGAGCTGGAGGGTCAGTCGGCGCAGGACGGCTTCTGGAACGATGTCGAAAACTCGCAGCGTGTGCAGAAGCGCTTGAAGCAGACCAAGAACAAGGTCGAAAATTACAACAGGCTGTGCACCTCCTGGGACGATCTCATGACCCTGTGCGAGATGGCGCTGGAGGAGGATGACGACTCCATGCTCCCCGAGCTCGAGTCGGAGTTCGAGGCTTTCCAGAAGCGCCTTGAGGAGACCCGCTTGGGCACGCTGCTCACGGGTGAATATGACGCGAACAACGCCATTTTGACCTTCCACGCCGGTGCCGGCGGCACCGAGGCGCAGGATTGGACGCAGATGCTGTATCGCATGTACAACATGTGGGCAGAGCGCCACGGCTACACCGTCAAGCTCATGGATTATCTCGACGGCGACGAGGCGGGCATCAAGAGTGCGACCATCATGATAGAGGGCGAGAACGCCTACGGCTTTTTGAAGAGCGAGCACGGCATACATCGCCTTGTGCGCATCTCGCCGTTTGACGCGTCCGGCCGCCGCCACACCTCGTTTGCGGCAGTCGAGGTCATGCCCGAGATAAGCGACGATAACGAGATAGAGCTGCGCGATGAGGATATCAAGATGGATGTTTACCGCTCCTCGGGTGCAGGCGGTCAGAAGGTCAACAAGACCTCGTCGGCAGTCCGCCTTACGCATATCCCGACCGGCATCGTCGTTGCCTCGCAGGTCGAGCGCAGCCACTTCCAGAACCTCGAAAACTGCAAGAACATGCTGCGCGCCCGCCTGGCGGAGATCAAAGAGCGCGAGCATCTTGAGAAGATATCCGATATCAAGGGCGTGCAGATGAAGATCGAGTGGGGCAGTCAGATCCGCTCCTATGTTTTCATGCCCTACACTCTCGCCAAAGATCACCGCACCGGCTTTGAAAACGGCAACATCCAAAACGTCATGGACGGCGATATCGACGGCTTCATAAACGCCTTCCTCGCCATGAAAGCCGCAAACTGAACATGAAAAAACGGTCTGAGTATAGATTACTCAGGCCGTTTTTTTGTTCGCTCAAAGGGGCTAGATATGTGCATGTTATTTATTCTTCCGGCGCTCGGACCAGCGTTTTATCGACAGGGTGATGGCGATGCAGATTGGGAAAAAGGGCGTGAAGGGGCCTGCCCAGAAAGCCAGGCAGGTCGACGCCATGACCGTTGCCCATGTCCAGCCGAAGATCGCTGCCAGCAGGTATCCGCCCCATACCGGCGAGTAGACCACCGCTATCACCGCGAGCAGCAGCAAAAACGTCTTTACGTCCTTGCACTCGCCCCAAACCCAGCGGCAGAAATTTATGAATTTTTCCTTGAGTTTTGTAAACATTGTGCGTTAGAATAAGCAGCTGGTTTTTACATTTATTAACTTTTCTTTGTTTCGCCAAAGAAAAGTTACAAAAGAAACGCGACCAAAGGCGTTTAACCACCCTTTGGAATCCCGGTCCAGAAAATTTGCCGACATTCTGAGTAGCTGCGGTGACCATATCGGTGCAAGCTGCTTAAGGGTGCAAGAGTTTAGATTGGTGCGGCTAGTTTGCAGTGCACCGATAGGTTGATGTACAGCCTTAACTTGCGTGCGCAGTAGCCGGTCGGGCTGACGCAATATCGACACGCCGAAGTCTTAACGCGTATTGAAATATCTCGCCTTTGGGCGAGATACTTTTTCTGAGCGCAAAGCGCTCAACTTCACTTTGCCATCGGCAAAACTTCACTTGTGTCAGCAAACTTAACTCGCCCGTAAGGGCGAACTTAACTGCATTGAGAGGCTCTGCCTCTCAAAAATGATCTATCAGCTCGTAGCGCTCGATGCTGTCGCGCGAGACATGGAGGTGACGCTTGGTGACGGCTGCGGCGAGGTCACCGTCGCCGAGCTTGAGAATGTCGCAGATGAGGCGATGGTCGGTGTCGACGGTGTTGAAAAAGCCCTCGGGGCGGCTGTACAAAAGGCAGCCGCGGAAGCGCCACACCTCGTACTTGTGCTCCTCGTACAGGCTGGAGATAAGCCCGTTGCCGGACGCCTTGACCACGCCGTAGTGAAACGCCATCTCCTGATCGAGAAGCTTCGTAAAACCAAAATCCCTGCCGCTGACATACGCCTCCTGATACAGCGCGGCGAGCCGGTCGGAGATGCGGTAGAGCTCCTCGAGCTGCTCGGGCTTAATGTTCCGCGCCGCCTTTTTGGCCGCGAACGGCTCTATCATCATGGTAAAATCGCAGATCTCCTTGTAATACTCGGGGTCAAAATCGGAGACATAATAGCGGTTGTTGACTATCTTTGCAAAGCGGCGGTCGACGAGCTTTTCAAGCGCCGTCTTGACCGGCGAACGGCTGATATTGAGCTCCTGCGAGATCGCATTTTCGCTGATGCGTGTACCCGGGTGCAGCCTGAAGCTTATTACATCGCGCAGCAGCAGCTCGTAAACAATGTCGCTCAGCGGCAGAAATGGGTTGCTGCTGCGAATTTTGTTGAATTTCTTAATATCCATATGACATCCTCCTGGGAAAGTTGAGGGGAGTCGAACGCCTATCGGTTTTGACGGGCGGATATCCGCTCATGCTGCGCCGGAGAGCCATTTCCGGCAAAACTGCGCAGCATCTGTCAGTAGTGTTTTTCGAGGGATTTTCGGCTTTCTTTTGGTGCGGTCGGGCTTTGTGCCCGGCAAGACGAAAAAAGGCGAAAAGCACCGAAAGGGCACACTGACAGACGATAGGTGCTCGGCTTCCGTCAACTTAAAGGGTTGCAACGGATATTATGATATCGGTTTTTCGGGCAATAGTCAAGGCGTGTTTTTTCCACTTCACCAGCTCAGAGGCGCGGTGCCCGATGACACCAACCCCGTCGACTGGTCGGAGGGCAATCGGCCAACCAAACATGCAAAAAAGTGAGTCGAAAAACGACTCACTCGACTCACTTTTTTATCTTATTCAAAAACGCTTCGGCGGGTTTGGAAAGGACTGCATGGCGCTTCCAGATGAGGGCATGGCTTGTTTCGAGGGGCGGCTCGA
>CAVGBM010000120.1:0-7258 GCA_963627445.1 Oscillospiraceae bacterium | reverse complement strand
CGTTGCGATAGACGGTACTGCTTTAAAATATGAAAAATTTCATTATTTTATGCTTAATAAGCCTTCCGGAGTTTTGTCTGCAACAGACGACGGGAAGCAGAAGACCGTCATAGATCTTTTCTCGCCCGAGCACAAAAGGCTCGGCCTTTTTCCCGTCGGCAGACTGGATAAGGACACAACTGGGCTGCTGCTCATAACCGATGACGGCGATTTTGCGCATAAGGTCATTTCACCAAAGTCCGAAATAGAAAAGTTCTATCACGCCGAGACGGCCACACCCGTAAACGACGACGATATCGCCGCATTTGCACAGGGCGTGACGCTTGCCGACGGCACAAAGTGCCTGCCTGCGGGACTATCGCTTTGTCCCGACGGCAGCTGCCTCGTGACGGTCATGGAGGGCAAATATCATCAGGTAAAGCGCATGCTTGCCTCCCGCGGAAAGCCCGTAACTGCGCTCAAACGGCTCAGGATCGGCACGTTGGAGCTTGATGATAGCCTGAAACCGGGTGAATATCGCCCGCTGACCGCTGACGAATTGTGCAGTGTGATGAAGAAAAAATAAACAAATTTTCCTCTGATTTTTGGGCAATATAGCAAGGAAATTAGCGCTTTTTTTGAAAAGTCCACAAATTTCACATACTTTTCTATTGAAAAACGCACAAAAAAGTATTATTATGTTGGAAGTATCATTGCGAGACTATCGTTAAAATACCCATATTGTCAGGGGAGGAAAAGCAATGTCCAGCAGGATTTTTCAAAGTGTCATAATTCAGATAAAGGAAGCGACCGACAGATGCATCGGTGTCATAGACGAGCAGGGCTTTGTCATCACCTGCAGCGAGCTTCCCATGATAGGTTCACGCCTTGAGGACTTCCAGAGCTATAATTACGATCCGTCCGAGCCTGTTTATGTGAGCAATCAGCGTACTTATAAAATTTTAGGCTCGAATGCCGCCAAGTTTGACTATGCCGTTTTCGTCGAGGGCTGCGATGAGCTTGCGAGGGTCAGCTGCATGATGGCTGCCGTCGCGTTCAACGAGGCTAAGACCAATTACGAGGAAAAGTACAATAAGGCGGCTTTTTTAAAGAGCATCATTTCCGACAACATTCTGCCCGGCGACGTGTATGTCAGAACTAAGGAACTGCACTTTGTGCCCGATGTCCCGAGAGCGCTGTTTCTCGTGCGTCAGGTCGACCGCACCGATGTGGCGGCTGTCGAGGTCTTGCAGAACATGTTCACCGACAGGCAGCATGACTTTGTCATAAGCGTCAACGAGGCGGATATGGTCGTCATCAAGGAGCTTCCCAACGGCGACAACAGCAGCGAGGTCAAGGCTATCGCCGAGAATATCGAGAAAACGCTCGAGACCGAGCTTCAGATCAGCTGCATCATCGGCATCGGCACAACGGCAAGACATTTAAGAGAGCTTGCCGACCGCTATAAAGAGGCGCAGATCGCCATCGATGTCGGCCGTGTGTTCGACTCCGAAAAGACGATCATCAGCTACGAAAACCTCGGCATCGGCCGAATCATATATCAGCTGCCGACAACCCTTTGCGAGATGTTTTTAAACGAGGTCTTCAAGAAGAACCCGCTTGAGACTCTTGATGAGGACACGCTTGAGACTATAAACAAGTTCTTTGAAAATAACCTCAATGTGTCCGAAACATCGCGCAAGCTGTATGTCCACCGCAACACGCTTGTCTATCGCCTTGAGAAGATCAAGAAGATAACGGGGCTCGACCTGCGTGAGTTTGACCATGCGATAGTGTTCAAGGTCGCAATGATGGTCAAGCAGTATCTCGACTCGGTGAACAATAACGGCCGCTGAAAAACAGGCAGGGCAGCCTGCCGAGCAAAACCTCAGGAGGAAAACCTATGGTTCAAATGAAGAATGTCACGATGGTCTATGAAAACAGCGATGTCGCTGCTCTGGATAATTTCAGCCTGACCATCAATGAGGGCGAGTTTGCCTTCCTCGTCGGTCCGTCCGGCTCGGGCAAGACCACGATAATCAAGCTGCTCACCGGCGAGATCAGACCGTCTGACGGCAAGGTCATCGTCAACGGCTTCAATATGGGCGAGATGAAGCGCCGCAAGATGCCCAAAATGCGCAGAACGTTGGGCGTTATCTTCCAGGACTTCCGCCTTATCGAAAACATGACGGTCTATGACAATGTCGCGTTTGCAATGCGCGTTGTCGGAGCATCCAACAGAGAGATCAAGGCGAGAGTTCCGCATGTATTGGAGCTTGTCGGCCTTGACGGACGCGAAAAGCGCCTGCCTGCCGAATTATCCGGCGGCGAGCAGCAGCGTGTTGCCATCGCGAGAGCGCTCGTTAACAATCCTACCATGATCATCGCCGACGAGCCTACCGGCAACCTCGACCCCGTGCGCAGCCTTGAGCTGATGCTCCTGCTTGAGAAGATAAACGAGATGGGCACTACCATTTTGGTAGTAACTCACGAGAAGGAACTGGTCAACGCATTCTCCAAGCGCGTCATCGCCATTGACGGCGGCCACCTGATCAGTGACGGAATGGATGGGTATTACAGCTATGAGATTGAATAGATACGGATATTTGATAGGCGAGGGCTTCCGCAATATATTTACGCATGGCTTCATGTCCTTCGCCTCGGTCACGATAATCATCGCCTGCCTTATCGTAATGGGCAGCTTCACGCTTCTTGATATCAATGTAAACAACATAATCGACGATATAGGCAATCAGAATCAGATACTCGCCTATGTTGACGAGTCGATGAGCGCACAGGATGCCTCGGCAAAGCTCCAGACCAAGATCCAGGCGATAGACAATGTCGCAAGCGTTGAGTTTGTAAGCCGCACCGAAGCCAAGGAAGAGTTCATGCAGAAGTATGATGAGAGCCTTATGGAGGGTATCGACGACTCTGTTTTCCGTCACCGCTTCGTCATACAGCTTGTTGACCTCAGCCAGATGGCACAGACCCAGGCTGCCATCGGTGAAATCGACGGCATCGTCAAGGTCAACGCTCCCATCGACTATGCAGATAAGTTCATCTCCGTGCGAAACGTCGTCAGCGTCGTATCGCTTGCACTTATAGTCGTTCTCGTTTTCGTGTCCCTGTTTATTATGTCCAATACCATCAAGCTTGCAACCTTCGGCAGAAGGGAAGAGATAGCGATAATGAAGATGGTCGGCGCATCAAACAGCTTCATCCGATGCCCCTTCGTTGTCGAGGGTCTTGTCCTCGGCCTGGTCGGCGGCGGACTTGCCTTCCTCGCGCAGTGGGGACTTTATACCGCGCTTGAGTCGAAGATATCCTCGAGCCTTGCGATATCGTTTATCCAGATCGTTCCGTTTACGGAGCTTTGGCCGTTCGTGCTTGCGGTGTTCCTTGCAGTCGGCGTAATAGTCGGCGCATTCGGCGGCACGATCGCAATAAGAAATTACCTCAAGGTGTGAGGAGAGAAAATGAACAGAAAACTTGTAGTATCGATACTTGCAGTCATTCTTGCGCTTGCAATGGTGATGAGTCTTGTAGTGAGCGTGATACCGTTCACGACCGGCACTGTCGGGCTTGCGCATGAGGTGAGCGGGATAAACACCGCCGCCGTTATGAATGCAAGTGAATATGCGGATTGAACCAACATAAAATATGCTTGACTGGCGGTCATTGAGACTGCCAGTCAATCGTGCTGTATAACGGGAAAGGGGAAAGCAACTTGAAAAAGCGCAAACTGCCGAGCTTCGACAATAAAATCAAGCTGACTCACCTTATAATAGCTTGTCTTGCGGTCGCCGTGGTGACCGCCGTTTTGACCTATATCGCGGCTATCGGCGGCTTCGGTTCAAAGCAGTATCTTGAGGATGCAAGACGCTATGTTGAGATCGAGAAGATAATCGACCAGAACTACATCGGTGACGCTGACTATAACGAGCTTTACAATGCCGCGGCGGCGGCAATGGTGAAGAGCATCGGCGATAAATGGAGCTATTTCATGAGCGCCGAGGAGTACGAGGCGTACAAGCTTTCAAGCTCGAACGAATACTCAGGCATCGGCGTGAGCGTTAAGCTCAACGACAGCGGCGAGTTCGAGGTGTTTTCCGTTGAGGAGTCAAGCCCTGCCGCGAACGCCGGTATAGCCGTGGGCGATCTTATAACCGCCATCGACGGTGAGGATGTTTCCGGCAAGACTCTTGAGGATGTGAGCCTTCTCATCCGCTCGAAGGTCAATAAGGACTTTCCCATCACCCTCGACAGCAACGGCAATGCCAAGACCGTCACCGTCGCCTGTGAGATAATTTACAAAAACCCTGTTAGCTCAAGGCTACTTGACGGCAATATAGGTTATATAAAGATAAGCAATTTTGAGGCGGGCTCGAGCGAAAACACCAAAAAGGCGATAGAGCAACTTATCCAAACCGGCGCGACCTCGTTCATCTTTGATGTACGCAATAACCCGGGCGGCCTGCTGACCGAACTTGTCGATCTGCTTGACTATATCCTGCCCGAGGGCGACCTGTTTATAAGCGTCGACAAGGAAGGCCACGAGACCGTGCAGACCTCGGATAAGGTCAGCCTCAAAAACAAAATGGTCGTGCTCGTAAACGGCAACTCCTACAGTGCAGCGGAGTTTTTTGCAGCCGCCCTGCAGGAGTACAATTGGGCGACTATCGTCGGCGAGCAGACCACCGGCAAGGCTCGCAGTCAGATAACGCTTGAGCTTTCCGACGGCAGCGCTGTCCACATTTCCACGCACAAATACCTCACGCCTAACAGAGTCGACCTTGCCGAAGCGGGCGGCGTAACGCCTGATATAGCCGTTGCGCAGGCCGACGAAAAGACCGATACCCAGCTTGACACGGCGATAAATGCACTCGGCTGACGAGTGATGAACATAAAAAATTAAGCAATTAATTATAAAGGAGACCGCATTATGGCTACCGACAGCAGATTTAAAATGAGTCAGGAGCGCTACGACGCTCTGAAGGAGGAGCTTCAGTACCTCGAGACCGACAAGGCAAAGGAAGTTTCCGAGCAGATCAAAGAGGCGCGCAGCTTCGGCGACCTGTCCGAGAACAGCGAATATGACGAGGCAAAAACCGAGCAGGGCAAGCTCTACTCCAAAATAGCCGAGATAAAGGTCCTGCTTGAAAATGCAGAGATAGTCGAAAGGACAGACACAGGCGCAGCCAAGGGCGCAGTCACGCTCGGCAGCGTTGTCAAGGTTCGTGACCTTGACGAGGGCTATGAGGAAACATACACCATCGTCGGCTCGCAGGAGGCAAACCCCATGGAGGGCAGAGTTTCCGACGATTCACCCTTCGGCAGGGGCCTGTACGGCCATGTCGCAGGCGACAAGATCAATGTCGAAGCCCCCGCAGGCGAGCTGCATTTTGAGATACTTTCCGTAGAAAATACTTGATTTGAGGAAAACATATGAGCGATATTAAGACCAATGAGGCACCCGAGCAGGATCTGTCCGAGATCCTGCAGGTTCGCCGTGATAAGCTTAAGGCTCTCCAGCAGGAGGGCAGAGACCCCTTTGAGCAGACCAAGTTCGTCAGAAGCGCATATTCTGCCGATATCAAGGCCGATTACGACGCTTTCGACGGCAAGACCGTCCAGGTCGCAGGCCGCATCATGTCCAAGCGCGGCATGGGCAAGGCAATATTCTGCCACATTAAAGACGACCGTGGCCAGCTCCAGCTGTACATTCGCAAGGACGCTGTGTCCGAGCAGGAGTTTGCCGACTTCAGAAAATACGATATCGGCGACATCATCGGCGTGACGGGCTATGTCTTCAAGACCAAGACCGAGGAGATATCCGTGCATGTCGAGGGCGTGACGCTGCTTTCAAAGAGCCTGCGCCCGCTGCCCGAGAAGTTCCACGGCATGACCAGTACCGAGCTTAAATACCGCCAGCGCTATGTCGACCTCATCATGAGCGACGAGAGCCGCCGCAATTTCGAGATACGCTCGAAGTTTATAAGCTATGTCCGCTCGTTCCTCGACGGCCGCGGCTTCATGGAGGTCGAGACCCCTGTTCTCAACACCATCTCCGGCGGTGCGACCGCAAGACCGTTCATCACCCATCACAATACCCTTGATATCGACATGTTCCTGCGCATCGCAACGGAGCTCAACCTCAAGCGCCTCATCGTCGGCGGCATCGAGCGCGTCTATGAGATAGGCCGCATCTTCCGCAACGAGGGCATGGACACAAAACACAATCCGGAGTTCACCACCGTTGAGCTTTATCAGTCCTATGCCGACTTTAACGACATGATGGATCTTTTTGAGGATCTGCTCTCGGGCGCAGCGAAGTCCATCCTCGGCACCTACGAGTGCAATTGGCAGGGTGAGACCATAGACCTCACCCCGGGCTGGCAGCGCCTGACCATGGCCGAGGCCGTCAAGAAGTATGTCGGCGTTGACTTCATGGCTATCGAGGGCGATGCCGAAGCCGTTGCAGCCGCAAAGGCCGCCGGTGTCGACATGGACAAGGTCGAGCCCACCTGGGGTCACGCCCTGTACGAGAGCTTTGACCAGCTCGTCGAGGAAAAGCTCATCCAGCCGACCTTCATCACCATGCATCCTGTTGATGTTTCCCCGCTTGCAAAGCGCAGCCCCAAGGATCATAGACTCACCGAGCGCTTTGAGCTGTTCATCTGCCGCAGCGAGATGGGCAACGCCTTCTCCGAGCTCAACGACCCCATCGACCAGAAGCAGCGCTTCCAGAAGCAGGTCGAGCTCCGCGCCAAGGGCGACGACGAGGCGGGCATGATGGACGACGATTTCATCAATGCTCTTGAGTACGGCATGCCTCCCACGGGCGGCCTCGGCATCGGCATCGACCGCTGCGTCATGCTGCTCACCGGCATGAACTCCATTCGTGATGTCATCCTGTTTCCGACGATGAAGAGTTTGGATAAATAAAAAGTGCTAAAAACCCAGTATTTATGCGGGTTTGCGGACTTCAAGAAAAATTGAAAATCAGCGATTTACATCAAACTTACATCATTTGATGTAGTAAACCGTGCAGACGCTGAAAAATCGCATAATTTATACAATGAGTGGGCAGTTCCAATCGGAGTTGCCCACTATTTTATTTCCCCTTTGAGAGAGGAGAAATCCTTTTCTCAAAGGGCTTTTTCTATTTTCGAAACTATTCGCAAACTATAAGAAAAAGGCGAAAGTTTATATACTGTAAATACAAGGAGGTTGAGGTTTGGCTATGAATAACAGTTTAGCAGAAGTACATCCGGAG
>CAVGBM010000119.1:0-8716 GCA_963627445.1 Oscillospiraceae bacterium | reverse complement strand
ATGCTTCGCTAAACCCCTAGCCCATATATGTCCATTATGCCCGTCGGGCTTTATCTTTGCCTGAACGAAAATCTGCTCCGTCAAAACTGCAAGGCATCTGTCAGTGATGTTTTTCGAGGGATTTTCGGCTTTCTTTGGTGAAGGTGTGTCGTAACCCACCAAGACAAAAAAGGCGAAAAGCGCCGAAAGGACACACTGACAGACGATAGGGGTTCGGCTCCCGCCAACTAAATTCTATGCCAAAATTTTATTCCTGTCAAACCGATATCCCGCCAAATGTGCCAAAATTTTGTCAATCGGTCGCCGATTGTATATTGACAGGGCTGTGCGGCGGCGATATAATCCTACCAAACAGATAGGAAAGGTAGGAGAGAGGCGTGGCAGATAAGGTCGTATACGAAAATCTGCGTGATGTGGTGCTGCGCGCCGCAAGGCTTTTTCCCTCAACGAAATTTTTCATATCGAGCGATAAAGACTGCCCCTATATCACGGGCGCAGAGCTCAAGACCTGCTGCGGCCATTTCGGCGAGCTCATGAAAAATGAGCAGGGACGGCACATCGCCATTCTGGGGCCGAACGGCGCTGCATGGATAACGGCGTTTTTCGCCGTGGTGTGCGCGGGCTGCACGGCCGTGCCGCTGCATTTAGGCTGCCCCGACTCGGAGCTTGAATACTGCCTTAAAAAGTCCGACAGCACGATGCTCATTTACGACAAAAGCTGCGAAGCCTCGGCTCAGGCACTGGCAGAGAAGATCAGCGGGCTTGAGATAATCGAGACGCACGGGCTGCTGCGCAGGCTGCGCGAGCCTGCCGGGGAGCGCTTCCCCGAGCTTTCGCCGGACGGCATGGCGGCGCTGTACTTCACCTCCGGCACCACCTCATTAAGCCGCTGCGTCATCCTGACCCACCGCAACATGGGCAGCCACTGCACGGCGGCGATGTCGGCGCTGCCGCTCTCGCCGGACGACGCGGGACTGTCCATTCTCCCGCCGAGCCACACCTTTGAGCTCATGACGAACATCGTCGGCGCGCTGCACTGCGGCGGCACGCTGTACATAAACGAAAGCATCCGCACCGTAAAGCGCAACCTCGCAAAATACAGCCCGACGATCTTAGTCGTCGTGCCGCTGGTGCTGCAAACGCTGCACAAAGAAATTCTGAACACCGCCAAAAAGCAGGGCAAGCTCGAAGCGCTTCAAAAGGGGCTCAAGATAAGCGGCTTTTTGCAGAGGTTCGGCATTGATATCAGCCACAGGCTTTTTAAGGATGTCTACTCCGTTATCGGCGGCAAGCTGCGGTACTTTTTGTGCGGCGGCGCGGCGCTCGATAGGGAGCTCATCGAATTTTACAAGCGCCTCGGCATCACCGTCATTCAGGGCTACGGCATCACCGAGTGCTCGCCCATCGTTGCGGCAAACCTGCCCGAGGCAAACCGCTTCGGCTCGATAGGCCGCACCTTCCCCTGCTGCGAGACGAAGATAATCGACGGCGAGATCTGCGTGCGCGGTGACAGCGTCTCGCCCGGGTACTACAAGGACGACACAGCAAACGTGGAGGCCTTCCGCGACGGCTGGTTCCACACGGGCGATCTCGGTCGTGTCGACAAGGACGGGTACCTGTATTTTACCGGCCGCAGGAAAAACCTCATCATCCTCGCAAACGGCGAAAATGTCTCGCCCGAGGAGCCGGAGGAGCGCCTGTATCAGATAGACGGCGTGGTCGATGCCATCGTTTACGAAAAGGATCAGACCATCACGGCGGAGATATATGCCGACCGCGACGTTTTTCCGAATGTCTCGGCGCTGTGGACGGCGGTCGACAGCGTCAACCGCTCGCTCGCGGTGTACAAGCGCATAGGCAACGTCATCATGCGCGACGAGCCGTTTGAAAAAACGGCGACGCAGAAGATAAAACGCTATAAATTTCAGGAGGCGGCAGCACAATGAAAGAGAAAATTCTTCAGATACTCGCCGAGGCGGCGGGCGTTTCGGCAGATGAGATAACCGAGAACACGCGTCTGGTCGCAGACCTCGGGCTATCTTCGTTCGACCTTGCGGATATCGTGGTCGCAGCCGAGGACGAGTTCGGCATCTCTGTGCCGGATGAGCTGTTCCCCGAGATACAGACCGTGGGCGATGTCATCCGCATCATAGGGCAGGTGGCTGAGTAATGCAGATAAGAAAGCTTCCCGACTTAAGCGAGGTCTCCGTGCTCTCGGACTTCGTGTTCGATGCGCACAACGCAGATCTCACAGAGCTTATTAAAAGATACCGCGGCACCGTTGTCGCCGATGGCGGCAGCACGGTCATTGCGTGGCAGAAGAGCATTTATCACTTCGGCGGCCTGACCCGCGAGGTGCCCATCGTCATCACGCTTAAAATTGGCGGCGACGGGTGCATTGCGTCGGTCGAGATAGACCGCCGCAGCAACGGCAGTCAGGGCGCAAGGTGCAGCTTCCCGTGCCTTGAGCAGTGCATCGGCTCAAAGCTCGCCGGCAGGAAAATTTCCGACATTCTTGACCTCTTCCAGTCGGCAGCCGACACCAAGTGCCTGCACATTTATGAAATTCTCGCCGGTGCGGCATCGTTTTGCGCTCACCTTGAGGGGCTGGGTCAGACCGAGGGCTCGGAGCAGGAGCTGTTCACGATAACGCCGACGAAAGCGGGGCTTTTGGTGAACGCAACGCACGAGGTGCTGGGCAGCGCAGCCGAGACCGAGCTTGTCGTGCGCTACGAAAATGCGCCGGTGCTCAACAAGTTTAACCTCCCCGAGAGCCTGTCGGGCACGGTGCTCGTGCGCTTTGACGGCGCCGCCGTGCGCACGGAAAAGCTCGATGCAAGCAGCTTCGAGATGATATATGCGCAGCTAAACCGCCTCGCCAGCCGCTGCTACAATCTTGAGAAAAAGCGGTTCGGCCTGAGCGGTAGGGTTAAGTTTTCAAACTGCCCGTCGATGTCGGGTCTGCTGCTGCTCACGATGAGCCATCAGGCGCTCAAGGGCACGGTCGGACGCGCCATCGAGGTCGAGCGCATCCTGCACTACCTCCAGACCGGCTACCACGCCAATCCCTGCAAGGGCTTCGGCGGGTAATTTGATAAGCAAAAATCCCGAGGTTTTCACCTCGGGATTTTTTGCGCTATATTTTCAGCTTTTGCTGTGGGAAATGACCCAATTCAGGTTGTCTTCATCGTCAAAGACCACATTTGCGCCGCCGTGGTAGTTGTAAATGCCCTTGGCGTTGAAAAATGCGTTGTCGGGCGTTTCGATGCGCAGGACACGGCCGATATCTGCGTCGCTCCAGCCTGCGCTTTCGTAGGCTGCGTGCAGCCCCTCATAGGCCGAGCGAGCCTTGGCGCTGCCGTAATACTCGTCGCCGTCGGCCATGTAGATATACACCGCCACGCCGTTTTCCGCGATGGGCGCATACTCGCCGTCCCACTGGGATGCGCCGTGCAGGTACGCCGCATACAGGTCGGGGCGCATGGAAACGGCACGGGACATCGTCTCGCCGCCTGCCGAGTATCCGGCGGCATAGACACGGGCGGTGTCCACGGCGAAGTTATCTATAAAATACTCCGTCAGCTCAACGGCCTGACGAGCCGAGCGCTCGCCCCAATCGGCAAGCTGCGCCGAGACGACTATCATCTGCGTGTCAAGCTTCGTCCACGAGGTAAAGCCGCTCCAATTCAAATTGCTGCCGGAGGAGCTTTCCCCGAACCACATCATGTCGTAGCCGGGCATGACGACCATCATGGGGAATTTGCGGCTGCCGTCGTAGTCCTCGGGGAGATAATAGCTGTAGTGGATATCGCCGTTTTCGCCGGAGTAGACCTGCTCGGCGACCAAGCCCGTCTGCGCCGGAGCAGTTGTCGGCGTGGGTGTCGGCGGCTGGGGTGCAGTCGCCGAGCATCCGGCAAGGACGGGTATCATGAGCGCAAGCAGGATCAACGCAAGGCGTTTCATTTCTGCTCGTCCACCGGCGGGACCATTTCGGCGTACTTTTTGAGCATCTCGGGTGTGCTGGTGTAGTAGCGCTTGTTCTGGTTGACAGCTGCGATGCTCGCCATTTCGTCCGCGGTCAGCTCGAAGTCGTACAGGTCGAAGTTCGACTTGATGTGCTCGGGATTTTTCGAGCCGGGGATGACGATGTTGCCGTCCTGGATGTGCCAGCGCAGGATGATCTGCGTGGGCGTTTTGCCGTACTTTTTTCCGAGCTCGGCAAAAATCGGCTCGCTTCTCAGCGCCGTGTCGCCGTGACCGAGGGGGTACCACGCCTGCGGCACGATGCCGTTATCGCTAAGGAACTTTTTAAGCTCCGGCTCTTGATTGTACGGGTGAAGCTCGGTCTGCAAAACGGTGGGCTTTACCTCGCAGATAGACAGTATCTCCTCGATCTGCTCCTTTTTGAAGTTGGACAGGCCGATGGCGCGCACCTTGCCTTCCTTGTACGCCTTTTCCATCAGGCGGTAGCCTGCAACATAGTTGCCGGACGGCTGGTGGATGAGCAGCAGGTCGATGTAATCGGTGTCAAGGCGCTCCAGCGTCTTTTCGACAGCGTCGGGCTGCTCGTAGAACGCAGGCCAAAGCTTGGTCTCGAGGAAAATCTCACCACGGGGAACGCCCGAGCGCTTCATCGCACGGCCGACGGCCTTTTCGTTGACATAGGCGTTTGCGGTGTCGATGAGTCTGAAGCCGTTTTGCAGTGCGCTGAGCACCGATGCCTCCGCCTCATCGGGGGTGAACAGGAAGGTGCCTACACCCTCCATGGGCATTTTTACGCCGTTGTTTAATTCTGCATATTTCATGATTTTTATATCTCCTTAGCTAAATTCTTTGCTTGATTTCTATTACTGACCATGCCGCCGTAGCTCATGCCGTAAAGGGCGGCAAAGCGCTTCATTGTATATTCACCGGCATCGAGCATCCACTTCTCGGGTGCGCCGCCCTGAAAGACGAAGTACAGTGTTCTGCCCGCCAGTGCGCCCTCATCGACCGCGTCGTAAAAGCGGTCGAGCACATTGCGCACGCTGCCGCAGATGTTGTGCCAGTACACGGGCGATCCGATGACTATGGTGTCCGCGGCTTTCATCGCCGAGATGACCTCGCCCAGCCCGTCATCGGGGAGCGACTGGCCGAAAGCGCCGATGGTGTAGTCGGTCAAATTCAGGGTCTTATACTCCTTGCCCTTTAAAAGCTCCGCTGCGACTGCTGCGGTGTTGCCGTTTTTATTGGGGCTGCCGTTTATAAATAGAATGCTCATGTTTTTGCTCCTTTCAGTCATAGCCCTAAGCCGTGTACCCATTCGTTTATAACTGCCTCGCTTGCGCCGCCGGAAAAGCGCTGGCCGTCCTGCCATGTGCCGGTGCCTGCCATCTCCTCAAGCAGCGCACCGCTCTGCCCCATGCCGGAGGAGGCCGAGGTCGCAAAGGGGATGACGGTCTTGCCTGTAAAGTCGTTGGACTTGACGAAATTATTCACAGGCCATGCTGCGATGCCCCACCAGATGGGGTAGCCGATGAACACGGTGTCGTACTCGTCCCAGTTGGGGACATCGGTCGTGGTCAGCGCGATATCGCGCAGGCTCTCGTCGTCGTGCTCGCGGTTTACGCGGCTGCCGTCTGTTGTCCAGTCGAGGTCGGCGCTCGTGTACTCGTCAACGGGTGTGATCTCAAAAATGTCTGCGCCCGCTGCGGCGGCTATCGCCTTTGCGACACGCTCGGTGTTGCCGGAGGCGGAGTAGTAAACAACGAGGGTCTTGCCGGTGGGAGCGGCGCTCGCCTCGGGGGCTGCGCTTGTCTCGGGAGCCGCCGTGGGTGCGGGGTCATTGCCCGCGCCGCATGCGGCAAGGCTCAAAACGAGGACTAAAACGAGAATAATAGCGGTTACTTTTTTCATGATAATTCTCCTTTATCAAAGCTTGCTTCCGAAGAAGGACACCAGCTTATCAACTGCGGTGTCGACATATTCCTGCTTCCAGTAGGTCTCGATGTGGCTTGCGCCGGGGATGAGGAACAGCTCCTTGTCCTGCGTGCCGGTGGCTGCGGCGAACACCCGCTCGGTCATGTAAAATGTGTCCGCTCTGCTGCCCGCCATCATCAGCAGCGGCTGGTCGATGAGGTCGGCGTTATCCGCTGCGTCGAAGCTCATGAGGCCAAGAAGGCTCGACACGGTGAAGCTGAAGGTCGACTGCGGGTGGGCGTGGGTCTTGCCGTAGTAGAAGTAGCCGTCACGGTACAGATCGTACGCCAGCTTTTCGGCATCTGCCTCCGACATCGTATCCAGCATGTTCGGCGTGTACAGCACCTCGCCGCCGTCGGCCTCCTGCTGGCGTGCCCTGGATGCCTGACGCAGGCGCTCGCCGATGGTCGCCGTCTGGCCGTCGAGGAATCCGTTTCTGCGCACAACGCCGGTGTTGAACATCGAAAGCGTCGCCACGGCCTTGAAGCGCTTATCCGTCTGCACAGCCTTTATCGTGTAGCCGCCGCCACCGCAGATGCCGAGGATGCCGAGCCGCTCGGGGTCAACGCCGGGGAAGCGGGAGAGAATGTCAGCCGCACGGTGGATATCCTCGATGCGGTTTGCGGGCTTATCGGTGTTGCGGGGCAGACCCTCGCTGCCGCCCTGATACGCCGCGTCCATCGCCATGGTGACGAAGCCTTCTTCGGCAAGGCGCTGGGCATACAGACCTGCGACCTGCTCCTTCACGCCGCCGTTGGGGTGAGCAACGACCACTGCGGGATAGCTCTTGCCGCCGTCTTTATCATACCCCGCCGGGACATAAACATTTGCGGCTATCTTGAGCTCGCCCAGCTTATACGATATCGGCAGGATGTTCACCTTGCCCGCCTCGTTTTTCGTTATCGCCCCGCCGTACACCAAGCCGAACAGATTATCGTTGTGGGTGTTCTCGGCCTTGACTTCGTTAAGATCTCTGTACTCAAACATGATACCTTGCTTCCTTTCTGAAAATTTCTCTTGCGGAATTTGCTCCGCTGTGTTAAGATGCGATTGTTATTTCCGGTTGGTACTTCCGATTATAATTACCGGTTGTTACAATCGGTCAAGAGGTTTTTTGTGAACTTTTTGTAAACAGCGAGGTTTTATTATGACATATACAATGATGCAGACCTGTAAGGAGACGGGCATGACCTATCAGGCGCTGAAATTTTACTGCAACGAGGGGCTCGTGCCCAATGTCAAGCGTGACGCAAACAACCGCCGCATTTTCGATGAGCGTGATGTTGCGTGGATAAACAGCCTGACCTGCCTTAAAAAGTGCGGCATGAGCATTCAGGAGATGAAGGAATATCTCGATCTGTGCATGCAGGGCGAGAGCACCATCCCCCAGCGCAAGCTGACGCTCGCCAAAAAGCAGGAGGCGCTGTACGCCGCCGTGCAGGAGCTTCAAGAGAGCATAGCCTACATCGACTGGAAGCAGAACTTCTACGACGAAGTCCTCACCGGCAAGCGCCCCTACGAGAGCAATTTGATATCTGTTGAAAAATAATGAAAAATGCCTGCTCAGATGAGCAGGCATTTTTCATATTAAATTAGTTCGACGCTGCCGTCGGACAGGTGGTAGAGCGCACCGACGACCTTGAGGCCGTGGGTCTCCTCTTGGCGTATCTCGATGCTGCTTTCTATCATTTCGATGCTGTGCTTGACATTCAGACAGCATGCGGCGTAGTCGTCGGTCTCGTCGCCGATGGCGATGCGAATCTCATCGGTGATGAACTTGATGTAGCCGTCCGGGTCGTGGTTTATCGCCGCATCGACCGCACCGCACCGGTCGTGCCCGAGCACCATGATGAGCTTGCAGCCGAGGTGTTCGGCGGCGTACTCGATGCTGCCGAGCTGGTGGTTGTCGATCACATTGCCCGCAACCCTTATCACGAACAGCTCGCCGATACCGGCGGAAAAAATGCTCTCGGGAATAACTCTGGAGTCCGAGCACGCAATAATTATCGCATACGGCCTCTGCCCCTCCGAGCATGTCCGCATCCGACTTGCAAGCGAAACATCCCCGCACCCCACCTCGGCGCTGAGATATTTCCTGTTGCCCTCCATGAGCCTGCCTAACGCTTCCTGCGCTGTAATCATAATATCACCTCTGAGCACAAGTATACTTTCTGCGTGATGAGATTACAAGCTCCGCAGCAGCAATGCGGCGAAAATTATCGCAAGAACGAGCGCCACAATTCCTATGCCGATAACGATCACGGGCAGCTTGCGAGCCGATTTATTATTCGGCGGGGTCGGGGATGTGCTCCGAGCCGGCTGCTTTCTGCGTTCGGCTTCCGCTTCTGTTGCTTTTCTGAGCAGCGTCAGCGGGTCTTGCCCCGAGAATATGCGCTCATAAAAATTCAAAACGAACGCCAAGTCACCCGGCTCGCTGATTTGGTAAACGCCCGAATCATGAGCTATCTGATTTCTTACCCACCGAACATGCTTGAGCATTTTGTGGTCGGAAGTCCACGACCGAACACGAAATTGCCCCTGATAAAAACGGTTCTCCATTTGAGCGATATACTCGCTGACCCCGTTTCTGCATGAGTACATATCGGCGCAGAGCCTGTCTAAGCGTTTGTATTCCTCAAAAAATTCGTTATCGGCCTGCTGCACAGCATTCACCTCGCTTGCTTTTGTGCTGATTGTAGCACAAAATGTCAGAAAAGAAAAGATGATGAGTTGATGTATAACAGTGAAGTCGTTCGCT
>CAVGBM010000118.1:0-3441 GCA_963627445.1 Oscillospiraceae bacterium | reverse complement strand
CCGTTTGGGTCGCTTTTTTCATTCTTCCACGTGATCCATGCCCTGACTTACAATTGTGCGGACATGGTCATCGGCGAGGGAGTAGTACACCGACTTGCCCTCGCGGCGGCTCTTTACGAGCCGGTTGTTTTTGAGTATCCTCAGCTGGTGCGATATTGCGGAGTCGGTCATATTCAGCACCGACGCAAGGCCGCACACGCAGGCTTCGGATTCCAGCAGGACGAAAAGTATCCTCATTCTCGTCGAGTCGCCGAAGGTCTTGAACAGCTCCGCCAGGTCGTAGATATCCTCCTCGGGCGGCATTTTCTCTTCAACTATTTTTCTGAGCCGCTCGTGCTCCTTTTCGTCGTCGAGCTGCTCGGTGAGCTTTTCATCGGACATTTTCGTCACTTCCTTTACTCATATTATATCACTTTTTGCTTAGCTTTCAAAGGTTTTTCACGTTCAGCGCACGGATGGCGTTGAGCACGGCGATGACCATGACGCCGACATCGGCGAAGATGCCGACCCACATGTTCGCAATACCCACGGCAACGAGTGCAAGGCAAATGACCTTGACGCCGATGGCAAAATAGATGTTCTCATGCACGATGCGCAGCGCCTTGCGGGAGATGCGGATGGCCTTCGAAATTTTGCGCGGGTCGTCGTCCATGAGGACGATGTCCGCCGCCTCGATGGCAGCGTCCGAGCCCAGAGCGCCCATTGCGATGCCGATATCGGCACGGGAGAGCACGGGGGCATCGTTGATGCCGTCGCCGACGAAGGCAAGCTTCTCCTTGCCGCCGAGACCCTTTAAAAGCTCCTCGACCTTGCTGACCTTGTCGGCGGGCAGCAGCTCGCTGTACACCTCGTCGATGCCGAGCTCCGCTGCCGTTGCGTCGGCTATGCGCTTAGCGTCACCGGTGAGCATGACGTTTTTCTTGATGCCGCTGCTCTTGAGAGCTGCGATGGCATCCTTTGCGCCGTCCTTGAGCACATCTGAAATGAGTATCACGCCGCAGTATGCGCCGTCAACGGCCACATGCACGAGCGTGCCCGGCTCATCGCAGGGGGGAACTTCGATGCCGAGGCTCGACATGAGCCTTTTATTGCCCGCTGCAACGGTCTTGCCGTCAAATACCGCCGTAACGCCGTTGCCGCTTATCTCATGCACATCCGCCACGCGCTCGGGGTCGATGGCCTTGCCGTATGCGGCCTTGAGGCTCTTGCTTATCGGGTGGTCGGAGTAGCACTCTGCGTAGGCAGCGTACTCCAAAAGCGCGGCTTCGTCGACGGTGTTGTTGTACACGCCGCTGACCTCGAACACGCCTCTTGTCAGGGTGCCGGTCTTGTCAAACACGACATGGCGCACCTCTGAAAGACCCTCGAGGTAGTTCGAGCCCTTGACGAGAACGCCCGCGTTGCTCGCACCGCCGATGCCCGCAAAGAAGGTGAGGGGGATGCTGATAACGAGCGCGCAGGGGCAGCTGATAACAAGGAAGGTCAGTGCGCGGTAAAGCCACACATCCCAGCCCGAGGGGTTGCCCATTGCAAGCGACACCACCGGCGGGATTATCGCCAGCGCAAGTGCGCCTGCGCACACTGCGGGGGTGTACACCCTTGCAAAGCGGGTGATGAACGCTTCGGATCTGGACTTTTTCGAGCTTGCGTTTTCGACGAGGTCGAGTATCTTCGAGACTGTCGATTCGCCGAACTCGCGGCTTGTCTTTATCTTAATTACGCCGCTTAGATTGATGCAGCCGCTGAGCGCTTCATCGCCGCACTTGGCGTCGCGGGGGACGCTCTCGCCGGTGAGGGCGGCGGTGTCGAGCGTGGTGCTGCCCTCGACGATGGTGCCGTCGATGGGTATCTTTTCGCCGGGCTTGACGACGATGATAGTGCCTATCTCGACCTCGTCGGGGTCGACCTGCTCAAGCTCGCCGTCGGCGTTTTCGATATTGGCGTAGTCGGGGCGGATATCCATGAGCTGGCTTATGTTGCGGCGGCTCTTGCCGACGGCGATGCTCTGGAAAAGCTCGCCCGTCTGATAAAAGAGCATGACCGCTGCCGCTTCCTTGTAGTCGCCAAGACCCATTGCGCCGAGCGTTGCGACCGCCATGAGGAAGTTTTCGTCAAACGGCTGCTTGTTCTTGATGCCCTTGCAGGCCTTGATGAGGATATCGTAGCCGATGGTGAGGTAGGCAATCAAAAACAGCACGAAGCCGAGCCAGCCCTGGGGGTCGGTGATAACAAATATCAGCATTAAAACTGCTGCGATCAAAATTCGCAGCAGTACCTTTTTTTGCTTCTTATTCATAGCGGTCACTTATCAAAGGAAGATCTCGCAGTCGTCCTCGACCTTCTTGCAGTTTTTCAGGACATCCTGCATGACGGCCTTGACGTCAGCGCCTTCCTCGAACTCAACGATCATCTTGAGCGCCATGAAGTTGACGACGCAGTCTGCAACGCCGGCGGTGTCCTTTGCGGCCTGCTCCATCTTAGCAGCGCAGTTTGCGCAGTCAACATCGATCTTGTAGGTCTTTTTCATATCATTATTCCTCCGAAATATTATAATTGAACATTTGAACGATTGTTCAATTATGTTATACTACTACCGATGTCAATTGTCAATGCCCAAAATAAAGTTTTTTACGAAAAAATCACCCCCTGATGTTTTTGCATCAGGAGGTGGCCGGACACCGGCTCAGCTGTGATAATTACCGGTAGCTGAATCAACGCATACATAGGGGACGATCTGATCGTTTATCTTGACATAAGCCTGATAGCTCGTGCCGCCGATAAACTCGTAGTGATCGACCTCAACGCCGTACTTTTCCTTGAGGTCGGCCTCGAACTTCACATCACGGTCCAGATAACGGAGGAAGGTGCCCTGCGACAGATCCTCCGCATCTGCACTGTTTTTCAAAAAAGAGAAGCAAACACGGTAAACGGCGTCAATGTTGCGCGCATACACATCGGAAAATCCCTGTTCAGTTTCGCTGTATGGGGTCGGGATAGCGCTCACCGTCCTTTCGATAAGAATGGGAATTGAAGCAGGTAGTGAGTTATAGTTATATGTTAAGGCCATAAGGTTTGTCGGAAGCGTTTAAGGTAATTTGTAGTTTGCTTCAACTCCCATTCACTAAAGAGACAAACGAACCGGCAAAAGTGTTTCAAAAAATATGCGCAGTATTAGACATACTGCGCAGTTATAGGACTATTGACTTTGTAGACCGTGGGTGGTATTATAAAGACACAAAGGGCGATGACCAATGGTCAGCTCATGAAGTTAATGGTTTTATTAGAAGAACCGTCACTTGGCAGAGTGGCGGTTCTGCTTTTTTACTCTAATCGTTACTGTATATCTTCCGATATGTATCGTTACCCTCGGTTGATAAGGGTATGCACGGTTTTGGCAGGCTGATTTCCGCCCATGCTTCGCTAAATCCCTAGCCCATATAT
>CAVGBM010000117.1:0-10373 GCA_963627445.1 Oscillospiraceae bacterium | reverse complement strand
CGGTTTTGACCGGCTCTTTTCCGCCCATACTTCACAAAAATCTCCGGTAATACACAAAGTATTGCCGGAGATTTGTTGTTTTGCCTGAACGAAAAATAACTCGCTCAAAACTGCTTTCCACCCTGTAAAATTGGATTTTTTCTCGAGGCAAGGCGAAGCTTGACGGGCATAATGGACATATATGGCCTAGAGCTTTAACGCAGCATCGGGGAAAAAGACTTTTTACAGGGCGATTTATCCTTATCTGAACCCGCCCTTTTGGCTCTGTTTTATTTTCGCTTATTTCCCCTGTGGATAAAACATTTCTCAACAGCGCCATATGACGCACTTCGGGGAATTACATAAGTATAATAAATAATACCTTATGTAAACTTCGGAGGCGATATTATGAATGTAAAAGGCTCGATAGCGGCGATAAAGACCGCATTTGAGGATAGCTTCGTGCAGCGAAATTCAGAGGATGTCATCGCTATAGCATGGGCTGTTATGTATTTTGTGAGCGGTTTTGTGCTGGGAACGGCGCGGGTGCTGGGGACGGCGGGGCCGTTCGGCATCGCGATAGTTGCCGCGGCCGGAGCGGGGCTCAACGGCGTGTGCTGCCTGTTCGGGGCGGCCTTCGGCTACGTAGTCTCCGGCGGCCTGTCGTGGGGCATACGCTACCTTGCGGCGATAGTCATCGTCTTCACGGTGGAGTTTTCGTTTCAGGACACCAAGCTATATAAAAACACCCTTTTTGCGCCGATAACGGCGGCTGCCGTGACCTTGGCAACCGGCATCCTGTCGAGCTTTTCGCAGATACTCAGCGACGCGCCGACCATCGCCATAGTGTTTTTGGAAACGGTGCTCGCCTTCGGCGTGAGCTATTTTATCGCCGAAGCGCTCAAAAAGGATGAGCCTACCACGGAGTCTGCCGAGATACGCCGCTCGACAGCGGTACTCATAACCGTCGCCGTGTTCATGATGGCACTGTCGCGGCTCGTGCTGTTTGACACTCTGTCCGTCGGGCGCTTTGCGGCAGTGCTCATAATCATGATGAGCTCGCTGCGCTGCGGCATGATGACCGGCTGCACCGTCGGCACGGTGTTTGGCCTTGCGATGGATCTCACGACCGGAGGCACGCCGTTTTTCACGATGGCGTACGCATTTTCGGGACTGCTCTCGGGACTTTTTAACCGCTGCGGCAGGCTTGCGTTTTTGCTTGCCTTTATCCTCTCAAACGCTGTTGCGGCGGCGCTTGCGTGGACGGTCGCGCCGCAGCTTAATGACCTTGTTGAGGTATTCTGCGCCTCGGTCGTGTTCATGCTCCTGCCGTCGAATGTCATTTGCAGGGTGGGCACTATCATCCAGCCTGTGGGCGGCGGCAGCGGTGAATCCGGCCTCAGGCGCTATGTCTCTCGGCGGCGTTGCCGAGGAGCTTGGCAGCATAAACGGCGCCGACCACCTCGCCGAGCGGCGGCTCATGCGTTATCTGCGCACGATGGACATCGAAGCGGACGCGGCGGTGTACCGTGACGGGCGGGGCAGGCTGCGCGCGGTGGTGGAGTCAGGCTCGCTTTCGCGGCTGTATGAAGATCCTGACTACCTTGAAAAGCTGTCTGCGGTGCTCGGCCTGCGGCTTTGCCGCCAAAGGTCTGCCAACGACGGCATGGCAAAGCTCACACTCATTGAGGCAGAGCCGCTTGCAGTGTCCGTCGGCATAGCGGCGATGAAGAAAAAGGGCGAGAAGGTCAGCGGCGACAGAGGTACATATTTTAAGACCGACTCGGGCGTTTTGTGCGTCATCCTCTCCGACGGCATGGGCTGCGGCCCCGAGGCCGCGAGCGAGAGCAAGGAGGTCATCGAGATACTTGAAAAGTTCCTGCGCTCGGGCATCGACCCCGCCGTCGCGATGAAAACGCTAAACTCCGTGATGCTTTTAAAAAGCGGCGATAACTGGGGCTTTGCCACAGTCGACCTCATGTGCGTCGACCTATTCTCCGGCGAGACCTGCTTTTACAAGTACGGCGCAGCGCCCAGCTATGTCATGAACGGCAAGAATATACGCCGCATCAAGGGCGAGAGCTTTGCGCCCGGTCTCGGTAACGGCAGCTCCGCTGCGCCCGATGTCGTGCGCATGCGCCTGAAGCCCGGCAGCACGGCGATAATCGCCTCCGACGGTGTTATCGGCGACTCGAACGACAGCTGGCTGCGCGAGATCATGGATTCAGCGACCGATGACATGAAGCTGCTTGCCCGCGATACGCTCCGTGAGGCGGAAAAAATTTACGGCAACTGCGACGACATGACCGTGCTAGCAGTCAAGGTACAAACCCGTGGGTGATGTATATGGATATGACAAAACGGGTAAAATCCGAACAAGGATCAACATCACAGGAGGCTGCGGAAGTGGTAAAGGGCACGGCAAAACGGGTGATAGTCGTAAAATCACCGGATAAAAAGGTGTTTGAGGAGGCGATATTCATCGTCCGGGAGGACTATATGCGCACCGCGGGCATAACGCAGGCAAAACTCATGGACGAGGCACGAGCCGCCGCGGGAGACTATATGAGCACCCTGCGCCGCAAGCCAAAGTCCAAAACGGGGCTTTTGATGGCGCTGTCGTCCCTCAGCGGCAGCGCAGTTGCCTACGCCGTATTAAAAATATTCGGGATATAGAAGATCCGAACGGAGTTTTTCCGTTCGGATTTTTTCACAGATATGTTACATCGCTGCTTCGCGGGGGTATCTTTTTAAGGCGGTACTTCGGATGCCCGACGATCATGGCGGACACGATATGCACATGCTTCGGCAGGCCGAGCCGCTTTTCAAAGCCGGGTGCCATCTGCGCAAACATGGCGAATGTGCCGACCCAGCATGCGCCGAGCCCCATGCCGTGCGCCGCAAGCTCAAGATGGCTCAGCGCGGTTATGCAAGCGTCGTGAGCCAGCAGATTGCGGGTGTCTGCGCAGGCAAAAAACAGCGACGGTGCGCCGCACAGTATCGTGTCCTGACCGGCTTCGAGCGTTTCGCTCATCTCACGCAGCTCATTTTGAATGTCGGCGCACTGCTGCCTGTCATATCGCATCATGCGGCTTGCCTTGCAGCTTACAAACTGCCCGCCCGAGAACAGCACGGGGGCGACCATGCCGAGCATTTGCGCACACTCGGCGGCATACGCCTGCACCTGCTCGGGAGTGGATGCCACATACCACTTGACCAGCCGCCAATTCTTGCCCGTCGGGGCGTATGCGGCAATGTCGAGAAGTTTTCCTATCTCCTCACGGCTCAGCGGCTCATCCGTAAAGTTCCGGCAGGAACGGCGGGACTTGAAAAACTGCGCTGCCTGCTCCTCGGAGATCTTAAGCTCCGGCTGCACAGGCGCAAGCTCCTCCGGCTTTATATCCGGCAGGGAAATTGCTGCCTTCGGGCACACCGCAACGCACTGTGCGCAGTTAAAGCAGGCCATGTCCTGCCGCACCTCGGGCACGGTTTGCGCCTCCTGCTGAATCAGAATATGCCGTGGGCAAATTTTCACGCATGTCCCGCAGCCGACGCACAGCTCAGCGTCGATCTGAGCGGGAAAATGATTGGTCACCTTCATAAGCTTCACTCCTTTTTTGCGCATTATACCATGTATTTTTGCCGACAGTTCAATGACAAAGAAAATCCATCGCATTGCATGGAAAAGTATGATATAATAATAAAAAACGGAGGTGGGGCACATGGATGGCTTTGATAAGGAAAAGGAGCTTGAGCGTCTGCGGACGATGTTTGACGAGTGTACGGAATTTATGCAGGCGGTGGGCGACGCGAGCCGCCAGCATATTTTGCTTGCCATCATGCAGGGCGAGTTCGGCGGCAACCGTATCGGCGATATCGCCAAGCGCGCGCATCTGTCCGAGCCCACCGTCACGCACCATATCCGAATTTTAAAGGATGCCGGTGTCGTGCTGTGCAACCGCATCGGCACGAGGAATTATTATTACATTGACGCAGGCTGCGCCGAATTTAAAAAGGTGAAGCACCTCGCAGAGGTCTACGAAACCGTTGCCGACAGCTTCAAGGCCATTCAAAACTACGGCGAAGAATGAAAAACAGGCAGTATAGCTACTGCCTGTTTTTTATCGTTAGGTCAAAATTCAAGCTTTCCTCGCTGTTTTTCCATAGCAGGAGGAGGGCACCGAAACCGGTGAGCTTGCGCTCGGAGCTGACGGTCTCCCACGCGTCGTCTTTAAAAACGCTGTACTCGATGCGCCGCTCGCTGTGGCTTTTGATGACCTGCGTAACGCGCATCTTGCGGCCGACGATGGCGCAGACAAGCTCAGTGATACGCTGCCTGAAGCTATCAAGCGGCCTGCGGTCGGATATCAAAAGATCGGTAAAACCGTCAAACACGAGCATCGCCTGGAGGCAGTCGCCGTTATTCGTCTCGCTGCCCATGAGTACGAGCGAAAAGCTGTCAATGGTGCCAAACTCGATGGTGTAGCTCAGCTCATTTTCGTGCGTCAGCACGGCGGAGGGTATGCGGCTGCCTACATTATTGTAAATGTCCTCGGCAAAGCATCGCAGGCTTTCGGCCTGCTGACGGGCGAGGGCTTCTTCATTTTCATGCATAATATCACCTGTCAATTTATCGTATCCGTATTCATTTCAAACAGCCTGTCGACGGCAAGCCTGAGCGCCTGATGCTCGGGGCTGTCAAGCTCGGGGTCAGCTGCTAAGAGCTCCTGCGCTGCCGTCTGCGCCGTTTGAAGCACGTTCATGTCCGAGCACAGGTCGGCAACATGCATCGCCGGCAGGCCGTGCTGCCTTGAGCCGAAGAAATCGCCCGGGCCGCGCAGCCGCAGATCCTCCTCGGAAATTTTAAAGCCGTCGTTCGTCTGCGTCATGACCTTGAGCCTTGCCTCGGACACCTCGTTGTCGGTGTCGGAGACCAAAACGCAGTAGCTTTTATGCTTACCGCGGCCGACACGGCCACGCAGCTGATGCAGCTGGCTAAGCCCGAAGCGGTCGGCGTTTTCGATTATCATAAGCGCTGCGTTCGGCACGTCGACACCGACCTCGATGACCGTCGTCGAGACGAGAATATCAATGCCGCCCGCAACGAAGGCCTGCATGATCTCGGCCTTTTCCTTAGCCTTGAGCTTGCCGTGTACGCATGCGACCTTTAAGTCGGGGAAGTAGCGCTGCAGCTCGGCGGCATGCTCCTGCGCAGACTTTAAGTTCGGCGGAAGCTCCTCGTTTTCCTCTATCATCGGGCAGACGACAAACACCTGCCGCCCCTCGGAAACGAGCTTGCGGATAAAGCCGTTCAGGCGCACGCGGTAACTCTCCGTGACGGCGAAGGTGTCGACCTTTTGACGCCCGGGGGGCAGCTCGTCGATGACGGAAATGTCAAGGTCGCCGTAGATTATAAGCGCAAGCGTGCGGGGGATGGGGGTTGCGGACATGACGAGCACATGCGGCCTGTCGCCCTTTGAAATGAGGCTCGAGCGCTGATTAACACCGAAGCGGTGCTGCTCGTCGGTGACGACGAGGCCGAGGTCCGGGTACTCCACATCCTCGGAAAACAGCGCATGCGTGCCGATGATGAGATCAAATTCGCCGTTTTTGAGCGAGGCTTTGACCTCGCGCTTTTGCTTTGCGGTCATCGCGCCGGTAAGCAGGCCGATACGCATCCTGAGCGGGGAGAGGATACCCAGCAGCGTGTCAAAATGCTGCTTTGCCAAAATTTCCGTCGGTGCCATGAATGCGCTCATGTACCCGCTTTTCGCAGTGTACCAGATAAGCGCCGCCGCGACCAGCGTTTTGCCGCTGCCGACATCGCCCTGAACGAGCCTGTTCATCGCCTTGCCCGACTGCATATCGCTAAGTGCGTCGTTAACTGCCCGCCTCTGCGCATTCGTCGGCGCGAAGGGCAGGGCAGACCAAAACTCGTTGAGGTCACAAGACTGCATCTTGTATCCGTCGGCCTTGCTGTGCCGCCCCTTCATCCTGCCGAGCGCGCAGGCGAGCAGAAACAGCTCCTCAAATATCAGCCGCCGCCGCGCAAGCTCGAGGGCGGCAAAGTCGGTAGGGAAGTGGATGTTTTCATAAGCAAAGCCCGTTTGCGCAAGCGAGTATTTTTCGCGCAGCGCTTCTGGCAGCACCTCCGGCAGCTCGCTCCCGCATGCGTCCAGCGCCTGACGCACTGCGCTCATCACGAGCTTCTGCGAAAGCCCCGTCGTCAGCCTGTACACGGGAATTATCCTGCCTGTCACGCCGTCGGGCGCGTCCTCCGGCTCGTACACGGGGTTGGACATCGTCCGTTTCCCGCCGACACCGATGATCTTGCCGTAAAAATTCAGACACTGGCCGCGGTGTATGCGATCCTTGACATAGGGCTGATTAAAATATGTTATGTCAACCGACGCACTTTCGTCCACCACACGGAATTTCACAAGCTCCATGCCGCGGCGGATGCGCACGAGGCGGGGCGTGTCGGCAACGATACCATGTATGCATGCCGTCTCGCCGTCGCAGGTGAGGCCGATGGGCTTAAACTGGCTTCGATCTTCGTATTTTCTGGGGAAATAGGAAACAAGGTCGTGGACGGTGAACACGCCGAGCTTGTTTAAAAGCTGCGCCTTTTTCTCGCCTATACCCTTGCAATACCTAACATCGGTGTCCAAATATGCCATTAAACTAAATCCTCTAACGAAGCGCCACCGTATCGGCGTATCCAATACGGTGGCTTGAATTATGTTAACCTTACTCGGTGAATCTTGCAGTGTAATCCTTGGTGTTCGTGAGCTCGAACACCTCGACAAGGCCGCTGGTGCAGATGACCTCGTTGTCCTCGGTTATCATGACCATGTCAAAGCCGCCGTAGTTGCGCCAGTAGCGCAGCGCGCCGTTAAGGCCGAGAACGAACATTGCCGTCGACAGGCAGTCGGCCATCGTGCCGTCGTCACACACGACGGTGACGGAGACAAGACCGTTGTTGGCGGGCTCACCGGTACTGGGGTCGATGAGGTGGTGATACTTAACGCCGTCGTTGCCGATAAAGTAGCGCTGGTAGTTGCCGCTCGTGACCACCGCCGTCTCGCCGACCTTGAGGGTGCCGACATACGAGCCCGTGTCGTTGGGATCTTCAACTGCGACCGTCCACTTTGAGCCGTCCGGCTTGAGGCCGAGGGTCTGGACATTGCCGCCGAGGGAGACGATGCCGCTTTCAACACCGGCATTGCGCATGGCCTCGATAGCCCTATTGGAGGCGCAGCCCTTTGCAGCAGCGCCGAAGCTTATCTGCGTGCCTGCGGGCATACGCACGGAGTAGTTGGATTCGCCGTTAAACTCCGTTATGCTCGTTTCCGAGAAGCGGACATTTTTCAGAAGATCCTTTATCTCATCCGACGAGGGGATCTTGCCCTTTTCCGAGTCAAACTCGCCCCAGGCAAGGTAGAGGGGGTAGACCGAAAGATCGAGCGCACCGTCAGACTGCTTGCAGACCTTGAGCGCGGTGCTGAGTATCTCCGCGACCTGCGGGGTCACGATGACATTCTGACCGTCGGCGTGATTGAGCTGATATGCCGCGCTGTTTTCGACCTCAGGGTCGAGCAGCGTGTTGAGCGAATTTATAACGCCCGTCGCAGCGTCAAGCCCGGTTTTTGCATTTTTCCCGTAAGCGGTGAGCGTCATGACGGTGTCCATCGCAAAGACCTGCTTCTGTTCCTTTGTGTCGCCGCAGGCGCACAGCGGAAGAAGCATCGCGAGGCAGACAGTCATGGCGATGACCTTTTTAAAAAGCTTGTTTTTCATTTATCTTAGTTCCTCACTGGTTAGATCAAACCCTAGTATACCATATAAACCGTCAAAAGAAAACCGTAAAATACACAATAACTATTTGTTTAATTTGCCCTCGACCACAAGATATTGCCTTTCACCGCCTCGACCCAGTTCACAGAATATTTACAGCCTTCGGCGGCTTAAACGGCCAGAAGTGTTGACATAATGTGCTCCATGTGTTACAATTTGATTACTCATCATTTTACTAGGTGTAATCAAAAAGCGGAGAGATCATAATGAAAAAACGATTATTAAGCATAGCACTCGCGGTAATAATGTGTGTGTCGCTGCTTGCGATACCTGCCGCTGCAGATAAGACCCTGGGCGCAAGCACCACTACTGCACTCAACCTCAGAAAGAGCGCGAGCACAAGCGCGACCGTTCTCATGGTCATGCCCAAGGGCGCAGGGGTGGTCGTCATCTCCACCTCCAACGGCTGGAGCAAGGTGATGTATAACAACACCATAGGCTATGCGTCAAAAACATACCTTAAGGCCACAAGCAGCGTGAGCGGAAATTTCGGCACCGGCACGATAACGGGCTCGGATGTGCGTATGCGCAAGGGCGCAGGCACAAACTATGCCATCCTCGGTACCTATGATAAGGGCACGAAGATGACCGTCACCGGCGCAAAGGGCAATTGGTACGCCGTCAAGTATAACGGCAAGACCGGCTATGTAAGCGGCGATTACATGACCCTGTCCGTGACCCCGAAGTCCACCGGCACGAGCACCACGACTACATATACCGGAACGATAACGGGCTCTGATGTGCGCATGCGCAAGGGCGCAGGCACGAGCTACGCCATCCTCGGAACTTACGGTAAGGGCACCAAAATGACCATCACCGGCTCACAGAAGGGCTGGTATAAGGTCAGCTATAACGGCAAGACCGGCTATGTCAGCGGCGATTACATGCGCCTTGTCCCCAAAACATCCTACAGCACCGCAAAGACCGGCACTACCGGCGACGGTGCCATCCTGAGAATGGGTCCGTCCACAAAATTTGCTGTTGTGACCAAACCCGGCAGCGGTGTAAAGGCCAAGGTGACCGGTGTTTACGGCAACTGGTATGAGGTCAATATAGACGGCAAGTACGGCTATATGAATAAGAGCGTGCTCACCGTCGGCACGACAAATACAGTACCCGCACCCAGCGAGACCATGGACGAGACCGGCTATGTCAATGGAAGCTCCGTTCGCATGAGAAGCGGCCCGTCCACCAGCTATGCTACCATCGGGTATTATGACAGGGGAACGCAGGTCAAGATAACCGGCAAGACCGGCAACTGGTACGCGGTTACAATTGACGGCAAAAGCGGCTACATGTCTGCAAGCTATGTAAAGCTTAAGACCGACACCGACAACACGGGCACCGAGCTTGGCAGACAGATAGTCGCCACCGCAAAGCAGTATCTCGGGGTGCCCTATGTCTACGGCGGCGCGTCGCCCAAGGGCTTTGACTGCTCGGGTCTTGTCTACTATGTCTACGGCCAGTACGGCTATAATCTCCAGCGCGGCGCAGGCAGCCAGTACAGAACCGACGGCAAGCATGTCGACAAGGATGAGCTCCAGCCCGGCGATCTTGTGTTCTTCTCGGATAACGTTGACCCCATCGGTCATGTCGGAATGTACATCGGCGACGGCCAGTTCATTCACGCCTCCTCCGGCAAGGGTCAGGTCATCATCACCGACCTCGACTCATACTACTACGCCGAGCACTACACCGGCGCAAAGAGGATCATATAGTTTAACATTTTAAAATCGTCCGTGAGATTCACGGACGATTTTCTGTATCAGAATTTATCGCTTCTTTTTCTTTCACAGATAAAGTGGCAGTCGCCGCTCTCGGGGTAGAGGAAGTAGCTGAACTGCTCGGCACCTATCTCAAGCAGCTTGTCGACCTCGGAGCGGTTCAGCAGCACGACCTGTAGACATACGGCAGCCTTGAGCATGCCGAGCTTGCAGCGCAGCACGCCGACATCCTCGATGATCTGCGGCATTTCAAGGTATGCGCCGACCATCTCCTCGCCATCCTCAGCCGGCCACTCGAAGCTGTGTCCGTATGTGATAAAGCAGTTAAATGACTTAGGGTAAAGCGCGGCCTCCATGAGCTGCGCAAAGTACCAGTTGGCGGTCTCGGGGGCGTCCATGTTCTCGTCTTTATCAATAAACATCATGTACTCATTGCGGTTGCCGAGCGCACCCTTGGGAGCGTGCATCTTGATATCACTTGCGCCCATGGTGACCAGCTTCCAAAACGGGTATGCCTCATTCGGGGCGTACAGCAGTGCATCAATGTGCGGCTCCATCACGACCGGATGCAGGACAGTGCAGTCGCTCTGCTTAAAGTAGGTGTCATAGTGCTTGGTGAGAATATCCATTTCCTTTTGGTTCATATCGTGACCGCCTTTCGTTTTTGCAGTTGGTCATATCATACCATGTTTCGGAATCAAATCAAGCAGCTGCAGGGAAATTTACACAATAAAAATGAAAAAGCAGCGAGTGGAAAATGCACCGAACCGTAAAAAACGGACAATAGACAAAACACCCCCTATGTAGGAAAAT
>CAVGBM010000116.1:0-8989 GCA_963627445.1 Oscillospiraceae bacterium | reverse complement strand
ACAAAGAAAAGTTTTAAAACGCTTCTTAACTAAAAAAGCTCCCCAATGGGGAGCTTTTTTAAAGCGCTCAGCACAGTCTAAATCCTGCGGGGATGGAGTCGTCGAGCATCAGCAGATGCAGCTGCTCCTGGCCGTTTTCCTCGTGGACGGCAGAGAGGAGCATGCCGCAGGAGTCCTGACCCATCATCTTGCGGTTGGGCAGGTTCAGGATCGCGACGACGGTCTTGCCGACGAGCTGCTCGGGCTCATAGAACTTGTGGATGCCGGAGAGTATCTGACGGGGCGTGCCGCTGCCGTCATCGAGCATGAACTTTAAAAGCTTATCCGACTTCTTGACAGCCTCGCACGAGAGCACCTTGCACACGCGCATATCGCACTTTGCAAAGTCGTCAATGGTCACGTTCGGCTCAACGGGCGGGAACACGGGGCCCTTGGGCTTGTTCATCTTCTCAAGCTCCTCGAGCGCCTTGGCCATGTCGACGCGCGGGAAGAGCGTTTCGCCCTTGTGGACGGTGACGGTCGCGGGCAGGACACCGAAGGTCTCGGCGCTGTCCCAGGTGGTGCAGCTTGCATCCGCGCCGATCTGCTCAAAGGCTTTTTCGCAGCTGTCGGGAATGAACGGGGTCAGCAGCACGAGGCAGATACGCAGGGTCTCGAGCAGGTTGTAGAGGACTGTTGCAAGGCGAGCCTTCTTGGCCTCGTCCTTTGCAAGCACCCAGGGTGCGGTCTCGTCGATGTACTTGTTTGCGCGCTGGATGACCTTGAAGACCTCCTCGAGCGCAAGGTGGAGCTGGAACTTGTCCATCTGCACAGCGTACTTTTCACGCAGCGCCTTTGCCATGGAAACGAGCTCATCGTCGAGAGCGTCGTGCTCACGCTCGCTCGGCAGCGTGCCGTCAAAGTACTTCACCGCCATTGCGGTGGTACGGGAGACGAGATTGCCGAGGTCGTTTGCAAGGTCGGTGTTGATGGTGCTTATAAGCAGCTCATTTGAGAAGTTGCCGTCCGAGCCGAACGGGAAGGTGCGCAGCAGGAAGAAGCGCAGCGCGTCCACGCCGAACATGTCGGCAAGCTTATAGGGATCAACAACATTGCCCTTGGACTTACTCATCTTGCCGCCGTCGATGACGAGCCAGCCGTGGCCGTAGACCTTCTTGGGCAGGGGCATGCCCATGCTCATGAGCATTGCAGGCCAGATTATCGAATGGAAGCGGACTATCTCCTTGCCGACAATGTGCACGGCAGGCCAGTACTTATCGTAATCGTCGTACTTATCGTTCATGAAGCCCATGGCGGTGCAGTAGTTAAACAGCGCATCGACCCAAACGTACACGACATGACCCGGGTCAAAGTCCACGGGGATGCCCCAGCTGAAGCTGGTGCGGGACACGCACAGATCCTCAAGGCCGGGCTTGATGAAGTTATTTATCATCTCGTTCACGCGGGAGGCAGGCTCGAGAAATTCGCCGCTCTCCAAAAGCTCCTGCACGGGCTTTGCGTACTTGGAAAGGCGGAAGAAATACGCCTCCTCCTCGGCGTAGTGGACTTCCCTGCCGCAGTCGGGGCACTTGCCGTCAACCAGCTGGCTTTCAGTCCAGAAGCTTTCGCAGGGGGTGCAGTACATACCCTTGTATGCGCCCTTATAGATATCGCCGTTGTCGTACATCTTCTTAAATATGCGCTGCACGGCCTCGACATGGTAATCATCTGTTGTGCGGATGAAGCGGTCGTTCGAGATGTTCATGAGCTTCCACAGATCCTTGATGCCGCCCTTGCCGGTGACGATATTGTCGACAAACTCCTGCGGGGTGACACCGGCGGCCTTGGCCTTTTCCTCTATCTTCTGGCCGTGCTCGTCAGTGCCGGTGAGAAACATGACGTCATAGCCGCACAGGCGCTTGTATCTTGCGATGGTGTCGGTTGCGACGGTGCAGTAGGTGTGACCGATATGCAGCTTATCGGAGGGGTAGTAGATAGGTGTTGTGATGTAGAATGTTCCCTTTTCCATTTTCGTTCTCCTGTCTTATATTCTCACGCGGCGCTCGAGCCTGAGGGGCTTGCCGACGCGGTGGGGGTCGTGGTCTGCTTGGGCGTTGCCGAGGGCGAGGGTGACGGCCACTTTATATCCTCGGGGTGATAGTTATAAACGCTGACATCCTCTTTGTTTTGGCTGATGAGCGTGCCGTCCTTGGCATAGACATTGCGGTAGGTCACCGCGCGGGTGCCGACTGCAACGGAGGGGTACTTGTCGCTGTAAACGGTGGAGACGGAGTTTGTCATCTCAACATAGCTGCCGTCAACATCGGTGCCCCAAATCTCTATCGTGAGCTCGCGATTTTCGGTCTTGGTGACTATCTTTATCGGGTAGTCGCGGTTATTTTTGAACCTGAACTCGGGGCCGCCCCAGCTCACGGTCGCGTCCATGCCCCAGGGGACATAGCCGACGGCGAACATGTGGCAGTCGCGCTGGGTTATCTCGAGGTTTGCAAACAGCGCCGCGCAGTAGAGCGTGGAGGAGGTCTGGCAGATGCCGCCGCCTATCTCCTGCACGACCTTGCCGCCTGCGTATGCGCCTGCGACCTTGAAGCCTGCCTCGGCGGTGCGCTTGCCGACGACGGCGTTGTAGTCGAACACCTCGCCGGGGTTTAAGACCACGCCGTTTAGCTTTGCCGCCGACAGCTCGACATTCGTCGCTCTGCCCTCTGCGCTCGAGCGGTAAACGGTGGTCTGCGCGCCTAATTTGTCGCGGAAGAGCATTTTGTTGAGCTCCTCGCTTGTAACCTTGGGCTTCGTTACCGTGAGCGGCACGGCGACGGTATCGCCGGGCGCGGCTGCGTCCCAAAGCTTCTGCGCGGCCTCAACATCAAAGTCAATGCCCACGACGCTCTTTGTCGCCTTTTGGGTCTCGGAGTCGTACTTCGGCTCGACCATCTCGGCGTAAATTTCGTCGTGTATCTTGTTAAAATCGACGCTTTCGGCATCGTCTATCTTCGCGGTGTAATCGACCTTGTAGGTCTTGTCGTCAAAGGCTTTGACGATAAGCGCGCACAGCTCGTCTGCATCGACCTTGACGCTCTCGCCGCCCTTAATTAGCTCAAGCTTGGCATTTTCCGTGTCGACACGGTAGCCCTGCTTCAGAAACTCGTCGTATTCCTTTAACGCGGCATCGACCTTTGCGCGCACGCCCTCGGCGTTTGCCGAGGCGAGCACGTCGGCAGAGCCGACCTTGCCGGTGATGCACTTGAAATACGCCTTGAGGTCGCTGAGCATATTGCCGCTGTGGCCGTAGGCATAGGCAGCCTCGGCTGCCTCGCGGCTGGTGAGCTTGAGTCCGGCCTCCTCGGAGTTGACGGTAATTTTAAAGTCGCCCGGGAGCGTGACGCTGACCTCGCTGTCGCCCTGCGCCTCCCAACCGGCAGCGCTGAGCGCTTTTTCGGCTTCATCAACTGTCATGCCGCCGATCTCGACACCGTTTAACACCATGTTCGGGTGGATGACGGAGGTCTTGCCGACGACCACTGCGCCCACGAGCGCGAGCGCCGCGACCAAAACGAGCACCAGAACGACCGTCAGCACGACGTTTTTCTTCCCGCTCTTTTTCTTGGTTTTTCTTCTATGGAGGTTTTCCCCGCTCTTCTTTTTTCTGTGGAGGTTTTCCTCTTTCTTTTTTCTTGCCATTTGCTATCCTCCGTCAGCGACCGGCCTTTTTCCTGTAAAACGCCTCGAAGCGCTCGATATCGCCCTCGGGAAGCTCCTGCTTCTCGGCGGCCTCGAAGGCCTCTCTCATCCACGGGTTTATCTCGACCTTGGCGCCGGTCTGCGCCTCGATGACCGCGTTGATGAGCGAGTTTGAAACGAGCATGCCCGCCGGAGTGAGGCTCCAGCGATCCTCGGTCTTTTTCGCCCAGCCCTGCTGCGCAAATTCCTGAAGCTTTTGCTCAAGCGGTGTCCAGTCGCTGAGGTACACGCGGTGGTATTCCTTTTCGGAAATGCCGTGAGTCGTGCGCAGGCCGAGCATGATATACTCGGCTGCCCGCTGCACGGGGACTATCTCCTCGTACTCGTCGATTATCATCGAGTCGCCGTTGACGGCGGCAATGTACTTATCGAGGCTTCTCACATAGCTGTAGCGCAGGTTTCCCACGCACGAGTGCGCGCCCGGGCCGAAGCCCATATAGTCGTCCAGCTGCCAGTACTTTAGATTATGCCGCGACTCGTAGCCGGGTACGGCAAAGTTCGATATCTCGTACTGCTTGTAGCCGAAGTGTGACAGCGCCTCGACGGTGAACAGGTACATGTCCGCCTGCTCGTCGTCATCCGGCAAAAGGGGCGAGTTCAGATAGCTGTGGTACATGGGCGTGCCCTCCTCGAGCTTGAGCCCGTAGCAGGACAAATGCTCGGGGTGCAGCTCGATGCAGGCCTGAAGCGTCTGCGCCCAGTCGCTTTTGGTCTGGCTCGGCAGGCCGTAGATGAGGTCAAGGCTCACATTTTCAAAGCCGGCTCGGCGTGCGTTTTCAACCGCCAGCTGCGCCTGCTTGAAATTATGTCTGCGGCCTATCATTTTTAAAATGTCGTTATTGGCCGACTGCACGCCGATAGATAGCCTGTCAACGCCCTCGCGGCGCAGAAGCTTGAGATCGTCAAGCTTCACCGTGTCGGGGTTCACCTCCATGGTTATCTCCGAATCGAGCCGGACATTGCCGAGGCGCTTTAGCTCGTCTAATATCTCGACGATGCGCTCGGCACCGTAGCAGCTGGGCGTGCCGCCGCCTATATAGATGCTGTCGACCTCATAGGCGGAGATGTTGCCTGCCGATTCGCTGATGTGGCTTAAAAGCGCCGACTGATAGTCGGGCATGCGCTGCTTGCCGCCCGGGACGGAGTAAAAGTCGCAGTAGCCGCATTTCGACACGCAGAACGGTATGTGAATGTAAATTCCAAGTCGTTTTCTCATCGCAACTCCTATGAGGTCAGATTTCAATTAAAACAGTCCGGTGACTAACTCAGCGTAGGTAGTGGGATCTTCGATCTCCACGCCCGCGATAAGCTCGGCCTGTGCGTAGAGTATCTTGCTCAGGGCTGCGGCCTTGTCCTTGTCGCCGGCATCGTATGCTTCCTTGATGGCCTTGAAGGCGCGGTGCTCGCCGTTTAATTCCAGCACACGCTCGGCTCTGAGGTTGCGCATAGCCTCGCTCGGGCCGTTGCGGAAATACTTCTCCATTTCGAGCGTCAGGCCGCCCTGCGTGGTGAGGCAGCAGGACGAGGACACGAGCTTGCTCGACAGGGTCACCTTCTTGAGGTTTTCGTCGCCGATGCTCTCGACCATGAAGTCGAAAAGATCCTTATTCTGCACGGTCTGCTCCTCGGCAGCCTTCTTTTCCTCCTCGGTCTGGAAGCCGAGATCGTCGGTGATTATATTGGTAAAGGGCTTGCCCTCGTACATGCGAAGCTGCTGCAGAACGGTCTCGTCGATGGGGTGCGTGAGATAAAGTATCTCATAGCCTCTCGAGCGCACGTCCTCGCACTGGGGCAGGCTCATTGCGTGCTTGACGGTGTCGGCGGTGCAGTAGTAAATGGCCTTCTGGCTCTCGGGCATGTTGTCGTGATACTCCTTGAGTGTCTGCTGCGACTCCTCGGAGGTGTAGAATATAAGCAGATCCTTGAGGAAATCGGTGTATCTGCCGTATTCGTCGCACACGCCGCACTTTATATGGATGCCGAAGTTCTTCCAGAACTCCTCGTACTTCGGGCGGTCGTCCTTCATCATCTTCTCAAGCTCGCCCTTGATCTTCTTTTCAAGGTTCTGACCGATGACCTTGAGCTGGCGGTTGTGCTGAAGTATCTCGCGGGAGATGTTCAGGCTCAGGTCGGGGGAGTCGACAACGCCGCGGACAAAGTCAAAGTAATCGTGCACGAGCTTGTCGCAGTTTTCCTGGATGAGCACGCCGTTGCAGTAGAGCTTGATGCCCTTCTTCGTTGCGCCGCTCATCTCGTGGTCGATATCCTTGCCCGGGATAAAGAGCATGGCCTTGTAGGACACATTGCCCTCGGCGTTCACACGCAGAACGACGGCGGGGTCGTTCTGATCGCGGCTTGTTTCCTTATACCATGCGGCGCACTCGTCGTCGGTCACGTCGGCCTTGCTGCGCTGCCAGATGGGCACCATGGAGTTTACCGTCTCGGGCTTTGTGACGTTGACCTTCTGCATGACGGGGTTGCCGTCCTTATCGTTCTCGCCGGTGGGCTGTTCCTCCTGACGGGTGATGTCCATGACGATGGGCCAGCGGACATAGTCGGAGTACTTTTTAACAAGCGCCTTGAGCTTCCATATCTCGAGGAACGAGCCGTAGATCTCCTCGTCGGTGTCCTCTTTGACATGCATGATGACATCCGTGCCGACAGCGTACTTGTCGCAGTCGGTGACGGTGTAGCCGTCAGCGCCGGTGCTCTCCCACTGAACGCCGGTCTCCTCGCCGTACTTGCGGCTGATGACGGTGACCTTGTCAGCGATCATGAAGGCAGAGTAAAAGCCCACGCCGAACTGACCGATGATGGAAAGATCCTCGCTCTCGGCCTGGTCAGCGTCCATCTCGCCCTTGAACTTATAGGAGCCGGACTTTGCGATAACACCGAGGTTTGCCTCCGCCTCGGCCTTGGTCATGCCGATGCCGTTATCGGACACGGTGATGAGGCGCTTGTCCTTGTCGACGACTATGCGGATGCGGTAATCTGCCCTGTCAAGGCCGACCTTATCGTCGGTCAGCGACAGGTAGCACAGCTTGTCGATAGCGTCGGATGCGTTGGAGATAATTTCACGCAGGAAAATCTCCTTGTTGGTGTAAATTGAGTTGATCATCAGGTCGAGCAGTCTCTTGCTCTCGGCCTTAAATTGTTTCTTTGCCATATATTAACCCTCCAAATAAAATACAAACACTATTAGAATTTATATTATAACACATTATTATATTTTTTCAACTGATTGAAAGGGTTGACTAAGATGTTATAATATAATGTTGTTAAAAAGTATTTTATTTTGGAGGTAATAACCTTGACTAAGATAGACATTTTCTCCGGATTTTTAGGAGCAGGTAAGACCACGCTCATCCGCAAGCTCATTGCAGAGGGCTACAAAGACGAAAAGCTCGTCCTCATCGAGAACGAGTTCGGCGAGATAGCCGTTGACGGCGGCTTCCTCAAGGACGCAGGCGTCGAGATAACCGAGATGAACTCCGGCTGCATCTGCTGCACCCTCGTCGGCGACTTCACGAAGGCGCTCAAAAAGGTCATCGAGGAGCACCACCCCGACCGCATCCTCATCGAGCCCTCGGGCGTCGGCAAGCTCAGCGACGTTGCAAAGGCAGTCGCAGGCGTTGAGGGCGCAGAGATAGGCGCAAAGGTCACCGTAGTCGATGCCGGCAAGTGCCGCATGTATATCCGCAACTTCGGCGAATTTTTCAACGACCAGGTGCAGCACGCGGACGTTATCGTCCTCAGCCGCACGGACTCTGCCTCCGACGGCAAGGTCGTCACCGCAAGCGCCATGCTCTCGCAGCTTAACCCCAACGCCACCGTCATCACCACCCCGTGGTCGGAATTAAGCGGCGAGCAGATAGTGCAGGTCATGGAGCGCATCGACTCCCTGTCGAGCACCATGCAGGAGATGACCCATTTCCACGAGCATCACGAGCATCATCACGATCACGATGACCACGACCACGACGAGCATTGCGGCTGTGGCTGCGGCCATGACCATGACCATGACCACGAGCATGACCACGAGCATGAGCATGAGCATCATCATGACCATGACCATGAGCACGGCGACCACTGCTCCTGCGGCTGCGGTCACGACCACGACCACGAGGGTCACCACCACGCCGACGAGGTGTTCACCTCCTGGGGCGTTGAGACACCGAAGAAGTTTTCTGAGGAAGAAATTCGCGAAAAGCTCAACGAGCTTGACGATTGCAGGCACTACGGCACCATCCTGCGCGCCAAAGGCTTTGTCGACTGCACCGACGGCGAGTGGGTGTACTTTGACTATGTCCCCGGCGAGGTCGACATTCGCCGCGGCGGCGCTGCCGTCACCGGCAGGATCTGCGTCATCGGTTCGAAGATAAACGAGCAGGCTATCAAGGAGCTGTTTAACATTGAGTGAGATTAAAGACGTACCCGTATTCCTGTTTACGGGCTTTCTGGAAAGCGGCAAGACGAAGTTTATTCAGGAGACGCTGGAGGACAAGCGCTTTAACTCCGGCGAGCGCACGCTGCTGATCGTCTGCGAGGAGGGCGAGGAGGAGTACGCTCCCGACCAGTTCTCCGGCAAAAACGTGTTCATAAAGGTCGTCGAGGAGCCCGAGGAGCTTACCCGCCCCAACCTGCGCAAGTGGCTTGAGGAGACAAACAGCGAGCGCGTCGTAATTGAATACAACGGCATGTGGATGCTCGATGACCTCTATCAGGCGCTGCCGGAAATGTGGATGGTGTATCAGGAGTTTCTGTTCGCCGACGCGCGCACGTTTGAAAGCTACAACGCCAACATGCGCAACCTCGTCTACGACAAATTAAAAAGCGCCGAGCTCGTGGTATTCAACCGCTACGACGACTCCATTGACCGCATGACCCTGCACAAGATAGTCCGCGGCGCATCCCGCAGAAGCGATATCGCCTATGAGTACGCCGACGGCAACGTGCAGTATGACGATATCGAAGACCCGCTACCGTTTGATGTGAACGCGCCCATCATCGAGATAGGCGACGACGACTACGCCATCTGGTACCGCGATCTGTCCGAGGAGCCGCAGAAGTACGAGAACAAGACCGTGCGCTTTAAGTGTCGCTACCTCAAGCGCAAAAAGGTGCCCGCAGGCAGCTTCATCGTAGGCCGCCATGTCATGACCTGCTGCGCCGACGATATCCAGTTTGCCGGTCTCATCTGCAAGTGGGACGGCTGGGAGAGCATCACCGGCGACTCGTGGCATGTGCTCAC
>CAVGBM010000115.1:0-9582 GCA_963627445.1 Oscillospiraceae bacterium | reverse complement strand
GCCCTTTCGGTGCTTTCCGCCTTTTTTGTCTTAATGGGCGACAGCCCATTCTCACCAAAGAAAGCCGAAAATCCCTCGAAAAACACTACTGACAGATGCCTTGCAGTTTTGACGGAGCAGATTTTTGCTCAGACAAGGCGAAGCGTGAAGGGAATACTTTCGTATTTGCAAGCGCTTCAACGCAGCATGAGCGGAAATCTGCCCGTCAAAACCGGCAGGGTTCGGCTCCCGTCAGCTCCAGCGCCGCATCCACGGGCAGAACTCTGCCCCAATAGGTGGAGCGACAGCAGGAGGTTAAAAATGAATACAAACAGAACAGACAAGACCCGCCGCATGACCGGCATTGCGATCTTGAGTGCGACTATCATCGTACTCCAGATCCTCAGCAACTTCGTTAAATTCGGTCCCGTTTCCATCACGCTTTCGCTTGCGCCTATCATCATCGGCGCTGCGATCTACGGCACGGGCGCAGGCGCGATCTTAGGCTTCGTGTTCAGCGCAGTCGTCGTCCTCACCGGTGTTGCCGGATGGGATGGCGGCTTTATCATGCTGCTCATGGGCATAAGCCCCGTGGGACTTTTAGTTACCTGCCTCGGCAAGGGCACGGCGGCAGGCTGGCTCTCGGGCGTGTGCTACAGGGCGATAGCCAAGAAAAACGAGCTTGCGGCAGTTATCTGCGCAGGCATAGTATGCCCCGTCGTGAACACCGGCCTTTTCGTCGTCGGCATGATGGTGTTCTTTGCAGACACCCTCACTGCCATGGCTGGCGGACAAAATCTTGTGACTTATATCGTGTTCGGACTTGCGGGCGTGAACTTCCTTGTTGAGCTCGTCGTGAACATGGTGCTCAGTACCGGCATTTCGAGAATTATCCGTGCCGGAAAGAAAATGAGGTAAAGCTATGATACTCACCATCGATGTAGGCAACACCAACGTTGTCGTCGGCTGTGTTGAAAACGGCGAGGTCAGGAGCGCCTATCGCCTGGCGACGAATCTCAACGACCTTTCAAGCGACTATGCGCTCAGGATGCGCCAGAGCTTTGAGTTTGACGGCATTGATTATCACGCCTTCACCGGCGCTATCCTGTCCTCGGTCGTGCCGCAGCTGAACCGTGCGATACGCTCCGCGGTAAAGAAGGTCACCGACCTTGACTGTATGGTCGTCGGCGCGGGGATAAAGACCGGCGTGAATGTCAAAATTGACGACCCGGGCACGCTCGCGGGCGACCTTATAACCGGCGCTGTCGGCGCACTTGCGATGTTCAAGCCGCCTATCGTCATAGTCGACATGGGCACGGCGACGACCATCGTCGCTCTTGATAAGGACGGGGCCTACCTCGGCGGTGCGATCATCCCGGGCGTGAAGCTTTCGTACACGGCGCTGTCCTCCGGCACGAGCCTGCTTCCGAATATCGCGATCGAAGCGCCCTCCAAGTGCATCGGCTCGAACACCGTTGACAGCATGAAAAGCGGCGCCGTCTACGGCACGGCGGCACTTGTCGACGGCATGGTAGACCGCATGGAGGCAGAGCTCGGCGAGCCTGTCACCGTTGTCGCCACCGGCGGACTTGCCAGTGTTGTCGTTCCCTATTGCCGGCGGAAGATAGAGTACGAGCCCGCGCTTTTGCTCAAGGGACTTGCGATACTTTACGAGAAAAACGCAAAGCGCCGTCAGCGCTAGATCATTAAATGAAAAAACTGCTGCATCACACGATGCAGCAGTTTTTGCGTCCATATCAGTCGTCGAGCATGATGTCGAGTATCTCGGCGTCGGTCTCGCGCATGCCCTCGCGGGCGAGCTGGCCGACCGATTCGATGGTCTTTTCAACGTCATTTTTAAGTATGCCGTCGCCGCCGTGCAGACCCTTGCCGTTCTCGTAAAGGTCAAAGCCGAGAAGTCCCGCTTCAACGGCGGAGGCAATCTTTGCCGCACACGAGGGCTTTGCCCCGTCGCACACCGTGCCGGATATCATGCCGAGCGTGTTGGTGATCGTCGCCGACACGGCCTCGGTCGTGCCGTCAATGAGCCATGCAACGCCTGCGGCCGCACCGCAGCCGGCGCTGACTGCGCCGCAGAAGGCGCTGAGTCTGCCGATGGGCGTTTTCTGATGGATGGTGATGAGGTTTGACACCACAAGCGCTCTCAAAAGCTGCTCGTGGCTTGCGCCCATGTCGTTTGCGTAGACGATGACCGGCAGGGAAGCGGTCATGCCCTGGTTGCCGCTGCCGGAGACGATGACGACGGGCAGCTCGCAGCCGCTCATCCTCGCGTCCGAGCCCGCGGCCGCCTGCGCCCTTGCGCGCACGCGCACATCCTCGCCCCTCGTCTGGATAAGCGTTTTGCCTATCGACGCACCGTATGAGCCGTGAAGTCCCTCCTCGGAGATGGCAAGGTTATATTCTATCTGCTTTTCCAGAAGCTCGCGCACATCCTCGATATCGACGGTCTCGGCGAAGTCGACGATGTCCTGCACATTCAAAACGCTGCGGTCGGTCTCGCCGCTGTCGTTAGCTTCGCCGCTTGCTTCAAACAGCACTTTTCCGTTTTTCTCGATAAACACGATATTCGTGTGCAGATCCGTTATGCGCAGGCGCACGCTGTCCGAGCCTGCGTACATGTGCAGGTCAATGTCCAGCAGCTTGTCGCTGTGCGACTTCATGACGGTCATCTGGCACGAGTCCATAAACTCGGCTATCTTATGGATATCCTCCTGCTTTACATCGGCCAGCACCTCAAGCTGCTTATCCGCGTTGCCGACCGTGACACCGGCTGCGATGGCGGCGGTGATGCCCTTTAAGCCGCCCGTGTTCGGCACGATGACGCTTTTGACGTTCTTTATAATGTTGCCGCTTATGACTATATCGATTTTCTCCGGCATTTTCCCCAGCACGGCGCGAGCCTTTGCCGCGGCATAGGCCATCGCGATAGGCTCTGTGCAGCCCATGGCGGGGATAAGCTCCTCTTTGAGAATTTGCAGGTACTGCGAATATTTAATGTCGGTCTTTATCATATCAGTCTCTCCTTTGATACAATTATCTCCGCTCCGATTATATCACCCATTTTTCCGTTTGCATAGAGCATCAGCTTGATAAATGTGTGTCGAAATAGCTTGTATTATGTGTTAAGTTTGTGTTATAATCAGTGCACCACACGAATTGGAGATGTTTTTTCTGTGATAGGCTTTTATAACTACACCGTCTGGCTGACCTATATAGGGATGCTTTCGTCGGTCGTAGGTATCGGCTTTGCCTGCAGCGGCAATATCACCGCTGCGGTCATTTGCCTCATGTTTTCCGGCTTCTGCGATATGTTTGACGGCATCGTCGCCCGCACAAAGAAGGACCGTACCGACGAGGAGCGCCGCTACGGCATCCAGCTCGACTCGCTCAGCGATGTGGTCTGCTTCGGCGTGCTGCCCGTTGCCATCGGCTATAATATCGGTGCCACTGCATGGTGGCAGGTGGCCATCATGGCGCTGTTCGCCCTTGCGGGACTTATAAGACTTGCGTATTATAATGTCACCGAGGAGACCCGCCAGCAGCAGACGACCGAAAAGCGCAAGCATTATCTCGGCGTACCCATCACGACCTCGGCGCTGACTGTGCCGCTGCTTTTCTGCTTTGACGGTCTTTTGGGCTCGCACTTCCCGCTTGCGTACACGCTGCTGCTTCTTATAAACGGTGCATGCTTCGTCGTACCCATCCAGGTCAAGAAGCCGACAAAGACGGGACTTGCAATAATGCTCGCCCTCGGCGTGATATTTACTGCATGCATCCTGATATTCTGATATCGAAAAAGCTTCGGAATTCCGAAGCTTTTTTAATTTATATGTAGTATTTGCGACAGGCATGCGTTATAATCACCCTCAGGGGGGCGATATGATGGAACTTCAAAACGTTGAGCTGTTCAAGGACATAAGCAGCCAGAGCATCGATGCGATGATGAGCTGCTTTAATCCTGAGCTGCGCTCGTTCCGCAAGGGCGAGACGATACTGGTCTACGAGCCGGAGATAAAATACCTGTGCGTGCTGCTTTCCGGCAAAGCGCATTTATACTGCGTGGATGTCGATGGGGAGTACACGCTGCTTGAAAACTATGTGCCCAACGACATTTTCGGCGAGGTGTTCACCCTGCCGTACAGCGGCCTGGGCTATGTCGCCGAGGCTGACAGTGACTGCACGGTCATGTTCATAAAAATGAGCTCCATTTACGGCCGCTGCGCAAACGCCTGCGAGCACCACACGAAGATAAACAGCAATCTGTTTAAGCTCACCGCCAAAAAGGCGCAGATGCTCGCACTGCGGATAAACATGATAAGCAAAAAGACCGTGCGGCAGAAGCTCATGAGCTATTTTGAATATCTTGAGGAGAAAACGGGCAGCCGCAGCTTTGAGACCGAGCTTTCGCTCTCGCAGCTTGCAAACTACCTGTGCGTCGACCGAACGAGCCTCATGCGGGAGCTCAGGCTCATGCGCGCAGAAGGGCTCATAGCCTCCAGCGGCAGAAAAATCACATTATTGGATCAGTGATAGACAGTCGGTGCTTTTAACAAAAAGCGCCGATTGTTTTTGTTAGATATCGACAAAAAGCGGACAAGCGACAGATAATTAACGAAATGCCATTGTCAATTACCTAAATATATCCTATACTTGGACTTGCAAAATGTACAAACACAAGGAGGTAAGCACAATGTCGCGTAAGCTCATCAGCGCCATCATGGTCATCGCCTGCCTGTTCATGCTCGTTGCCGGCGCCTTCGGGATAAGGGATATCATGAAGGAAAAGTCCGACGGCGAAAAGGAGAAGGCCGCAACGCTCGAAAAGCTCGACACGCTCAAGGCCGGCAAGGAAAAGCTTGAGGAAAACCGCGCCGCCTATGAGGAGGGCAAGACCAGCTATGCCGACGGCACGGCGGCCTACGAGCAGGGCAAGGCCGATTACGCCAAGGGTCAGCAGGATCTGCAAAACGGGCTCAGGGAATATAACGACGGCAAGGCGACGCTCGATAAGGGCAAGGCCGACTACGCCGCCGGAGAAAAGAAGCTCGCCTACGGGCAACAGCAGTATGATGCCGGCATGCAGCAGTATAATGAGAAGCTTGCCGAGTATAACTACTCCGTTAAAAATAAGGACGCTATCGTCACAGCTGCCACCGAGCAGTATATAAAGGAAAATCAGGCGAGCGTCGATGCCCTCATTGCAAAGAATGTTGAAGCTCAGGTCAGCGCCGCGGCAAAGCAGCAGATGGCAACTCCCGAAATTCAGCAGCAGATGGAGGAGGCGGTGAACGTTCAGCGTGAAAACTACATGGCGGAGCACCCCTACGCAAGCGAGGCAGAGCTTGTGGCAGTGACCGAAAAGGCTCAGGCAGCCGTTGAGGCGGCGACGCTTGAGAAGGTCACGGCGGCTATAAAGGCCGACGAAGCCACTATGGCGCACATAACGAGCGAGGTCACAAAGGCCGTCGAGGCCGGTATCCGAGCCGAGGTCGAAAAGGAAGTCAGCGCCCAGCTTGCCGATGCAAAAAAGCAGCTGCAAAGCGCAAAGGCCAAGCTCGACGAGGCGAAAAAGCAGCTTGATGCCGGCAAGGCAGAGCTTGCGAAAAACGCACCCACGATAGCGGACGGTGAAAAGAAGCTTGCCGCCGCTGCAAATGAGCTCGATGCCGGCAAGACAAAGCTCGTCGACGCAGAGAAGCAGCTTGCCGATGCCGAGAAGCAGCTTGCCGACGGCAAGGCAAAGCTCGATGAGTTCGAGGCCGGTCAGGCGCAGATAGACGCAGGCTACGAGACCCTGATGCAGAACGAGAAGATCGCAGCCAAGGTCAAAAACGACAACATGGACGCGCTCGACGCGGGCTACCTCGTCGTCGAGGAGTCGACCGCCGAGACCACCGAGGATCTTGTCACCCGCGCCGTTTACATGGGCGTATCGATGATAGCCGCTCTGCTCGGCATCATCGCAGCCGTGCTCGTATTTAAGGGCAGGGACGCAAGGGTGCTCGCGATCGTCATTTTTGCCGTGTCGATGGCATCGCTCATCTACGGCATCACCCGCCACTTCGCCGCTCACCCCGTGCAGATGGCGGCGATGATAACGCTCTGCTCGGCAGCGCTTATCTTCATTCCGGCAGCCATAAGAAAAACCGAAAAGGTCTGAACTTTTTTGTGCAAAACTGCTGTACCGAACAGTACAGCAGTTTTCTTATTGCGAAAATCGCGGAAATGAGTTAGAATATATAAAAATTCATAAAAATATTTTAAGTATCGGAGGTTATTAGCCTTGGAAAAATTCATTGTGACCACCGACTCCGGCTGCGACCTGTCGGGTGAATATTGTGAGAGTCTGGGGATAGTCCCCCTCAAAATGTGCTGGACTGCGGGTGAGGAGAACATTGCCGATACCATGGTGCCTGCTGAGCTCAAGACGTTTTACGACGGCATGCGCACCGGCATGGAGCCCAAGACCAGCCAGGTAACGCCGTACCAGTACATCGAGTTCTGGACGCCGCTTCTGGAAAAGAAGCTCCCCATCGTGCACATCGCGCTGGGCAGCGCCATCTCCGGCACCTACGCAAACGGTGTGCAGGCGGCCGAGATGCTGCGCTCCGAGCATCCCGACTGCGTCATACATGTTGTTGACTCGACCCTCGCATCCGTCGGCTACGGCATGCTGGCGATAAATGCGGCAAAGATGCGCGATGAGGGCTTTACGCCCGAGGAGTGTGTTGCCGAGCTTGAGCGCACAAAGGCATCGGTAAACACCATCTACACCACCGGCGACCTTACCTATCTCTACCGCAGCGGCAGGGTCAGCAAGACCGGCATGGTCGTTGCGCATGCGCTGAATATCTGGCCTATCCTGCGCCTGAATATCGAAGGTACGCTGCTTGTGACGGCAAAGGAGCGCGGCAAGAAGCATACGCTTGACAGGATAAACAAAATAATCGAGGAAGCCGTTCTTGAGCCGGAGAAGCAGACGCTTTATATCTGCCACTCGGATATCCCCGAGGAGGCGCAGGAGTTCGGCGAGAGCTTAAAGGAGCTCTTCGGCTTCAAGGATGTGTTCTACACATACATCGGCACGACCATCGGCTCCAACTGCGGCCCCGGCCTGATGGCGGCATTTTTCACCGGCAAGGACAGAACAAAATAATTTATTTGAGGTATAAAAAATGAATATTGATTTTATCGATTTCAAGACCGTTAATCTTACCAGCAAGCTTGACACCTCCATCGGTGCAGAGCTTGCGCTCTCGCAGGAGGGCAAGGTCTCGGCCAAGGTGCCCGAGGAGTGGAGCGGCTACACCGTTATTTATCTGAATATCAAGATCCATGATCAGGACGACACATATTTTGTGTTCGACATCACCACCGAGACGATAGTCAAGCTGCCCGACGATGTGACCGAGCTTACCGAGGAGGCCATGGAGGCCGGTATAGCAGTTGCACAGGAAAAGACCTTCGAGGCCGTCCGTGCCATCTCCGTTGCCATGGGCATAAACGAGCTCGACCTCGGCAAGCAGGGCTGAGCCATGCAGGAGCCGACGCTGGTAATTATGGCTGCCGGTATGGGCAGCCGCTTCGGAGGATTAAAGCAGATAACCTCCGTGGACGCAGGCGGTCATGCGATAATCGACTTTTCGCTGTTCGACGCACGCCGAGCGGGCTTTAAGAAGATCGCCTTTATCATCAAGCACGAGATAGAGGACAGCTTCAAGGCCGCCGTGGGCAGCCGCATGGAGAAGTATTTTGACGTAAAATATGTGTTCCAGCAGCTTGATAAGCTCCCCGAGGGCTACGCCGTCCCCGCAGGCCGCGAAAAGCCGTGGGGCACCGGCCACGCCGTTTTGTGCTGCCGCGGTATCGTCGACGGCCCATTTGCCGTCATAAATGCCGACGATTTCTACGGCAAGGGCGCATATCAGGCGATATACGACTTTCTCAAGCAGGACAGAGCCCCCTCGGAGTACGCCATGGTGGGCTATAAACTCAAAAACACCGTGACCGAAAACGGTCATGTCGCAAGGGGCATCTGCGAGGTCGAAAACGGCAGACTCCTCGGCATAACCGAGCGCACGCACATTGAAAAGCGCGGCGAGAACGCCGCCTACACCGAGGACGGCGTGAGCTTTGTAGACGTTTCCGGCGAGAGCACGGTGTCCATGAATTTCTGGGGCTTTTCCACACAGATGCTCGATGAGCTGGCAGCGCGCTTCCCGAAGTTTTTGGACGAAAACCTTGAGCGCGACCCGCTTAAATGCGAGTATTTCCTGCCCTTCGTTGCAAACGAGCAGCTGGCAGAGGGCAAGGCGACCGTTGAAGTCCTCGACTGCAATGAAACGTGGTACGGCATGACCTACCGCGAGGACCTCGCCTCGGTCCGTCAGGCAATAATGGACATGAAGTCTCAGGGCATTTACCCCGCGAACCTGTGGGATTGATACCGATATAATTAAAAACAGCGCACTTTTTGGCAGAAATGGCTAAAAACGTGCGCTGTTTTTTGTTAATGTTTTTTCGCGGAAACACTGGAATTTGATAGCCAATTTGGTATGATAATGATGTGAGAGTCTGCACGCTGATAAGTGCAGCAAAAGAGGATCTAGGAGGGAACTATGAACAAGAGACTGTTGAGCCTGCTGCTTGCATGCTGCTTCATCTTCTCGCTGCTGCCGATAAGCGCGATGGCAGACGGAGAGCAGACCACAAGCGGCAGCTGCGGAGAGAATGTCACATGGACGCTCGATAATGGCATTCTGACCATCTCCGGCGAGGGAGACATGTACGACTACACCGGTGAGGACACACCGTGGTACGACATGGCCGGTGAGATCACCTCGATTGAGGTGTTAAGCGGCGTGACGAGCATTGGCGATTCGGCTTTTGCAGACTGCAGTGCCATTACGAGTATTGAACTGCCGGATGGTTTGACGAGAATAGGCACAAATGCGTTCTACCATTGCACCGGCATGGAGAGCATCAGCATTCCGTACGGTCTTACAGCTATAGGCGAGTGCGCATTTTGGGGCTGCGAGAGCCTGAAAAGTATTGATATTCCCGGCAGCGTCACGGAGATAGGCTATGCAGCGTTTACTGAGTGCATCAGTCTAACATCGATAGTGATCCCCGATGGCGTTGAAAGACTAAATGACGGCACATTCCAGGGCTGCCCGAGCCTTGAAAGCGTCACTATACCTGCCAGTGTGACGAGCATAGCTGCCGGCGTGTTTCAGAATGATGCGCTAAAGGATGTGCATTATTCCGGCTCGCGGGAGCAGTGGGGTTTAATAGAGATCGATGAGACCAATACAGCGCTCAAAAAAGCCGCTATCAATTGCAATGATGGTTATGCACTTCCCGGTGGCACCTGCGGCGTTGATGTCACATGGACGCTCGATAATGGCGTTCTGACCATTTCCAGCGATAAGTTTGCCGGGTATATGTACAACTACACCGGCGAGGACGCACCTTGGTACGATCTGGCCGATGTGATAACATCGATCGTGGTCGACGAAGGCGTGGCAAGCATTGGCGATCACGCATTTCAGGGACTGAAGAATGTCGGATCTGTCACTTTGA
>CAVGBM010000114.1:0-38227 GCA_963627445.1 Oscillospiraceae bacterium | reverse complement strand
ACCGCCCTTTCACGGCGGTAACATGGGTTCGATTCCCGTACGGGTCACCAAAAAAAGACACGCAGTAAGCCCTGTGCCGATAAGACAGTAATCCACCAAAAATTACGAAATCGGCAGCTGTCGGGCAGGATTGGACAATGAACGGGCGGCACTCAGCTTCGGCTGGGTGCCGTCTGTTTTGTGCGGTTAGGGGGCGGAAAACGCTTATTTTCTGCTCTGGGGAGCAAGGGTTGTGAAAAGGGTGAAGTAGTTTTCGTTTCTGTGCGGTCGCGTTGCGGAATCGTGAATCGCCGGGTAGTGAACACCGTTCGCCGGGGCGTGTGTAATCCTGCGATTGCGCAAATTACCGCGCGAAACGATGAAGCCGACAGGTGCTTTCGTTGATGCGGAGTACGTCCGGCACGGAAAAGATCGCTCCAATGCCGTTGATTAGCATTTTAGCAGGGCAATCAGCGAAATAATTCTTGAAATCAGCGGCTTTTTCTGCTATCATCAAATTGGTTCAGTTTATATGCCGCTGACCAAAATATTTGCCAAAGGGGGCTTGACAAGGATGCAGCCGAACCCCATAATTGACACGACACGACACGACACGACAGGCTAAGCCTGTCCCTTTGTGCTGTCCGCAAGCACAAGCATACGCTTTTCACAGACGCATTTTGCCCTTGATGCAGGGGCGGAATGCGTCTTTTTGTATGCAAATTCAAAATCATTAACGGGAGGGAAACAGAATGAAAATGAAACGATTGCTTTCCATAGCCATGGCGCTGCTGCTGATCGCAAGCCTGCCGGTATCGGCGTTTGCGGCGGAGTGGCACATGGAGGACGGCGACATCACGGTCAACGCCGGAGACAGCGGTCAGACCGTCACGCAGGGCACAAAGATGGATGTGCTGGACGATGCACCGGTCATCACACAAAAGGACAGCACAACGACAACTGGCAACACCATTACCGTTACCACCACGGGCGACAATGTGGCGGAGTTCACCATCAAGGATGTCAACATTGAGGCGGACGGCGACGCCGTTTCCATCGGCGATTCCAGCGCGGAGATCACACTGGAGGGCGACAACAAGCTCTACTCCGAGTCCGGCTCCGCTGTTTATGTCACCGGCGGAAACGCCACCATCACCGGCAGCGGCACTCTGGAGGCAGAGATTGGCGACAACGAAAACGCCAAAATCGGAAGCCATGAATCGGAAGAAATGTCCGGCAGCATACACATTACGGGCAACGCGACCGTCTCGATGGAGAACACTTTAGGGGGTGGAGATGGTGCAGCCATCGGCTCCGGCCATAAAGGCGTTATGTCCGGAAACATTCTCGTTGACGGAAATGTCAACGTTTCTGCATTCAGTCAGAGAGAAGGTGCGGGTATCGGCTCCGGTGAAGAGGGTAAAATGTCTGGCAACGTTACCATCGGCGGCAACGCAGCGGTTACCTCTGTAAGCGACGAGGATGGTGCGGGTATCGGCTCCGGTGATGCAGGTGATATGTCTGGCAGTATTATTATCGGCGGCAACGCAAAGGTTACCGCAAAAAGCGGCGATGAAGGTGCAGGTATCGGCAGCGGCGAAAACGGTGATTTTACTGGCACGATGGTTGTGAAAGACAATGCACATGTAACTGCCAAAAGTGACGATGACGGCGCAGGCATCGGCGCTGGTAATGACAATGATTTTACAGGCATAGTGGTGATTCGTGACAATGCATGGGTGAAGGCAACAGGTGATAGTAGAGCCCAAGATATCGGTTGTGGTGAAGACGGAGAATCAGGCGGCGCCACTGTGGTTATCGGGCAGAATACGGCTGTCGATGCAACCCGTGGTAAGGTTGATAATGAAATCCATATTGATGTAAGTACAGACGAAAACGGAACATATATCGTCACATCGGCAACAGACGGTGTGACTGTCGGGAATATCCTGTACGGCGGAGAGGAAACGCTTCCCACCGAACCGGGCACATATATCGTCACCTGTGTGCTGATGCAGGGAGAAAAGAACTATACCGTTCCGATCGGGGAGTTTGTGATTCCTGAGCCGGAACCGGAACCCACCCCTGACCCCATTGACACAGACCCTAAGCCGGTTAACAACACCGGCGATGTCACTTCTCCCCAGACCGGTGACAACAGCAACATGTTCCTTTGGATGGCTCTGCTCCTTGTGAGCGGCGGCGCAGCCGTTGGCACAGTGACCTTTGCAAAACGAAAGAAAACCAATGTCGAGTAACGGAGTAAAATTCATATGATCTTCACAGGCGGGCAGGCATGAAAAATATTTTTGCCCGTCCGCGACCATGCTGGCTCGAGACGGTACAGCTTCTCATCGCGAGCCCGACGGATTACTCCTTCCCGTCGGGGCACACGCTGGCCTCCGTCATAGGAGCCTACATCGTGACGGCTGCAAACCGCAAATTCGGAATCATAGCCGTACCGCTTGCGGCGCTCGTTGCGTTTTCGCGACTGTACCTGTATGTGCACTTTCCGTCGGATGTGCTTGCCTCGCTCGTTCTCGGCATTGTGATAGCGGCCGCTTCGGTGATGCTATTTAAAAGATTGAAAATTCGGGATAAGTCTTAAGAAGACCTATCCCGAATTTTTTCCTTGTTAAAATGCCGACTTTTTGGTATAATACACTGAATATGTCTCAGGAGGTGCACCGTGTCAGCTAAAGCGAAGCGGCAGGGGAATAGCCCGGCCAAAAGAACATATATTGCCTTTGCGGCGATAACGCTTGCCGTGCTTGCGGTGGTGTTCGCCATTATCATGCAGTCAAGGTCAAAAACACCCGTGTATGTGCTCGAGGTGAACGGGCTCGATGCCAAAACACCTGCCGAGGCGCAGATCGAGTGCAGAGCCGAGCATGCCAAGTTTGCAAAGCCCCTGCAGGATAACACAGGCTGCTCATGGGTCTGGTGCGGGGATAATAAGCTTTATCTTGTAAAGACCGCGGTGCTTCAGATAAACACCAAGGACGAGACACCGAATTACACCGCTGTGACCTTTGACGGCGGCGAGGGCAAGCGCCTTGATGGCTATATCATCGAGCCGGAGATCCCGCCGACAGAGCTTGGCAGGATCGTCCTCACCGACGGCGAGGAGTATAGCTACGACACCGTCAGCATGTCCGTAAGAATGGGACTTCGCAAGGGCGAGATAAGCTACGATGATGCCGTGTACCTTTGGGAAAAGGACAGTGCCGAGGTCATCGTCGCCCGAGCCGACAGCTATGTGCCGGTGGAGGACAACATTGTTTCCTTTACCGACGACGGTAATGTGATGCACACCTGTTATATACTTGATACTAAAATAGATTGAAGGAAAATGTGATGGCAAATGCAGCGCAGGGATTAACGGGCGATACCAAACGCCTGCTTGAAATAGTCAAGGTGATGAGCAAATACAAGGTCATGCAGGGCTTTGACCCCGACAAGCTTTGTGAAATGCTCAAGGAGCTCGGCCCGACCTTCGTTAAGCTCGGTCAGCTTCTGTCGATGCACCCCGAGGTCATCCCCATGGAGTATTGCAAGAAGCTCGAGAGCCTCAGGACGGATGCCTCCACGCTCGTCACCGCCCAGATCAGGGAGATAATCAGCGAGGAGTACGGCAAGCCCTGGAACGCCGTGTTTGAGCGCATCCTGCCCATCCCCCTGGGGGCAGCGTCCATTGCACAGGTGCACGAGGCGATATTGCTTGACGGTACGCATGTCGCCGTGAAAATTCAGCGCCCCGATATCTACAACAAGATGGAGCGGGATGTAAGGCTAATAAAAAAGGCGCTGGATATCGTAAAATTCAAGAGCATCAACAATGTCATGAACCTGTGCGACTGCATTGACGAGATGTGGCTCGTCGCGCAGGACGAGATGGACTTTTTCCGCGAGGCCGAGAATATCCGCACCATCCGCCGCAATAACGAGGGCGTGCAGTATGTCTACTGCCCGAGGGTGTACGATGAGCTGACGACGAAAAATGTCCTCGTCATGGAGTATATCGGCGGCTTTGATCTAAACAACACCGAGGAAATGCTCTGTCAGGGCTATAATGTCCACGAGGTGTGCACGAAGTTTATAAATAACTACATAAAGCAGTTTGCCGAGGACAGGTTCTTCCATGCCGACCCCCACCCGGGCAATGTCCGCGTTCAGGATGGCCGCATCGTGTGGCTCGACCTCGGTATGATGGGCAGGCTCACCGAAAAGGATGCCGAGCTCGTCACCGGCTGCATGAGAGCCATTTTCAGCAACGACTATCTAAAATTTGCCGACAATGTCCTCGAGATATGCGAGCACGACCCGAACATGGACAAAGCTGCGTATTACGAGCGCATGCGTGCCTATCTTGATAAGTACAGGGTCATCAGCATGGCGGAAATGAGCAGTACGGTCGAAATTTTTGCCGACCTCTATCGCATCGCAAGGGACTTTGAGATAAAGGTGCCCAGATCGCTCACGATGTTCTGGCGCTCGCTGGCCATCATGGAGGGCACGGTCTCCGACCTGTCGCCCGACACTGACCTTGCTGCGATAATCGGCAAGCACCTTGCTGCGCAGTCGCTCGTAAAGGGCATAGCGGGCAGCATAACGAAAAACATCTCCCACCGCAAGCTCATATCCGGCAAGCCCCTGAGCTACACCGGCCACGAGCAGGAGCCCGACGAGATAATAGACGAGACCGAAGACGAAGAAAAACCGGAGTGATATCACTCCGGTTTTTACATATTAAGACAATCGGGCTTGCTCCTTATATCAAACAGAAGATGGATGAAGCTCTTGAAGAAGGGGATGAAGCTTCCGTTGTCGATCATGACGAATATCTCGTCCATTGACGCCCACCTGACCGCCTGCACTTCCTCGGCCTGCAGCGTGAGCGAGGCAAGGTCAATGTCGTGATTAATAAGGTAAAAGTCGTCAAACCCGTTGTCAAAATTAACGGTGAGGTTGGGACGGATATCGGTAAAGCTGAGGTCGAGCCCGAGCTCTTCTTTAAGCTCACGGTGTACCGTGTCACGGCTCGTCTCACCCGTGACCGAGCAGCCGCCGCAGGTCACATCCCACATGTCGGGAAAGCCTGCCTTGGTCGATTGGCGCTGCTGGATGAGCATTTTTCCCTCGGAGTTAAAAATGCAGATGTGTATGACAATGTGGTAGCAGCCATCCGGCGGCTTTTCGCCCCGAACGCCGGTGAGGCCGGTCGGCAGCCTGTTGACATCGTATAGATCCCGTATCTCCATGACGCACTCCTTTCATAACAGGAGTAAGCGTATCACCGTTTGTTCAATAATTCAAGCTTGAAATTTTAAACCGCAGTCTGTATAATTTTAAATATCAGTTAAACAAGGAGGAAAAACCATGCAGAGAGTTTATGATTTTCTTAAGGAAGCAGGCACTTATTTCATCGCCACCACCGAAGGCGACCAGCCGAGGATAAGACCGTTCGGCACCGTTGATATCTATAACGGCAAGCTCGGCATCCAGACCGGCAAGAAGAAGGCGTTCTTCAAGCAGGTCGAGGCAAATCCCAAGGTGGAGATCTGCGCATTCAAAGACGGCGAGTGGATCCGCGTTGCAGGTGAGCTCTACGCCGACGACAGCATCGAGGCCTGCGAGCACATGCTCCAGAGCTACAATGAGCTCAGAAGCATGTATACCCCCGGCGACGGCAACTGCGTCGTTTTGTACTTCAAGTCCGGCACTGCGACCATAAGCTCGTTTACTGCCGAGCCCGTTGTCATCGAGTTTTAAGCTGACGGCAAAAGCTTCTTTACATCCGGCCGAGGTTTTGCTATAATATATCGGCAAACGCGCCCGTAGCTCAGCTGGATAGAGTGTCAGACTCCGACTCTGAAGGTCGTGGGTTCGAATCCCGTCGGGCGTACCAAAGCCCTAAAGGCACAAGCCTTTGGGGCTTTATTTATTATCGAGGCTTGTCCATAGTTTTTGATGAGTTTCATTTTTTGCGAGGTGGCGAGATGCTAAAGCAGCTTAGATATTTTCAGTCGGTCGTGCGGCTCGGCAGCTTTATCGAGGCGGCAAGGCTCGCAAGTGGCGGTCAGCCAAGCCTCAAGATATGCTACCTCAGAAGCTACACCGGTAGTGAATTTCAGCGAGCGCTGGGGCTGTTTTCGGAAAAGCACCCCGATGTGCCCGTGTCCGTTGCCTACGGCAATCACGAGGAGCTGTACGCCATGATGCGCTCTGATGAGGTTGACATAATACTGAACGACCAGCGCCGTGCTTTCTCGGATAACCCCGCCGGAGCTTAAAAGCATCCCGTGCATCCTTGTTGCGTCGGGTGCGCAGCGTGAGACCGAGCAGGAGTATTACAGAACGGTCGTCGGCATTCAGAGCGAGTTTCTGTATGCCGAGAACATGGAGGAGGGCTTCAGTCTGTCAAAGAACCACTGCTTTCGCCTATTGAAAACAGTGGTTCTTTGACAGACTTAAAAATCCTGCACGGGAGTGCAGGATTTTTGAGTTTATATGTGGAAAATGTTTATCAAAAACAGCAGCGACAGACTATAGTAGGTCACGACTGCGGGCTCATGATAGCAAAGTGATACAAAATTGTCAATCGCCGTTTTGCACAAAAGTTTTAATAAAGTTTTAATGATATCAATGCAGGCTTTTCACGGTGTGCAAAATAGTGTATAATCGTGTTGAGAAACGGCGAATGGGGCAGAGCATGCGCGCAATTGCCCGACGCGCCGAAGGAAAATTGAAAACATATTCAAGCAAACATATATAAGCGAAAGGAGTCTATATAATGGGACTTATCAAAGCAGGCGTCGGTGCCATGGGAGGTACGCTGGCAGATCAGTGGAAGGAATTTTTCTACTGCGAATCGATGCCCAAGCAGGTGCTTGTCACAAAGGGACAAAAGCGCGTGAGCGGCCGCTCGTCGAACACCAAGGGAAATGATAACATAATCTCCAACGGCTCGGGCATCGCCGTTGCCGACGGTCAGTGCATGATCATAGTCGAGCAGGGCAAGGTGGTCGAGGTCTGCGCAGAGCCCGGCGAGTTTATGTACGATACATCGACCGAGCCGTCTGTCTTCACCGGCAGCCTCGGCACCGGGATAAAGGAGACCTTCAAGACCATAGGCAAGCGCTTTACCTACGGCGGCGACACTGCCAAGGATCAGCGTGTTTACTACTTTAACCTCAAGGAGCTTATCGACAACAAGTTCGGCACGCCCAACCCCATCCCGTTCCGCGTCGTCGACAGCAAGATCGGACTTGATATCGATGTGTCCGTGCGCTGCTCGGGCGTGTATTCGTACAAGATCGCAGACCCGCTGCTTTTCTACACCAACGTCTGCGGCAATGTTGAGCGGGAGTACACCCGCGACGAGCTCGACAGCCAGCTCAAGACCGAGTTTATAAGCGCGCTCCAGCCTGCCTTCGGCAAGCTTTCGGATATGGAGCTGCGTCCCAATCAGATAGTCAGCCACAACACCGAGCTTGAAAATGCGATGAACGCTGCGCTCTCGGAAAAATGGGGCGCACTGCGCGGCCTCGAGGTCGTGAGCATCGCTCTCGGCTCCGTGACCCTGCCGGACGACGACGCAGAGCTTGTTAAGCAGGCTCAGCGCACCGCCATCATGCGCGACCCCACCATGGCTGCGGCAACGCTCGTCGGCGCTCAGGCCGATGCGATGAAGGCTGCGGCAGCAAACGATTCCGGCGCAATGACCGGCTTCATGGGCATGGGCATGGCCATGAACGCGGGCGGCGGCATGAACGCTCAGAACCTCTACGCTATGGGTCAGCAGCAGGCCGCACCGGCGGGCGCATGGAAATGTTCCTGCGGAGCCGTGGCAACCGGCAACTTCTGCCCCGAGTGCGGCGCTAAAAAGCCCACTGCCGAGGGCTGGGTGTGCTCCTGCGGCGCGGTCAACAAGGGCAAATTCTGCACAGAATGCGGCGCAAAGAAGCCTGCAGGCGTGCCGCAGTACCGCTGCGATAAATGCGGCTGGGAGCCGGAAAAGGGTGCAGCACCACCGAAGTTCTGCCCCGAGTGCGGCGACCCGTTTGACGATGGAGATATAGTCGGCTGATAGTTTTGCCTGAAAGGAGTTAGCCTGATGCAAACCTTGCAGGAATATAAATGCCCATGCTGCGGCGGCGCGATCGCGTTTGACAGCCGCCTGCAGAAGATGAAGTGTCCGTACTGCGACACCGAGTTTGACATGGAAACGCTCAAAAGCTACGACGAGGGGCTTTCCGACGCACACGACGAGATGGAGTGGGAGACCACAGCGGGACAGGAGTGGGACGACGGCGAGACCGACGGGCTTCGCTCGTATGTCTGCAACTCATGCGGCGGCGAGATAGTCTGTGACGAGAACACGACGGCGACCTCGTGCCCATTCTGCGGCAACCCCGTTGTCATGATGGAAAAGCTCGCAGGCTCCCTAAAGCCCGATGTCGTCATACCCTTTAAGCTCGACAAGGAAGCGGCGAAAGCCGGACTTTTAAAGCATCTTAACAGCAAGCGCCTTGTCCCCAAGGCGTTCAAGGACGAAAACCACATCGACGAGATAAAGGGCGTGTATGTTCCGTTCTGGCTTTTCGATACTGACGTTGATGCGCAGGTGCGCTACCGCACGACAAGGCTGCGTGCGTGGAGCGACAGCGAGTTTGATTACACCGAGACCAGCCACTATCTTGTCAGCCGCGGCGGCAGCATCGGCTTTGAGCATGTGCCGGTTGACGGCTCGTCGAAGATGGCAGATGACCTCATGGAATCCATTGAACCGTTTGACTTTTCCGAAGCGGTCGACTTCCAAACAGCGTACCTTGCAGGCTTTTTCGCCGACAAATACGATGTCGACGCCGAGCAGAGCATAGAGCGTGCAAACGAGCGCGTCAAGCGCTCCACCGAGGAGTCGTTTGCCTCGACTGTACACGGTTACGACACCGTCACCACCGAGAGCAGCAGCGTGAGCCTCCATGGCGGCAAGGCGCAGTATGCGCTGTATCCCGTGTGGCTTTTGAACACCACATGGAACGGCAATAAATACACCTTTGCGATGAACGGGCAGACCGGCAAATTTGTCGGCGACCTGCCGGTGGATAAGTCGGCGGCGACAAAGTGGATGCTCGGACTGTCGGTCGGCATGAGCGCTGTGGTCTACGGCCTTGTCAACCTGCTGCACGGCATCGGTCTGCTGTAAGGGAGGGCACTGTGATGAAAAAGAGACTTTTTGCAACTTTGCTTGCCCTCGTCCTCTGCCTTTGCTGCGCGGTTCCCGCGCTGGCTGCAAATATCGAGCGCAGCCGCGTCAGCGACGGTGCGGAGCTTCTTGATGACGACGAGATAGCGCAGCTTAGCTCCAAGCTCGACGAGATGAGCGCCCGCCTGCAAATGGACATTGTCGTCATGACCTCGGATGACCTTCAGGGCTACGATACGGCGACCGAGTGCGCCGACGAGCTGTACGAATACTGCGGCTACGGCTTCGGCGAAGATAAGGACGGCATAATGCTGTTTATCTCCATGGACGACCGCGACTGGGCGATATCCACCTGCGGTAAGGCCATAGATGTGTTCACCGACAATGACTGCGACTACATCGCCGACGAGATCGTGCCGTACCTGTCAGACGGCGACTACTACGAGGCGTTCGACTACTTTGCCGACCTTTGCGACGAGCTGTGTACGCAGTATGACGAAAACGACGACGATGACGGCGACTGGTCAGATGACCCGATCTATGACGACGATTATTTTGACGATGATTATGACGATTACAGGGACTTCACCCTGCCCAGCGAGAAGCTTTCGCCCGTGTGGATACTCATTTCGATAGTTGTCGGCGCGCTTTTGTCTGCGATGATCGTGTCCACCATGGTGTCAAACCTCAAATCCGTGCGCTTCCAGCCATCGGCATCGAGCTATGTAAAGCCCGGCACGATGTCCGTCAGCGACAGCAGTGACCTGTTCCTTTACAGCACCATGACCCGTACCCCGAGGCCGAAGCATGACGACAACTCATCCTCCGGTTCGATGCACAGCGGCGGCAGCACCGTCCATATGTCCTCCTCCGGCACCATGCACGGCGGCAGCAGCGGCAAATTCTGATATAAACACCCCAAAACCGGCGCACCAAGCGGTGCGCCGGTTTTTACTGCTTATTAACTTATTAAATCAATTGATATGTATAACTGTCTGCATGAGGTCTTCGGGGGTGATGTTGGGGTTGTGGTAGTGCTCACGCTTCTGCGTTTTCTTGCCCATGTAAATAGACTCGGTCGGGCAGTATTGCAGGCAGCCGAGGCACTGGATGCAGTCCGTGCCGAATGTGGGGTGACCGTCGACAAGCTTGATGTTGCCCTTGGGGCACAGCTTTGCGCACTGTCCGCAGGAAACGCAGGTGTCCTTATTGACGGCGAGCTTCTTTGCCTTTTTGCCGGAAAGCTTCGGCCACGCCTTGCTCTCAACGGAGTTGAGCGGATTGCGGGGCGGCTCTTTCTCGGTGACCTTGCCCGCAAGGATCTCCTTTGCGATCTTTGCGGCGAGCTTTTCGCTGCGCTTCTGTGCAAGCTTCGGAGTCGTGGGCGGGAGCATCAGCGTGTGCGGGAACAGCCAAATGCAGGTACACTGGTGGGTAACGCCTCTCCAGTAGCTGAGGGGATGAATTTTGTTGAGCTTGTATAGCCCAGTGCCGAGGTAGCTTGCCGACTGGCTGATGCCGAACACATAAGCGTCGGGGCTTACCTTCACGCTCTTCATAAATTCCTCAACTCCGCCGGGCAGACCGCCGCCGTGGCAGGGGAAAACGAAGCCGACCCTTTTCGCCTGCGTGGCATCGGTGACAACGGGCTCGGAGCGCATCATGACGATGTCGGTGTCGCCGAGAGCCTTGGCGAGATTTTTCGCAAAATCAAGGCAATTTCCCGTGCCGGAGAAGCAATAAATGATGTTGGTGCTCATAAAATCATTCCTTTCTAATGATGAGCATATTGTAATACATAAAAAGATATGGTACAATAGTACCGTAAGAAATGAAACATCGGAGGGCGAAATGTACCATATCAAGAACGATAAGCGAGCCTACGCCTCGGCGGAGCTCATTTGCTCTGCGCTGCTTGAGCTTCTGGAGACAACGCCGTTTGAGCAGATAACCATAAGCGATATCCAGCGGGTGTCCACCGTGAGCCGCTCGACCTTTTACCGTAATTTTGACTGCATGGAGGATGTGCTCATGCTCCTGTGCGACCGCAGCTTTGACGCTGCGCTCAAAAGAGCCGAGGAGACCGGCGAGGAGATACGTGTCGCGGTGTTCCGCTATTGGTTTGAAAATGTGACCCTGCTTGAGACCATCGTCAGGATACACCGCACGGACATTCTCGTCGAGAGCCTGCGCCGAAGCGAGCAGATGAAACGCAACTTCCGTCCGTATCTCAAGGACGAGACGGTGTTTGACTACTTCTCGGGCGTCATAGCCTCGGTCATGGTCGGCATACTTTCAACATGGATAGAGCACGGCAAAACTGAGAGCGAGGAGCAGGTCATGCAGAACACGCAAAAGGCGTTTATGAAGCTTATAACCCTCGGGATCATGGGAAAATACAGGATAAAGAAATGAAAAACACAGACAAGACCGAAATTTTTGAATCAGCCCCGATACCCACTGCGGTCGCAAAGCTATGCATCCCGACGGTGCTTGCGTCGCTGGTCATGGTGCTGTATAACCTGGCCGACACCTTCTTTGTCGGCGAACTCAACAACGCCGTGGAAAACGCCGGTGTCACGCTCGTTGCGCCGGTGCTTCTGGCGTTCAATGCGGTGAACAACCTGTTCGGTGTCGGCACATCGAGCAAAATGAGCCGCGCCCTCGGCAGCCGTGATTACGACACCGTCTACCGCAGCTCCGCCTTCGGCTTTTACTCGGCGCTTATATTCAGCGTCATCATGGCAGTCGGCTGCACGGTACTGAAAACTCCGCTCATGCGCCTTTTGGGTGCAGACGAAACGACCTGGCAGACGACCTCGGACTACTTCTTCTGGACGGTCACCTGCGGCACTGTGCCGGCTATCATGAATGTCGTCATATCCTACCTTGTGCGTGCCGAGGGCGAGGCGCTGCACGCCAGCGTCGGCATGATGAGCGGCTGTGTGCTGAATATCATCCTCGACCCGATATTCATCCTGCCGTGGGGACTTGACATGGGCGCTGCCGGGGCGGGTCTTGCGACCTTTATCGCAAACTGCTTTGCCTGCGTGTATTTCCTTGTGATACTCTACCTCAAGCGCAAGACGACCTATGTCTGCATAAAGCCGAGCATGTTCTCCTTCCGCAAGGACATTGCAAAGGACATCTGCGTTGTCGGCATTCCGGCATCGATACAGAACCTTCTCAACGTCACGGGCATGACCATTTTAAACAACTTCACCGCCGCCTACAACAGCGCCTCCGCCGTTGCGGCAATGGGCATTGCCCACAAGATAAGCATGGTGCCGCTGTACTGCACGATGGGACTTTCGCAGGGCATAATGCCGCTTATAAGCTATAACTACGCATCCGGCAATGTTAAGCGCATGAAGCAGTCGATAATGTTCACGACGAAAATTTCCTTGGGAATAATCGTGACGCTTGCTGCGGGACTGTACCTCGGCTCGGGCAGCGTCATTGCGGCATTTCTCAATGAGCAGGAGGTCATATCCTACGGCGCACGCTTCCTGCGCGGCATGAGCCTTGCACTGCCGTTTTTGTGCATCGACTTTGTCGCCGTCGGCGTGTTCCAGGCCTGCGGCATGGGCGGTAAATCGCTCATATTTGCGCTCATGCGCAAGCTCGTGCTTGAGATACCGGCGCTGTTTATACTTGATAAGCTCTTCCCGCTGTACGGCCTTGCGTATGCACAGCTCGTGGCGGAGGTCGTGCTTGCCACGGCAGCCGTTGTGGTGCTCATAAAAATGTTCCGCAGACTGCAAAGCGAAAGGGGACTGCAAAATGGCCGAAATTATTGAGATACAAGACATTTCCGCACCTGAGCTTGCGCCGTTTGCAAGGCTTACCGAAGCCCAGCTAAGGCAAAGATCAGACCCCGAAAAGGGTATTTTCATCGCCGAGAGCACCAAGGTCATAGAATATGCACTCAATTTCGGCTGCGAGCCGATAGCTTTTCTGATGGAGCGGCGGCACATTAACGGTCAAGCCAGCGGGATCATTGCCGCCTGCGCCGATACGCCGGTCTACACCGGCGACAGTGAGGTGCTTTCAGCGCTCACGGGCTTTGAGCTTACCCGTGGCGTTCTGTGCGCAATGCGCCGTCCAGTGCTCCCGAATGCTGCGGATATCTGCCGCAGCGCACGCAGAGTTGCGGTGCTGGAGGGTCTTGCCGACCCTACGAATGTCGGGGCGATATTCCGCTCGGCCGCCGCCCTCGGCTTTGATGCCGTGCTTGTTACAAAGACCTGCTGCGACCCCTTGTACCGCCGTGCCGTCAGGGTGAGCATGGGCACGGTGTTTCAGATACCGTGGACGCGGATAGACGGCGCCGCAGAGCTGAAAGTGCTCGGCTTCAAGACCGCCGCCATGGCGCTCACGGATAAGTCCGTCAGCATAGAAGACCCCGCACTTTGCAGCGAAGCGCGCCTTGCTGTCATCATCGGCAACGAGGGCAGGGGGCTATCCGAGGAGACCATCATGCACAGCGACTACACCGTCAAGATACCCATGTCAAACGGCGTTGACTCATTAAACGCTGCCTCCGCCGCTGCGGTAGCATTTTGGCAGCTAAGATAAGCAGTTAAGATAATTTACATATGCGATAAAGTGTGCTATGATATGATATCACGATATAAGTGGAGTTAGCTATGCTCGAAAAGTTAAAACAGCTTGACAATAAATATAACGAGATACAGCAGCGCATGGAAAGCGGCGAGATATTCGCAGACCCCGCGGCGTACACCAAGTGCGCCAAGGAGCTCAAGGAGCTTGAGCCTATCGTGCAGTGCTACCGCGAGTATTGCGCCTACGGAAAGCAGATGACGGATGCGCAGGAGCTCATGTCCGACCCCGAGTTTAAGGAGCTTGCGCAGGAGGAGTATTCCGAGGCAAAGCAAAAGCTGGGCGAGCTTGAGGAAAAGCTCAAGGTGCTGCTTCTGCCCAAGGATCCGAACGACAGCCGCAATGTCATCATGGAGATACGCGGCGGTGTGGGCGGCGAGGAAAGCTCGCTGTTTGCCTACGATCTTTTCCGCATGTACTCCATGTACGCCGAGCGAAAGGGCTGGAAGATAGAGGTCGTGAACCTCAACGAGACCGAGCTTGGCGGCATAAAGGAGATAAGCTTCGTTGTCGAGGGCGAGGGGGCGTATTCACGGCTCAAGTTTGAGGCGGGCGGCCATCGTGTGCAGCGTGTGCCGGAGACAGAGTCCGGCGGCAGGATACACACCTCGGCAGCGACCGTTGCCGTGCTCCCCGAGGCCGAGGAGGTCGAGTTTGAGATAAACCCCAACGACCTTCAGATAGACACCTACCGCTCATCCGGCGCAGGCGGCCAGCATGTTAATAAGACCGAAAGCGCAATAAGAATAACGCACCTGCCCACCGGCGTTGTCGTCGAGTGTCAGGACGAGCGCAGCCAGTATAAAAACAAGGACAGAGCGATGAAAATTCTGCGCTCCAAGCTCTACGAGGCCGAGCAGGCAAAGCAGCAGGCGGCAATAGCGGCCGAGCGCAAAAGCCAGGTCGGCTCGGGCGACCGCAGCGACAGAGTGCGCACCTATAACTTCCCGCAGAACCGAGTCACCGACCACAGGCTCACCGGCGATGTGCGCAATTTCAATATCGCAAATGTCATAAACGGCGATCTTGACCCGATAATCGATGCACTTGTGACGGCTGATCGGGCGGAAAAGCTTAAAAATCGGGCATAATGGATATGAAAACAACGATAATAAAAGACAACATTGACCTTGCAGCCGAGCTCATTAAAAGCGGCGAGCTCGTCGCCGTGCCGACCGAGACCGTGTACGGCCTTGCGGGCAACGGATTGAATGCCGAAGCGGTCGAGAAGATATACGAGGTCAAGGGCAGACCTCAGGTAAAACCCCTTGCACTCATGATACCCTCAAGCAGCAGCATGGAGCGCTACTGCGAGCCTGTTCCCGAGCAGGCAAAAATGCTTGCAAAGCGCTTTTGGCCGGGGCCGCTGACGATAGTTTTAAAGGCAAAGGATCTTGTGCCGGAGATAGTCCGAGCGGGCGGGGACACCATTGCGCTGCGCTGTCCGGATCATCCGCTGACGCTTGAGCTCCTGCAAAAGGCGCAGCTCCCGCTGGCCGCTCCTTCGGCGAATCCCTCGGGCGAACCGAGCCCCAAGAACGCAGCAAAGGTCGTCGAATACTTTGACGGCAAAATTTCCGCCGTGATCGACGGCGGCGAGTGCGGCATCGGCACGGAGTCGACCATCATCGACATGAGCAAGATCCCGTTTAAGATACTGCGCGAAGCGGCGCTGCCCGAGGAAACGATAAAGAAAGCCCTTGCCGAGAACCTCACCGTGCTCGGCATAACCGGCGGCACCGGCTGCGGCAAAACGACAGCTCTTCGGCAGCTCGAAGAGCTTGGCGCACTGATAATTGACTGCGATGCCGTGTATCACGAGCTTCTTAAAACGGACGAAAAGCTGCTAAACGCCATCGAAACGGTGTTCCCCGGCTCAGTAGTGGACGGAAAGCTCGACCGCAAACGCCTGGGCGGCCTTGTGTTCGGCTCGGAGCGGGACCTGAAGCTTCTGAACGAGATAACGCACCATTACATTTCGCTCGAGGTCGAGCGCAGGCTGTGCGACTTTGCGATGAGCGGCGGCACGCTTGCCGCAATTGACGCGATCGCGCTCATCGAAAGCGGCCTTGCCAAACGCTGCAAGGCGGTCATCGGCGTTGTCGCCGAGACCGAGACGAGGGTGCAGCGCATCATGAAGCGCGACGGCATAAGCCGAGAGTATGCGGCAATGCGAGTTGCGGCGCAAAAGCCGAACGAGTTTTTTGAAAACAGCTGTGACTATGTCCTGCACAATGACACAACTGAGCAGGACTTTGCCGATAAATGCAAAAATCTATATAAGGAAGTACTGAAAAATGGATGAAATCAGAAATCAACTATTCTACAATCAGAAAAACGGCTATGACCTGATAGGCACCGACGAGCGTATCGCTGTTGAGAACTACAGCCGCGAGTACATGAGTTTTCTCAATGCCGCACGCACCGAGCGCGAGGCGGTGAAGCTCGCCATAGCGCAGGCGGAGTCTGCCGGCTTCACTGAGTATAAACTCGGCATGGAGCTCAAGCCCGGCACGAAGATCTACCGCAATAACAGAGGCAAGGCACTCATGCTCGCCGTCATCGGCAAAAAGCCCCTGAGCGAGGGCTGCGTCATCGCGGGCGCTCATGTCGACGCACCCCGCATCGACTTAAAGCAGAACCCCCTGTACGAGTCGGATGAGCTTGCCTACTTCAAGACCCACTACTACGGCGGCATCAAGAAGTACCAGTGGGTGACCATCCCCCTCGAGCTGCACGGCGTTGTGGCGCTCAAAAACGGCGAGGTCGTCGATGTCACCATCGGCCGTGAGCCGGAGGATCCCCAGTTCGTCATCACAGACCTTCTGCCGCACCTCGGCAAGGATCAGATGAAGAAGACCATGGAGGAGGGCATAACCGGCGAGGGTCTTAACATCCTCATCGGCAGCGTGCCTTACGCCGACTCCGGCAGTGACAGGGTGAAGCTGAGCATCATGAGCATCCTCAACGACCGCTACGGCATCGTCGAGGAGGATTTCCTGTCTGCCGAGCTCACAGCAGTCCCTGCATTCGAGGTGCGCGAGATAGGCCTTGACCGCTCGCTCATCGGCGGCTACGGCCACGATGACCGTGTGTGCGCATTTGCAGAGCTGCACGCGATATTTGACGTTGAAGTTCCCAACAAGACCTGCGTCTGCATACTTGCTGACAAGGAGGAGACCGGCTCCGACGGCGTGAGCGGCATGCAGAGCAGCGCATTTGAGTGCTTCATGGAGGATCTGTGCGACGGGCAGGGCGTGAGCCTGCGCCGCTGCTTTGAAAACAGCTTCTGCCTGTCGGCCGACGTTACCGCGGCCTTTGACCCGAACTTCCCCGAGGTCTCGGAAAAGCGCAACGACTCCAAGCTCAACTACGGCATGGGCATCTGCAAGTTTACCGGCGCAAGAGGCAAGTCCGGCACGAGCGACGCATCGGCTGAGGTCGTTGCCCACCTGCGTAGGCTGTTTGCCGAAAACGGCGTTATCTGGCAGCTGAGCGAGCTCGGCAAGGTCGACCAGGGCGGCGGCGGCACGATAGCCAAGTACATGGCAAACCGCAACATCGACACCATCGACGCAGGCGTGCCCGTTCTGAGCATGCACGCACCGTTCGAGGTCGTGGCAAAGCTCGACTGCTACATGACCTACAAGGGTGTCCTCGCAGCGTACAATGAGTAAATGTAAATGATAATTTCGCCTCTGATTTGGTTATGCTAAGTCAGAGGTGATTTTTTGGACGAGATAAAGGAGCTCGGCAGCGTTACTGCCCAAACGCCGCAGGGCATGATACACTGCCTGACGATAATCGGTCAGATAGAGGGGCATCAGGTCATGCCCGAGGACACGAAAACAACGAAGTATGAGCATGTGATGCCGCTTCTTGCCGCGGTGGAGGAGTCCGAGGAGATAAAGGGACTTTTGATACTTCTAAACACCGTCGGCGGCGATGTTGAAGCGGGGCTCGGCATAGCGGAGCTCATTGCGGGCATGAAAAAGCCCACGGTGTCGCTCATCCTCGGCGGCGGACACTCCATCGGCGTTCCGCTTGCCGTAGCCGCAAAGCGCAGCTTCATAGCCCCGTCGGCTGCTATGACCATCCACCCCGTGCGCCTAAACGGCGTTGTTATCGGCGTGCCGCAGACCTATAACTATTTTGCCCGTATACAGGAGCGCATAGTGGGCTTCGTGACGAGCCACTCGAATATAAGCCGCGAGCGCTATAACGAGCTTATGCTCGCAACAGACGAGATCGCAAACGATGTCGGCAGTGTCATCTACGGCGAGGAGGCGGTCGAATGCGGCCTCATCGACGGCATCGGCACACTCTCCGATGCGCTGGATTATCTGCACTCAGCCTGCGACAAAGTAAAAAAGGACGGATAATTCCGTCTTTTTTTACTATTGTGCTTTTATACAATATATGATAAAATAACTAGGTTAGGTATACATAATATCGCATAAGGGTATGGAGGCCGAATGATATGACCATTGGCGAAGCCATAATTTTAGGAATTGTTCAGGGCATCGCGGAGTTTTTGCCGATATCCAGTTCGGGACATCTTGCAATACTCCAGAATCTTTTTAATATGTCGGATATCGAGGGCGGACACATGTTCTTCGATGTCCTGCTGCATTTCGGCACGCTCATTGCTATCTGCTTCATGTATTGGAGCGATATAAAGGCGATGGTCGTCGAGGTGCTGGCGCTGCTGTCCGGAAGCAAAACAGTCACGGCCGACGGCAGACCCAGGCAGTATCCGGCGGCGAGGATGTTCTTCCTCATCGTTGCCGCGACGCTGCCGCTGGTGCTCATCCTTCCGATAAACGACTACATAGGCGAGCTTTCGGAGTCGACGGTGTTCGTCGGCATTGCGCTTATACTCACGGGCTTTATGCTGCTGGTTTCCGATAAGATGACCCCGGGCACAAAGACCGAGAAGAACATGCGCTTTTCGGATGCACTCATCATCGGCCTGTGCCAGTGCGTTGCGACCCTGCCGGGACTTTCACGCTCGGGAACGACGATAACCGCAGGTATCGCAACGGGGCAAAACCGCAGCTACGCCGTCAAGTTCTCGCTCCTTATGAGCATTCCGGCGGTTTTGGGCGCAACGCTCCTGGAGCTTATAAAGGCCATCAAGACCGGCATTGACGCATCGCTCATACCGGCGTATCTTTTCGGCATGGTCGCCGCGATGGTGTCCGGTGTCCTGGCGATAGGACTTCTCAAAATGATAGCAAAGAGCAAGCGCTTCGGCGGCTTTGCCTACTACTGCTGGATAGTCGGCGCACTTACGATAATTCTTTCCATGATATTCTGATAAAGGCAGGGATAGCTTACTAATGGCACAGACCAAAAACAAGAAAACCACAACTAAAAACACGGCACGAAGCGGACAGTCGAAGTCTAAGCAGCAGTCCAAGGCTGCGGCCAAGACCCAGCCGAAGCCCATTCGCCGTGAGGTGGCGGCCATTGTCTCTGCGTTTGCGGCGCTGCTCACGGGCATCTCGATATTCTCCAGCGACGGCATAATCGTCGGCGCGATAAGCTCTGTCCTCAAGGGACTGTTCGGCTACGGCTTTTGGGTGTGCGCACCCGTGCTTTTGCTCGTCGCCGTTATCCAGGGCTTCCACCACGGCAGACCCGTTGCGTTCAAGACCACATCGGCGCTTTTAATGCCGCTGCTTCTCGGTGCGCTTTGTGACCTGCTGTTTTCGACCGTCATCGTTGAAAACCTAAAGGGAGTTGGCACTGTGCTGGGTACGCTGTATACCGGCGGCAAGGCAATGACCTGCGGCGGCGTTCTCGGCGGCCTGCTGGCGTTTGCCTTCCAAAAGGCGTTCAGCTTCTATGGCGCTGCGATAATCCTCGCAGTAACATTCATCTTCTTTACGCTCAACGCTTTCGGTATCACGGTCGGCAAGCTCATTGAGTGGATAACCAGCAGAGAGCGTGTCGAGTACGAGCCCGAGCCTGAACCCGAAAAGCCCGCAAAAAAGCAGCCTGTTCAGGATGAGGAGGAGCTGCGCCGCATCAAAAATGCAAAGCGCAGAGCCATAGATATCCCGCTCGACGACGAGCCCACCTTTGAAAAGAAGCCCGAGGAGACAAAGCCCGAAAAGCCGGGCAGAAGGAATAAAAAGCCCGCAGCTGAGGTCAAGATCGACCACACAGCCGATGTCGAGCCAATAAGCATCGAGGAGGCCGAAGCGCTCACCGGCGTTAAGCTCAGCGGCAGCGGCGCTACCGAGGCTGCCGAGATAGCAGATCCCCCGAAGAAAATGTCCGCTGCCGAGGTCGCGGCCGAGACCGCGGCGGTCGCAAGCGAAATTGAGTCCAAGGACGATGACGGCTCTTATGAAAAGCCGCCTATATACCTCCTGCGCAAGGGTCACTCGGTCGCTGCAAATGTCGACGAGGAGCTTGACATGAACCGCACGAGGCTTGAAAATGCACTGCGCAGCTTCGGTGTTAACGCCTCGGTCACCGAGACCACCCACGGCCCCACGGTCACAAGATATGATTTTGAGCTTGAGCAGGGCGTGAAGCTGAGCAGGATAACCAATCTTGCCGACGATATTGCTCTTGCCCTCGGCGTTGTGAGCGTGCGTATTGCGCCCATTCCCGATAAAATTTCCACCGTCGGCATCGAGGTGCCAAATAAGATAATCAGCACTGTTTACCTGCGCGATATCATCGATTCCCCGAAATTCCTGACCTCCAAGGCAGACCTCACCTTTGCCATCGGTAAGGATATCGGCGGCAACCCCGTTGTGGGCAATATCTCGAAGCTTCCGCACCTGCTCATTGCCGGTACGACGGGCTCGGGTAAATCGGTGTGCATGAACTCGCTTATCATAAGCCTTCTTTATAAGTCAAATCCCGAGGATGTCAAGCTCATCATGATCGATCCCAAAATGGTCGAGCTCGGCGTTTATAACGGCATCCCGCACCTGTATATCCCCGTTGTCACCGACCCCAAAAAGGCCGCCGGTGCGCTCCAGTGGGCGGTAACGGAAATGCTCAAGCGCTACAGGCTCTTCTCCGAGCTTGGTGTGCGCAGCCTTTCGGCGTACAATGACCACCTTGTCGAAAACGGCCAGCCCAAGATGCCGAATGTCGTCGTTGTCATCGACGAGCTTGCAGACCTCATGCTCGTTGCCTCCAAGGAGGTCGAGGAGAGCATCTGCCGCGTCGCTCAGATGGGACGAGCCGCCGGTATGCACCTTGTCATTGCGACCCAGCGTCCGTCCGCCGATGTTATCACCGGCCTTATGAAAGCGAACATACCCAGCCGCATCGCCTTTGCGGTGTCGTCGGCTCTTGAAAGCCGCATCATCCTTGACAATAACGGCGCGGAAAAGCTCATCGGCATGGGTGACATGCTGTATGCGCCGCTCGGCTGCGGCAAGCCCCTGCGTGTTCAGGGCGCATTCGTAAGCGACGAGGAGCGCGACGCTATCGTCAGCTTCATAAAGGAGCAGTCCACCGCAAATTACAGCGAGGATATCATCGCCCAGATCGAGAAAGCCGCCGAGGACAAGAGCTCCGGCAGCAAGGGCGGCGAGCTTGTGCCCGCCTCGGATAATAAGCCCGATTATGACGAGCTTCTGCCGCAGGCCGTTGATGTCATTTTTGACACCAAGCAGGCATCGGTCTCCATGCTCCAGCGCCGCCTGAAGCTCGGCTACTCCAGAGCTGCACGCATTATCGACCAGATGGAGGAGATGGGCATCATCGGTCCCTTTGAGGGCTCGAAGCCCCGCCAGATCGTCATAACTCGTGAGCAGTGGCTCGAAATGCAGACCACGCAGGGCACCGCTCCGACCGAGATCCTGCAGACCCAGCTCGAGTTTGCAGACGAGATAAACTCTGAAGAATAACTAAAAAAGGGCGGATAAAACCGCCCTTTTAAATTAGGTGACTATATGAACGATTACTTTTGCCCCAAAATGGAGCTTCGCGACATCAATAATATCAGTATGCTCGGTCTTGCGCACATCGGCGACGGCGTGTACGAGCTTCTGACGCGCACCATGCTGTGCTCGGACGGCAACAAAAAGGTGACCGACATGCATAAAAAATGCGTCGCCATCGTCAATGCACCGGCGCAGGCTGCGGCTATGGAGCGGCTTCTGCCGCACCTGACCGCCGATGAGCTCGCGCTGTATAAGCGCGGCCGCAACGCCAAGGTCAACTCCGTGCCGCACAAGGCAGATATCGGGCAGTACCATGCCGCGACCGGCCTGGAGGCACTGTTCGGCTGGCTGTACCTTCAAGGCATGACCGAGCGGATAAACCAGCTTTACGCAATTTGCGTGGAGGATAGCCATGGCGCTTGATACCGTAATGCTCTCGGCACTTGTGACCGAGCTTCGCCCCAAGCTCGAGGGCGCGCGCATCGACAAGGTGCAGCAGCCCGAGCGTGAGCAAATTTTGCTCTCCGTGCGCAATAACGGCGAGAACCTGCGGCTGCTCATCAACGCCGGTGCCGGCAGCGGCAGGATAGCGCTGACGCAGCAGAGCTTTGAAAATCCGGCAGAGCCGCCGATGTTCTGCATGCTCCTGCGCAAATATCTTGTCGGCGCGAGGATCGAAAAGCTCACGCAGCCGAATTGGGAGCGCCTGCTTTTGGTTGACATAATATCGCACAACGAACTCGGCGACAGCGTGAATTTGAAGCTCGCCGTTGAACTCATGGGACGCAGCTCAAACCTCGTCCTCGTCGGCGGAGACGGCAGGATAATCGACTGCCTGCGCCGCATGGAATACGGCGGCGATGCCGAGCGGCGCATGCTCCCGGGCATGATATATCGCTTGCCTCCCGAGCAGCGCAAGCCGCTTGTGTTTAATTGCGACAGGGCGCAGATAGAGGCGGTTTTAAACGCCTCCGATGCGTCAAGGCCTCTTGATAAGCGCCTGATTGACGGCTTTTCTGGCCTTTCGCCGCTCGTCTGCCGTGAGCTTGCGCACAGAGCCTTTAACGACATCAGCTGCCTGCCCGATGCCGTTGAAGCGTTCCTTGAAAGCGTCAGGGCAGGGGAGTTTACCCCCACGCTGCTGTTAAAAGACGGCAAGCCCGCCGAATTTTCGTTTATGACGCTCAAGCAGTACGGCGCGCAGTATGAGCAGCAGACGCTCGACAGCTTCTGCGGCCTGCTTGATGCCTACTACTCGAAGCGTGAGCTTTTAGAGCGCCGCCGCCGTAGAGCACGAGAGCTTTCCCACTCCGTCAAGACCGCCCGAGACCGCATCCAGCGCAAGCTCACAAGCCAGCGCGAGGAGCTCGAGCGCACCTATGGCAGAGATGAAATTCGCAAAAACGCCGAGCTTCTGACAGCAAACTTATATCGCATCAAGCGCGGCGACAGCTCGGTGACTGTTGAGGACTATTACGCCGACGGCTGTCCGCAGGTCGAAATTAAGCTCGACCCACTCAAAACACCGCAGCAGAACTCGGCTGCGATGTTCAAGGAGTATAACAAGCTCAAGACCGCCGAAGCGCACCTCACGGCGCTTGTCGCCGAGGGCGAAAAGCAGCTTGATTACCTAAACAGCGTATTAGATGAGTTAGATCGAGCCGAGAACGAGCGTGACCTTGCCGATATCCGCCGTGAGCTCTTGGACACCGGCTACCTCAAAAAGCAAAAGGGCGTAAAGCCTGATAAATCCAAAAAGCAGGGACCTCTGCGCTTTGTCTCGTCAGATGGGTTTGAAATTTTGGTCGGCCGCAGCAACAGCCAAAACGACGAGCTGACAACAAAGCTTGCCCGCCGCACCGACATTTGGCTGCACACCAAGCAGGTGCATGGCAGTCATGTCATCATATCCTGCGACGGCTTGCAGCCGCCCGAGCGGACGATAGCTGAGGCAGCGTCCATCGCCGCCTACTATTCGCAAGGCAGGGAGGGCGGCAAGACCGCCGTTGACTACACCATGGTGCGCTTCGTGCGCAAGCCGTCCGGCTCAATGCCCGGCAAGGTCGTGTACACCGATTACAGTGCCGTAATGGCGCAGGCCGATGAGACATTGGTCGAAAAGCTAAAAGCATAATGAAAAACCGAGGTCAGCACCTCGGTTTTTCTAACTTTTAAAGGCATTACACACTAACAATCTGCACATGGATATATTCCGATTTTCTCGAAGTTCTTCTTCGTGGTTGTTATAACTCCTTGCAAACATCTACCCATTCGACGGCATTTCCGTATTTGAAAATTTCATCCGGTGTCAGTTCAACAACATGATAGGGACTGCCGCAGGCGGGGAACAGCGTTTCGTACGCCCGCACCGATTCGTCAATGTAGACGGAAACGGTGCCGGGGATGGCGAACGGGCACACGCCGCCCACGGTTTGCCCGGTCATCTGCTCTACCTCCTCGGCAGACAGCATCCGGGCTTTCATTCCGAAGTGATGCCGGAACTTCTTGTTATCGATCCCTGCGTTTCCCGCCATGACCAGCATCATGCAGCCATCGTCTTTCCGCAAAGTAAGCGTTTTGGCGATCCTTGCGGGGATCGTTCCGACCGTCTGTGCAGCCTCGGCGACGGTTGCGCAGGAATCTCCGAAATCACGGATACGGTCGGCTAAATTTCGCTCCTCAAAAAATTGACTTACAACTTCAAAAGCCATTGTTTGACCTCCATGCGGTAGACCCGCTTATTCTTTCACGCCGTTTTTGAGGATATCCTCGGCGATCTCGGCGGCATCCTCGACACAGCCACGGCAGGCACGCAGCACGATGCCGGTGTACTTGCCCTTTAATTCACGGCAAAACACCGAGCCGTTGCGCTCCTCGAATCTGCGCAGAAGCTCGTGAGCCTTATCCGATGCCGCACCGTCAAGCGCCGCGGGATTGTCAGGTCTCAGATCGTCCAGCTGCATATTCATTGCTGCAACAGCGCCCATCAGTGCGCCGCAGTAATTATATGCTCCGCCGCCGTATCGCTTCGTGAGCGCTTTCATTGTCTCCTCGTCCGCACCTGCCTCGGCGCAGAACGCACAGCCTACCGCCTGCGCACAGTTGCAGCCCGAAGCGTGGTGCTCGGCCGCAAGCTCTTTCTTTGCCATGGCATTATCTCCTCATACAATGTGCAGTTCACACTCGGAGAACAGCACGGCTTTTCCTGCCATAAACACTTTATCGCCGGACAATCTGCAATATAGTGTTCCGCCTCGCTTGGAGGCTTGGTACGCCATTATTTCGCTTCTGCCCTTGACACCTGCCCAGTAAGGCACGATGTGGCAGTGACCGGAGCCGCACACGGGGTCTTCAGCGACATTGAGCTTCGGCGCAAACGAGCGTGAGACGCAGTCGAATTCACCGCTGCCTGCGGCAGTCGTGTGCAGCAGAAGTCCGTCAAGCTTCTTGACCTTCTCGCTGTCCGGAGTGAAGGAACGCACCTGCTCTTCGTTTTCCAGAACGCACAAAAGGTCACGCCCCATAAACGCCTTTGCGGGCCTTATGCCGATAGCGTCTTCCATGGCGTCCGTTACGGGCACGGGAGTAAGCTCATAGGCGGGAAAGATCATCTCGTAAAGTTCACCTTTACGCTCGACAGTAAGCTTACCGCTCATGGTGTCGAAGGAAACGGTCTTAAGCTCCGGTTTTACATAGTTCATCAGTACATACGCAGTGGCGAGCGTGGCATGACCGCATAGGTCGATTTCGCCGCCCGGGGTAAACCAGCGCAGGCGGTACCCGCCGTTTTCCGGAACGCAGAACGCGGTCTCGGAAAGGTTGTTCTCTCGGGTAATGCTCATCATCGTTTCTTCGTTGAGCCATTCATCCATCACGCACACAGCAGCCGGATTTCCGGCAAAAACCTTGTCTGTAAAGGCATCTACAACATATTGCTTCATGTAATTTTACCTCCTGATCTTTGGTGAGATTATTATAACGCTTCAATGCAAAGCACACAATATCAAAATTGTGTGCAAAACAATTATTTAAGAATATCGCGTATTGTTATCAGTGCTTTTTTAAGTTCAGAGCAGCTATCAGGCGCGCATATTGCAAGCCTCGCTCCGGACTCGGGAATGCTCCGGCCGACGGCGAAGTGCTCGCTACCGTAAACGCACACGCCGTGCGCAGCCGCCTCCCGCTCAAACTGCGCCCCGCTCATGCTCTCGGGCAGAACCAACCAGCGGCACAGAGCGTGGCGGTTGCCCCGCACGGTAAAATCTTTCAATATTATGTCAACCAGCTCATTGCGCTTTTCTATACCGACGGCTCGACGGGACAGCAGCGGATCAAGCCTATCCGACGCAATAAGCCTTGACGCAAGCTCACTCAGCAGTGCAGATTGGGAAAGATTTATACTGTAAAGCGCGTCGTCAAGCTTTTTACAGAAGCGTTCGGGGGCTGCAATGTACGCCGTTTTAAGCGCAGGACTCAGAGTTTTGGAGAGACTGAGCGTAAAGATCGTATTTTCCGGCGCAAGATCGTGAACACTGCAAAGACCGTCTGACAGCAGCTTGCATATACCGTCCTCAATGATCAGCAGTTTGTTCTCAATTGCGGTCTCAGCAATCATTTGACGCTGCTCGGTTGACATAATATATGAGGTCGGGTTTTGGTAATCCGGCATGATAAAAAGTGCGCACACACCTTCGTTCTTGACGGCGTAGCGTATACCGGATTCACTCATACAGCCGTTTTTCTGCTCGATGGGCACAAGCTGAATGCCAAACAGCTTTGCGGCGTTTTTTACACCCGCGTAGGTGAGGGGATCGACTCCGAGCTTATCGCCGCGCCGCAATACAGAGGTGAATATCGATGCTATTGCATTCTGCCCTCCGCCTGCCGTGAGTATGTTTCGCGCATCCACGGTGCAGCCTGCCCGGCGCAAAAGCCTGCATGCGGCTTCGCTTTTCCATCCGGGGCACTCAAGCTCGTATTGAAACATCCGCTCACCGGCGGGCTCTGAGAGCATTTCATGAAGGACGGATACAAGCTCCGATTGCTCTAATGTTTCCGGTGTCATTGAATCCAGACGCATGAGCTTACCGTGCGGCGCATCTGTAAGCTTTGTCAGGCTGCTGTAAGATACATATGTACCGCTGCCGACACTGCCCGTGAGCAGGCCGAGGTCAGAGCAGAGCTTGAATGCCCGCGAAACGGTGCTCAGATTTATACCCAAAAAATCTGCGAGTTCACGCTGAGGGGGCAGCTTGGTACCCGGCTTGAGCAAGCCGCTTTCAATATCATGCTCAAGCTGCCTCGCAATCTCGGCATAAATGGCTCTGCCCGAGCCTGTCAGTTTTGGAGTCCACGACATCGGATAGTCGTCAAATGAGTTAACGGACATATTCTTCACCGCCTTATGCAAACAATTATATAATTGTTTGCATGTAAATGCAAGCTATCTGTTTTCAATAAGATCCATTGCGGCAGCGAGCATGTCCGCAGCTTCGGCGCGGGTGAGTGTGTCGGCAACACTTTCGCTGTCCGTTACTATGCCGCAGGCGGTCAGGTTTGCCGTCGACTGCGCCGCCCAAGTCGGGACAGTATCGCCGACCTTGAGGTAGCTCACATCCGAAAGCCTGAGCGTGCGGTCGAGTATGACCATCGCCTCGGCACGGCTGATCTCTTTCTCGGCACCGAAGCAGTTGCCCTTGCCGGTGAGCTCGCCCTTCACGATGCCCTGCATGACAGCGGTCGAGACATAGCTTTTTAGCCAAGATGGGATATCGCCGTCATCGGAAAAGCCGGTGCTCATAACGCCCGAGCGCAGATCCATGCCCGTTGTCTCAAGGCAAAGACTCAAAAATTCGCCCCTTGTGAGGCTGTGCTCGGGCTCGAAGTAATACTCGCCGCCGATGCATTTGCCGACGAATGCGCCGCATTCGGCAAGCTTCATCGCACTGCGGCAGCTCCCGCTGCCGACCATGTCGATATAGCTGACATCGCTGTCGCACTTAACGAGCTTGATGATGACCGTCGCCTCCTGCGAGCTGTTGCCATCGGCGTCTATCGCCTTGTAGCCAAAGTAATCCTTGCCGCGCTTGCCGTCGGCGGGTGTGTAGACGAAGCTTCCGTCGTCGTCAAGATCAATGCTGCCCTTGACGGGCTTTGTGGTTATCTCGTAGCTTAGCGTGTCGCCGTCGGGGTCAACGGCGGCTAACTGACCGCCGAAGGACACGCCCCTGTAGGTCTCAAACTCAAAGTTTTCGGCAATTGGAGCGGTGTTTTCGGCGCTGACGGGAGCGATTAGCCCACCGCATAGCACAAAGCACAGCGCAAGCGCCACAGCGGAAACCAAAATATTCTTTTTCACAGCAAAATACCTCCGTAAAAATGTTTACGGAGGTATTCTGTGCGCATGAAGGTTTTAATATTCAAGCAAAGAATTATCGTTTATAACGGCGACCTCTTCTTCAGAACGAAAAAGCCTTGCGTGTCGGCATGCTCAAGCTCCAAAAGCTTGATTTTCTTATCGATGCCGCCGGCGTAGCCGGTGAGACTGCCGCTTGTGCCGACAACACGGTGGCAGGGGATGATGAGAGATATCTTATTATGCCCGACCGCACCGCCCACGGCCTGAGCGGACATGCGTGCAAGACCTTGCTTTTCGGCAAGCTGCCGGGCAAGCTCACCGTAGGTTACGGTTTGACCATATGGTATCTGCAAAAGAAGCTCCCACACGGCCTGCTGAAACGCCGAGCCGACAGGATGTAGCGACGGCGTGAAGTCGGGCTCATTGCCGGAAAAATATACATCGAGCCAGCGTTTTGAATCAATGAGTATCGGCGTCTCGCACTCAATGTGTTCGGCGGGCAGGCTGTCGGCATAGTATTTTGCACCATCAAGCCACAGACCGGTCAGCCCGATCTCGTCGGCCGCCAGCAAAATTCCGTCCAAAGGGGAGCTGTAGTGCTGAATGTATGTCATGGCGTTTACCTCGTTTTCGGCTTGTAGTCTTTCATCTCGGGGATAGAGCCGCCCGATACCGCCCACAGGTACAGGCTTGCAACGCTGCAATAGGGGCTGAAGCGGCGGCGGTATTTCTCAAAAAGCTTGCGGTCGATTTTGCGGTGATGATACACCATGCGCAGCCCACGCTGTATGGCAAGGTCATCGTAGCTGAACACATCGGGGCGCTGGAGACAAAACAGCAGTATCATCTCCGCCGTCCAAACGCCAATACCCTTTAGGGCGTTCAGCTCACGGATAGCGTCGGCGTCATCCATGTGCGCCACGGCATCCAAATCAAATGCACCCGTGTGCACCTTTTCGGCAAAGTCCGTTATATACTCGGCCTTGCGGAAGGTCATGCCCAGCGACTGAAGCTCGGGAACACCGGCGGAGAGAATAGTCTCGGCGTTCACCTCGCCGAGCGTATCCTGCATCCGCTGCCAAATCGTCGCTTGCGCCTTTGTGGATATCTGCTGGCCGATGATATGGTGCACAACGGAGGAGAACAGGTCAGTGTCCACGGCTCTTTCGATATGCCCGATGCGGTCGATGACCTCGCACAGGCGCTTGTCCTTCTGCCGCAGGTAGCTTATCTCCGTTTCACCGTATTCAAAAATCATCGCGTTCACCTCTTTTTAGGCAAAGCACCTCCGTAAAAGTGTTTACGGAGGCACCTTGAGTGTAAGTTGACAGGAGTCGAACACTATCGGTTTTGACGGGCAGCTTTCCGCTCATGCTTCGCTAAACCCCTAGCCCATATATGTCCATTATGGCCGTCGGGCTTTATCTTTGCCTGAACGAAAATCTGCTCCCTCAAAACTGCGCAGCATCTGTCAGTGATGTTTTTCGAGGGATTTTCGGCTTTCTTTGGTGAGAATGGGCTGTCGCCCATTAAGACAAAAAAGGCGAAAAGCACCGAAAGGGCACACTGACAGACGATAGGGTTCGGCTCCCGTCAACTTAATTTTATCAGCCGTCAATGTGGATGCTGCCGGAAGCGACGATATCCTTGTAGTCAACGCCGCTGTAGGCACCGTTATAGCTCCAAGTGGCCGAAACGGGCAAATCAACGCTTTCCCCGAGCTTGCAGGGAACTACAAAGCTTTCCGAGGCAAGCTGAGTGGTCGTGGTATAGTTGCCGCCGTTTTCAATGTCAAAGGAGGAGCTTGTAAAGCTTCGGCTCTGGTCGCCGACGGAGATCGTTCCGTATCTTTGACCTATAACGAGGCTGTAATGCCGTGCGCTGACGGTGACGGTGACTAATAGCTCGTCATCGTTTTTAGATGTGACGGACCAGGCGACCTCGAGCTTCAGCGCAGTATCGCTCTCAGAGGCGAAGCTTCCGCTTTTTTCGAGGCTGCGTGTGTGCGCCTTGCCGTCGTCGGTGGGTGCCGGCGTGGGCGTGGGCGAGGGAGTCGCTGTCACCTCAGGTGCCGCAGTTGCAGTAGGAGCGGCGCTGGGCTCCGGCGTAGCGTCACCGCCTGCCGGCTGCGTCACTGATGGAGTTGCATCCGGTTCAGCCGGCTCGTTATCTGCGGGGCTTGTTAATACCCACAGGAAAACCCCTGCGAGTATCAGAATCAATAGTACAAATGCAATGAAAACATACAATCTGCTTTTTGACATGATCACACCTCCAAGCCTTTGTATGGTCATCATTATATAATACCCGACAGGCAAATTCAAGAACAGAAAGTGCCGTCAAGCAGTCCGACTCATTTTGTTTAACGATTTCTGAATGCTCAGCTCCTTGTAAGACAAATAAAAAGATCCTATCGACTCTCGGTCGATAGGATCTTTGGTGCGAGAGAGGAGACTTGAACTCCCACGTCGGTTGACACACGCCCCTCAAACGTGCCTGTCTACCTGTTCCAGCACTCTCGCATATCCCAATTAAGGGCAAGAGTTATTATAACAGAGAAAATGCGATTGTCAAGGATTAATTTTAGATTTTTTGTTCTTTTCAAGATATATGCCGACATATACGACGGCCATTATGAGCACCGCAAGCATGAGCTCGCCGCCTATGCGGGGCTGAACAAGGTAGTGTCGGGAGAAATATGCATAGTAGCAGTGCAGCGACGCAAGCTCACAGAGCACGGGCATGACAGCAAAGCGCAGATCTGAAACGGCAAGGACGATGCACAGCATGCCGCCTGCAAAGAAATAGCGGTCGTGCATGTGCGGCAGCAGAAACGGGATGCCGACAGCCAGCAGCACCGCCATGCCGAAAATGACGCGATCATCAAGCTTCTTGCGGTAAACGATCGCTGCGGCAAACACGATAAACATAAACACGAATGCGGCGATGACGAGCAACGTCGACCACATTTCGGTGTTCTCGCCCCACTGGAACATCGAGGTGAGGGAGGGGGCGTTGTAGTTCATCGCATCGCCCACCGTGCCCGCCTGCGCAAGATACAGCGTCAGCGTATCCCAAAGCGGCCTGCCTGCAATAACGGCGGGCAGCATCATGACGAGATACGCAGCAGGGAAGATGAACAGATGCTTAAACTTAATTTTCTTTGCGACCAGCAGCACGAAGAATATCGGCATCACGAACACGGCCTGGAGCTTAAAGGCAAATGAGGCGGTGATGCTCACCATTGCGCCCACGGGCTTATCGCTCAGCGCAAGGTACACGGCGTAGACCGCAAAGAAGGTATAGATGCTGTCGCACTGCGCCCAGTATGCGCCGTTGAGTATCACGGTGGGGAACAGCAGCACGGCAAAAAAGCAGATGATGAGCCGCAGGCGGCCGTTTATAAACCTTGAGCACAGCTTCATACACGCCCACGCAAGCAGCACATCGAAAACAATGGACAGAAGCTTTATAAGATACAGCTCGCTTATATCCATATAGGAAAACAGCGCGAGGAAATACAGATACGGCAGGTTATAGTTGCCGACCGACAGCCCCAGCGCCTTAAAGCCGCCGTGCTCACGGAAAAATTCCGTCCACGGCGCAAGGAAGATCTGGTAATCGCCGCTTTCAAAATCGAGCAAAAAGTAGCGGATGACGACCGCGCCGGCCATAAAAAGAAAGGCAAAAATGAGGTGGGCAGTGTTTTTTAAAAGCCCTTCGCGCCACAGCAGAAGCATTCCAAGCACGAATATGAGCAGCATCGATATCATTACAAAAGCATTCATAAGCAGTCAAATCTCACAAAAAAACGGCGGAAGCTTATAGCAACCGCCGAAAAATCCACATTTCACAAAATATTTCTTGACATAGCTATATATACAATGATAGAATAACTTGCTATGTTATCTTGTGCCGTAAACGCTGGCATCCCATTGTTTACGAGTACAATATATCATCAACCGAAAGCAAATACAACACCGACTTTCGCAAAAGAAACAACTTAGCCGGGTGTTCTCAATTACGATTAAGGAGTGTGCACGAATGCCAAAAGATGTTCTCTACGGCAAAACTCTAAGAAAGAGCTTTGCAAGGTACGAAGAGATCCAGGACATGCCCAACCTGCTGGAGATCCAGAAGAAGTCATACAAGTGGTTTCTGGAGACCGGCCTGCGTGAAGTTTTCAGAGATACCGATGCGGTCACCGACTACAGCGGTAAGCTCGAGCTCAGCTTCGTTGACTATTCCATGGACGAAAAGCCCAAGTACAACGAGGAAGAGTGCAAGGCAAGAGACGCAACATACGCCGCACCCTTGAAGGTCAGCGTTCGCCTGCGCAATCTTGAGACCGAGGAGATCAAGGAGCAGGAGATCTTCATGGGCGACTTCCCGCTCATGACTGCGGGCGGCACCTTTATCATCAACGGTGCTGAGCGTGTCATCGTCTCGCAGATCGTCCGTTCCCCCGGCGTGTACTATGATAAGACCACCGACCGCAGCATGACCAGCCTCTACGCTGCGACCGTTATCCCTTATCACGGCGCATGGCTCGAGTATGAGACCGATGCAAACGACGTGTTCTATGTCCGTATCGATAAAAACCGCAAGCTGCCCATCACATGGTTCCTTAAGGCCATGGGCAAGTACGATGCAAACAAGCCCGAGACCTGGCTTTCCTGCACTCCCGATCCCATTGTCGGCGCTGTCACCAACGAGCGCATCAAGGAGATCTTCGGTGAGGATGAGCGCATCGTCAACACCATTGATAAGGACACCACCACCAGCCGTGACGAGTGCCTTATCGAGATATACAGAAAGCTGCGCCCCGGCGATCCCCCAACGGTGGAAAGCGCCGAGTCCCTGCTTGACGGTCTGTTCTTCGACCGCCGCCGCTACGACATTTCCAATGTTGGCCGCTATAAGTTCAATAAGAAGCTTGCGCTTCGCAGCCGCATTGTCGGCTTTGAGCTTGCAATGCCCGTTGCCGATGAGCGCACCGGCGAGATAATCGCCGACGCAGGCGAGGTCATCTCCCGCGAGAAGGCAGAGCTTATAGACAGAGCCGATGTAAACGATGTGTACCTCAATGTCGACGGCAAGACCGTTCGCGTGTTCTCCAACGGCATGGTGCATCTTGATAACTATGTCGACTTTGACCCCATGGAGCTCGGCATCAAGGAGAAGGTCAGAGGCATCGTCCTCAAGCAGCTTCTCGAGCAGTACGAGGGTGAGGCTCTCAAGGCCGCCATCGCCGAGAATATCGATGTTCTTATCCCAAAGCACATCGTCGTCGACGATATGTTCGCCTCTGTAAACTACCTTAACTGCCTTGCCTACGGCATCGGCACCAAGGACGATATCGACCACCTCGGCAACCGCCGCGTCCGCTGCGTAGGTGAGCTTCTGCAGAACCAGTTCCGCATCGGTTTCAGCCGCATGGAGCGTGTCATCCGTGAGCGCATGACCTTGCAGGATCTTGACATCGTCACCCCGCAGAGCCTTATAAATATCCGTCCCGTGACCGCAGCTATCAAGGAGTTCTTCGGCTCCTCGCCGCTGAGCCAGTTCATGGATCAGACAAACCCCCTGTCCGAGCTTACTCATAAGCGCCGTATGTCGGCTCTCGGCCCCGGCGGTCTTTCCAGAGAAAGAGCCTCCTTCGATGTCCGAGACGTACACTACAGCCACTATGGCCGTCTGTGCCCCATCGAGACTCCCGAAGGTCCTAACATCGGCCTTATCTCTTACCTTGCATCCTACGCCCGTGCCAATGAGTACGGCTTCCTCGTTGCACCCTTCCAGAAGGTCGAGAAGGGCACCTGCCGCGTCACCGACGAGATCGAGTACATGACCGCGGATGTTGAGGATAACTACATTGTTGCTCCTGCGACCGAGCCCCGTGACGAGAACGGCTGCCTTGTAAACAAGCGTATAACCTGCCGTCACCGTGACGAGATCATCGAGGTCGACCGTGAGCGTGTCGATTATATCGATATCAGTCCCCGTATGATGGTATCCATTGCAACTGCAATGATCCCGTTCCTTGAAAACGACGACGCAAACCGTGCTCTGATGGGCGCGAACATGCAGCGTCAGGCAGTTCCCCTCATGACCACCCAGGCGCCTATCGTTGCCACCGGCATCGAGCACAAGTGCGCAGTCGACTCCGGCGTTGTCGTCCTCGCTGAGGGCGACGGCGAGATCGTCCGCTCCGACGCTCAGAATGTCACCGTTAAGTACGACAGCGGCGAGATCAAAAACTACAAGCTTATTAAGTTTGCCCGTAGTAACCAGGGCACCTGCGTAAACCAGCGTCCTATCGTCTCCCTCGGCGACCGTGTCCACGAGGGCGATGTCATCGCCGACGGTCCGAGCACCAGCCAGGGCGAGATCTCCCTCGGCAAGAACATCCTCGTCGGCTTCATGACCTGGGAAGGCTACAACTACGAGGACGCAATCCTTATTAATGAGCGCCTTGTTATGGACGATGTGTTCACCTCCATCCATATCGAGGAGTACGAGTGCGACGCACGAGACACCAAGCTCGGACCCGAGGAGATCACCCGTGATATCCCCGGTGTCGGCGACGATGCCCTCAAGTATCTTGACGAGCGCGGCATCATCACCGTGGGCGCAGAGGTGCGTGCCGGTGATATCCTTGTCGGCAAGGTCACCCCTAAGGGCGAGACTGACCTCACCGCTGAGGAGAGACTGCTGCGCGCCATCTTCGGCGAGAAGGCAAGAGAAGTCCGCGACACCTCGCTCAAAGTCCCCCACGGCGAGAGCGGCATCATTGTTGATGTAAAGCGCTTTACCCGCGAAAACGGCGACGAGATGAGCCCCGGCGTAAACGAGGTCGTAAGAGTTTACATTGCGCAGAAGCGCAAGATCTCCGTCGGCGATAAGATGGCCGGCCGCCACGGCAACAAGGGCGTTGTTTCCCGCATCCTGCCGCGTGAGGATATGCCTTATCTGCCCGACGGCACGCCGCTTGATATAGTCCTTAATCCTCTGGGCGTTCCGTCCCGTATGAATATCGGTCAGGTTCTTGAAGTCCACCTCGGCTACGCTGCACAGGCTCTCGGCTGGAAGGTCGCAACGCCTATCTTCAACGGTGCAAACGAGAAGACCATCCGTGATACCCTGCGTCAGGCCGGCCTGCGTGAGGACGGCAAGAGCGTTCTGTACGATGGCCGCACCGGCGAAAAGTTCGACAACGATGTCACCGTCGGCTGGGTCTACTTCCTCAAGCTGCACCACCTCGTTGACGATAAGATCCATGCCCGTTCCACCGGCCCCTACAGCCTTGTTACCCAGCAGCCTCTCGGCGGCAAGGCGCAGTTCGGCGGCCAGCGCTTCGGCGAAATGGAGGTTTGGGCGCTGGAGGCATACGGCGCTGCATACACCCTGCAGGAGATACTCACCGTCAAGTCCGACGATGTCACCGGCCGTGTCCGCACCTACGAGAGCATCGTCAAGGGCAACAATATCCCGCAGCCCGGCGTTCCCGAGTCGTTCAAGGTTCTCGTCAAGGAGCTTCAGTCTCTGTGTCTTGATATCCGCGTTCTTGATAAGAACGGCGATGAGATAGAGCTCAAGGACGATGACGAGGATGAGTTCATCCCCGGCGTGAAGGACGAGATGTTCGAGAGCTTCACGAGCGATGACGAGATTGCCGCCGAGGGCTACACCATCGAGGATATCCCCGAGCAGGACGATGACGATTTCAATTTCGATTCTGATGATTACAGCGAGGAGGATGAAAAATAATGAGCTACACACCGTTTGACGCCATCAAAATAGGCATTGCCTCCCCTGAAATGATCCTTTCCTGGTCGTCCGGCGAGGTCACCAAGCCCGAGACCATCAACTACCGCACCCTTAAGCCCGAGCGCGACGGCCTGTTCTGCGAGCGCATTTTCGGACCGACCAAGGACTGGGAGTGCCACTGCGGCAAGTACAAGAAGATCCGCTACAAGGGCAAGATCTGCGACCGCTGCGGCGTCGAGGTCACCAAGAGCAAGGTGCGCCGTGAGCGCATGGGTCACATCGAGCTTGCCGCTCCCGTGTCCCACATCTGGTACTTCAAGGGCATACCCAGCCGCATGGGTCTGCTGCTCGACCTCACCCCGAGGATCCTTGAGAAGGTTCTGTACTTTGCAAATTATATAGTTACCGACCCCGGCTTCACTCCGCTGGAAAAGTGCCAGATACTCACCGAAAAAGAGTACCGTGACATGCGTGAGAAGTACGAGGACGACTTTGACGCAGGCATGGGCGCAGAGGCTATCAAGAAGCTCCTGCAGCAGATCGACTGCGAGAAGCTTTCCGCCGAGCTGCGTGAGGAGCTGCAGAACGCCTCAGGTCAGAAGAAGGCAAAGCTCGTCAAGCGCCTCGAGGTCGTTGAAGCGTTCAGACAGAGCGGCAATAAGCCCGAGTGGATGATAATCGACATTCTGCCGGTTATCCCGCCCGAGATCCGCCCCATGGTCCAGCTCGACGGCGGCCGCTTCGCAACGAGCGACCTTAACGACCTGTACCGCAGAGTCATTAACCGCAACAACCGTCTTAAGAGACTTATCCAGCTCAACGCGCCTGACATCATTGTCCGCAACGAAAAGCGCATGCTCCAGGAAGCCGTTGATGCACTTATCGATAACGGCCGCCGCGGCCGCCCGGTCACCGGCGCAAACTCCCGCGCACTCAAGTCGCTTTCCGATATGCTCAAGGGCAAGCAGGGACGCTTCCGTCAGAACCTGCTGGGCAAGCGTGTTGACTATTCCGGCCGTTCCGTTATCGTTGTCGGCCCCGACCTCAAGATCTATCAGTGCGGCGTTCCCAAGGAAATGGCTATCGAGCTGTTCCGCCCGTTCGTCATGAAGAAGCTCGTTGAGGATGGCGTTGCAAACAACATCAAGTCCGCAAAGAAGATGGTCGACAAGCAGCGCACCGAGGTTTGGGACGCGCTCGAGGTCGTCATCAAGGAGCACCCGGTTCTGCTCAACCGTGCACCTACGCTGCACCGTCTGGGCATCCAGGCGTTCGAGCCCATCCTCGTTGAGGGTCGTGCTCTTAAGCTGCACCCGCTGGTGTGTACCGCATATAACGCCGACTTCGACGGCGACCAGATGGCTATCCACGTACCTCTGTCTGCAGAGGCACAGGCCGAGGCAAGAATACTCATGCTCTCGGCAAACAACCTCCTGCGTCCGCAGGACGGCCACCCCGTAACCGTGCCTACTCAGGATATGATCCTCGGCTCCTACTACCTTACCATGAAGCGCATCGGCAAGGCAGAGAAGGGCGCAGAGCGTGTCCGTATCGACGAGCCGGGCGACACCGATTACATGAAGGGTGAGATCATTGACGGCGACGAGTTTGTTGCCGCGCAGGAAAAGGCCGAGGCCGAGGGCACGACCGCTCCCACCTACAAGCCCCTGCTTTGCTACCGTGACCCCAACGAGGCGGTCATGGCATACAGCCAGGGCGAGGTCGGCCTGCACGCACCCATCCTCGTAAGAGTTACCAAGACCATCGACGGCGTTGAGAAGTCCAGAGTTATCGAGAGCACCGTCGGCCGTATAATCTTCAACGAGAATATCCCGCAGGATCTGGGCTATGTTGACCGCACCGATCCCAAGACCATGTTCGATCACGAGATCGGCTTCCAGGTCGGCAAGAAGCAACTGGGCAATATCATTGACCGCTGCATCAAGAAGCACGGCTTCACCATTTCCGCCGAGGTTCTCGACAGCATCAAGGCAATGGGCTACAAGTACTCGACCAAGGGTGCTATCACAATCTCCATCGCCGATATGACCGTCCCCGAAGCAAAGCAGACCCTCATCCACGAGACCGAGGAGAAGGTCATCAAGATCGAGCGTCAGTTCAAGCGCGGCTTCATCACCGATGACGAGCGTTACCGCCTCGTTGTCTCCGAGTGGGAAAAGACCACCAAGGATGTCACCGCCGCACTTCAGAACTGCCTTGACACCTATAATCCTATCTACATGATGGCAAACTCCGGCGCTCGTGGTTCTATGAACCAGATCCGTCAGCTTGCCGGTATGCGTGGCCTTATGGCTAACACCTCCGGTAAGACCATCGAGATCCCCATCAAGGCAAACTTCCGTGAAGGCC
>CAVGBM010000113.1:0-3189 GCA_963627445.1 Oscillospiraceae bacterium | reverse complement strand
GAACGGCATACTCTGTGTCTGCCTTGTTCCGGGGGTACAGCTTCAAGGTCGTCTTGTCCCTATTAAACAACACACCGTCGACTGAGCTGTACACTGCATTATTCTCCGCAACATCGAACCTTTCGAGACTTATGCAGCCGTCAAAGGGCAAAAAGCCGATCGTTTCAACGCTTGCGGGTATCGAAACGCTCTTCAGGTTCGTAAACTGAACAAATGCATAGCCTCCGATGGAGGTAACGCCGCCTTCGATCACGATGCTTTCGATGCGATCCTTGAAGCCGTTCCACTGCGTCATCATGTACTCAAAGTCGTACATGCTGCCCTCGCCGGAGATGGTGAGCGTGCTGCCGTTGAGCGTCCATGTAACATTCTCGCCGCAGGTGCCGTTGGGCAGGATGTCTTCGTCGGTACAATGAACGGTCACGCCGTCGAGGCAGTAATAGATCAGGTCATCGCCTACTATTGCTTTCCATTCCTCGGCCGTACCGCCGTAGTAGATATCCGAGAACACGCAGTCGCGGTACTGAAATTGCAGCGCGCCATATGCGATATCCGTCACGCTGGCGGGTATCGTAACGCTTTGCAGGCTTCTGTTGTTGAGGAACGCATTCGGACTGAGGATCATTACGCCGTCGGGCACATCGTAGTGGGAGGCGGTCTTGCCCATGGGATAGGATATGAGCATGGTTTTGTCCTTATTAAACAGCACGCCGCCAACAGAGCAGTAGCACTCGTTGTTTTCGTCAACATTTATTGCACTGAGCTTTGCACATTCCGAGAACGCGCCGATCTCAATGCTCTCAACACTGTCAGGGACGGTGACGCTGCTGAGGTATGTGCATTCGGCAAACGCATTCATGGGCAAACTCGTCACGCCGTCCGGGATGGTGTATTCCTCAGCTGCCCTACCTGCGGGGTATATCACGAGCGTGGTCATGCCCTTATCGAACGCCACGCCGTCGACCGAGCAATAATCGGGGTTGGTGTCCTCGATGTTTATCTCGGCAAGGCTCGTGCAGCCTTCAAAAATATTTCCGTTAAAGTAGACCGCGCCGGGGATGAAAACACTGCTCAGCTTCGGGCAGCAAGCGAATGCGGCTTCTTCTATGATAGCATTGGCCTTAGGCAGGGTGATGCTCTCAAGAGCGGCGCAATTGGCAAACGAGCTGTTGCCGATAGTCTCAACGCTGTCAGGGAACACCACACTCTTAATGCTCGAGCAGCCCTGGAACGCACCGTTGCCGATAGTCTGAATGCCGTCGGGCAGCGTAATGCTTTCAAGCTTTGAGCAATGCACGAACGCCCATTCTCCGATTATAGTAAGGCTCGCGGGAAGAGAGACGCTCTCAAGTGCGGCGCAATACCTAAATGCATCGCTGCATATGCTGGTAACGCCGTTTTCGATAACAACAGCTTTTATCCCATCGGCAAACTTTGTCCACGGAATGTCGTCGACCCAGCCGAATTCATACATTTCGCCCGTGCCGGAGACGGTCAGCGTGCCGTTTTCGAACTTCCATGTGAGCTCATCGCCGCAGCTGCCGCGGGGTGCTATATCGCCGTTGGTGCAGTGGATAGTGGCCGTTTTCAGCGGCTCGTTATCAGGCTCGATGCTCAGTGCGTTCCACTTCTCAACGGTGTCGCCGTAGTTAACGGTGCTCAGTTCATAACACTCATCGAACGCAGCGTAGCCGATCGCACTCACGCTTGCGGGAATGCTGACGGTCTCGAGCGATCTTATGCCTGTAAATGCGTTGCAGTTTATGGTGGTCAGGCCATCGGGGAGCGCGACGGTGCACAGGTTGTTGTTTCCCCAAAATGCGTGGTCGCCTATCCCCTGAGTTCCGTCAGGAACGTTGTAAGAGGCTCCGGCTTTACTCTTGGGGTATGCCGTCAAGATCGTTTTTGCCTTGTTAAACAGCACGCCGTCGACAGAGCACCACTCGGTGTTGTTTTCATCGACGATGATCTGCGTCAGATTATACATACGCCAGAATGCATAGACATCGACATCCGTAAGGCTTGCAGGCAGCGTTATACTGTACAGCCTGTCGCAGTCTTCAAGCGCCGTCGGCGCGATGCTTTTTACGCCGTCGGGAATGGTGTATTCGTTTTCGCTTTTGGCTATCGGGTAAGTGACCAGCTCGGTCATGTCCTTATCGTACACAACACCGTCGACCGAGCAATACGCTGTGTTGTCTGCGGCCACATTTATCGCCGACATCTGCCAGCAGGCTACGAACGCACCGGCTCCGATGCTCGTGACGGTATCGGAGATAGTTACGGTCTCGGCCATATAGCAATTTGAAAACGCATAGCCGCTGATGCTCGTAACGCCGCTTTCTATCACTATCGCTGTTATCGCATCTACGTATTTGTACCACGGAGCTGCGCTGCCGTTCGATTCGTAGTCATACATCGCACCCGTGCCGGAGATGGTCAGAACGCCGTCGCTGAGCTTCCATTTCAGGATCTCGCCGCAGCTGCCGTGGGGTTCTACATCACCGTCGGTGCAGTGGATGGCAGCTGATGTCAACGGATCGTTCCCTTCTTCGATTCTGATCTTATCCCACTGCGCCTTAGTGCCGGAATAGTCTACATATGACAGCGAATCACACACATCGAATGCATTGCTCTCCACAGTGGTCACTCTCCCGGGAATATCGACCCTCACAAGATCAGAGCAGGACGCAAACATAGACACACTTATCGTCGTCATCCCCTCGGGAATGGAGATATTGTTCAGCGAAATGCAGCCGTAAAAGGCGGAATCGCCGATGCTCTTAACACCGCTGGGGATGTCGATGCTCTGAAGGCAGCCGCAGCGGGCAAAGGCAAAATCACCTATAGACAGCAGTCCCTCCTCGAGGTAAACATCGTATAGGCTGTTACAGAAGTAAAAGGCGTACGCCCCGATGCTCTTTACACTGCTGGGCACCACGGCGCGGGTGACGCATGGCAGCTCCATAAAAGCATAGTCGCCAATACTCGTAACGCCGTATTGCATATTGATGTGGGTGATCTCATCGCCCTTGTCGTACCACGGCGCGGGCTCGCTTGAGCTGTAGTCCTCCATAGCTCCCTCGCCGGAGATGGTGAGTGTGCCATCCTCCAAAGTCCATGTGACATTCTCTCCGCAGGTGCCCCCGTAGCCGTCGCTATCGTCGGAGCAATGAATAGCTGCGCTTG
>CAVGBM010000112.1:0-2551 GCA_963627445.1 Oscillospiraceae bacterium | reverse complement strand
TTATTATATCATTTTTTCACTCTTCGGACTGTCCACTTTTACTGTACAACTTTCCTTTTTTGAAAGACCAAGAGAAAAGAAAGAATACAAAAACTCTTTTTATTACAAGCAGTTTAAAGAAAAATTCTGCGATGGAGTGATTTATTCAGCTGAGTACCGTTTTTATAATTCAGTAATGCGCCGCAGCCTACCGATAGAGTATAAGCGTGTATCAAATGAGTTAGGCTGCTTTGTTTATAACAACATCTTGTTCTTGCTTTCTTATTATGACCAAATTGAATGGGATGAGGAGAATAATAAGTGGCTTCTCGGTTATGACGGTGACTTTCTGGATTATGATAATGAGTTTTCCAAAATGCTCGGAGAAATTCAAAATCACGACGATATGCCGATAAAACTCCTCGTTGAAAGAGCAATGGTAACTGTCAACGACCTGACCGACACACAGCTGCCGGACAATATTTATGTTACATGGAGCTATGGTGACGCTTTTGAATATGACGATAATCCGTTCATGACAAGGCTGCCGACGACAACGGCTGAGCTGTATGATCAAATGCTCAAAATTCCCGACCTGTGCGGCGAGCTTGAGCTTGACGGCGAGCTTATAAATTGGCGGCTGTATGACGGATACTTGGTGCAGCTGTCGCTTGACGAGGGCTACGGTTATATAAGTTTAAACCGCAAGAACGAGATAACACATTGGCATCCGTCAAGCTTCGAGCTGTGCGACACGGTGCTGAAAATGGCGGCACGGGGCAATGTGCTCGTCATCCGCTCACGGCTATTTTCGTCAAAAACCCTGTATTGCGGCAAAAAGTCCGAGTGCCCGTATTCGCCCGAGCGTAGGCCGCTCCTCGGCAAGCTGCATTTCTTGGAGACGGTCTGACCGTCAGTTTTATAGATCAAAAAGATGTTTTGGGAGGTATATCATGAGTAAAAAAGTCCTTATCATTTCCTCGAGCCCACGCAAGGGCGGCAATTCCGAGACGCTGGCAAAGTACTTTGCCGACGGTGCGCTGTCAGCGGGCAACGAGGTCGAGACCGTTTACATGCGTGAAAAGAATATAAACTTCTGCAAGGGCTGCTTTGCCTGCCTTAAGCTCGGCAAATGTGTCATAAAAGACGATGCGGCGGAGATAGTCACAAAAATGCACGATGCCGATGTTATTGCCTTTGCAACGCCCGTTTATTATTATTCCATCAGCGGCCAGCTCAAGATGATGCTTGACCGCTCAAACCCCATCTTTGACACCGACTATGTGTTCACGAAGGCGTATCTTTTAGCGACTGCCGCCGAGGACGAGGACTACACCGTCGAGGGCGCAATAAAAGCCGTCAAAGGCTGGGTCGACTGCTTTGAAAGGTGCGAGCTCGCAGGCGTCGTCTTTGCCGGAAACTGCAACGATGTCGGCGATATCAAAGGCCACCCCGCACTCGAAAAGGCATACGCTGTCGGCAAGGAAGTTTAAGCTGTTTTATGCCGTAAAAATCCCGATTTGCATTGCAAATCGGGATTTTTTAGCTTGTATGGAACAAAACGGGCCGCTCAATTGTTATATTAGTGAGGCAGGGAGGCTTGATATAATGAAATGGCTAAACATATACGGCTTAGTATTCGTCATGATAATCCTTATTCCAAACATCGTGTTTGCCGTTAAGTGCAAGGACGGCTTTGAAAACCTATGGAAAAATAAAATTGTCGAAATTTTGGAACAGATCGGCCGCTTCAGTTGTTTCTTATTTATGATAGTAGATATTCCGGGGACTTACTTTGGCTGGCAGTCGAGCGAAACGATGGCAAAAAGTTTAATATGCTCATGTGCTGGTGTATCGGCAACGCCGCAAGCAGGGTCAAGGAGTTTTACACGCTGCCTGTTGACGGCAAGCTATGCCGCTATGACAGCTTAGCGGTAAACTGCATAGTCAAGAACAAGACCGGCGAGGTCAGCTCCTGCGATGTACCGTACAGTGATGACCTGCGGCAGTTTGAGCGTGACTATCTCCGCCTGACGACGCAGACCGCCGAAAGCTGCCAAAATCACGATATATACGACAAAATGGTCATCGGTACATCCGCCATTGTCGACACGGAGGTTGATGCCGCCGTGGGGATGTACAGCGGCATTTACAACAATCCCTTTATGATCTGGGGCAGATACCGCCGCAGTTTGTTTAAAACAACGCTCACGGTCTCATTCCAGTTCCACCACACTCAAATGGACGGCGCTCACGCAGGCCGTTTTCTTTCTCTTCTTCAACATAGCATAAAAACAGCCGGTCTGTGATAGACCGGCTGTTTTAGTATGCTGCGAGCTGGGCTCGCAGGCAGCTTTTATATTCGCCGCAGACATAGTCCGGCGAGACGATGCGCACTCTGCCGCCGAGGCAGAACACCCATGTGAACAGCGAGGGGGAGACTTCGGTGTTGACTACGGCATGCAGCGTGCCCGAGGGCGAGTATTTTATATCCGTATCAGCGCCAAACTGCGTGAGTACGCTCACTGTGAAATTTTTGCTTTGCAAAAGTGAAGTTTGATACTTCGCATCA
>CAVGBM010000111.1:0-11838 GCA_963627445.1 Oscillospiraceae bacterium | reverse complement strand
ACTGCCGACACGACGACGAACAAAACAGGCGTTATGTCCGTAAACAGTGAGGCGAGGGCGACGAGAAGGAAGATGACAAAGCACTTCCAGTCGATGACGGAGCTTTTCCACAGCTTCATAACGGCGTTGAATATCAAAACGCAGACGCAGACGCGGATACCCGCAAAGGCGCTTTTAACGACCGGCGCTTCGGCAAAGCCTCTTAATACGGCGGCAATTATCGTGATGATGATTAGCGCCGGGCAAACCGTGCCGAGGGCGGCGACGATGCCGCCGAGGGTGCCTCTTCGCTTTTGGCCTATAAATATCATGGTGTTTACCATGATGACACCGGGCAGACACTGACCGATGGCGTAATAATCCAGGACCTCTTCTTCTGTCACCCATTTGCGGGTCTCTACGACCTCGCGCTGGAGTATCGGCAGCATGGCGTAGCCGCCGCCGAAGGTCATGAGGCCGACTTTAAACGACGCTATGAAAATGTCAAGCAGCTCTTTCATCTTCTCAGGGTTTCGGCGTATTCTACATATTTGGCAACTTTTTCGTCACATTCTGCTCTGTTTTCGCCCTTTGCAAGGATATAGACCTTGACCTTGGGCTCTGTGCCGGAGGGACGGACAATGAAGGCCGTCTCGTCGGCAAGCTCGAAATAGAGAACATTTGAGCCCTTGATACCCGTCTGACCCATCACGCCGAGCTTGGGCACGATGAGATCGCCGGTAGAATAGTCACGGATGCAGAAGACCTCGGTGCCGGAGATGAGCTTCGGCGGGTCATTGCGCAGGTCTGCCATGAGGTTTTTCATCTTCTCGATGCCGTCAAGGCCGGGCATGACGAGGTTGAGTGTGCGCTCCTCGTAGTAGCCGTACTTTTCGTACAGGCTCTCCATGGCCTGCTTGAGGTTCATGCCCTTGGCAAGGTAATGCGCCGCCATCTCAGCGACCATCATCGATGCGGTGACAGCATCCTTATCACGGACATAGTCGCCCATCATGTAGCCGTAGCTCTCCTCATAGGCGAAAATGTACTTATAAGTGCCCGCCTTTTCCCACTCGGCGACACGCTCGGCCATGAATTTAAAGCCGGTGAAGGTGTCTTCAAAGTGAACGCCGTTGGTCTCGGCAACGACCTTTGCCATCTCGGTGGTGACGATGCTCTTGACAGCGCCTGCGTTTTCGGGCAGAGTGCCTGCTTCACGGCGGGCGTTGATGACATAGTCAAGCAGCAGAACGCCGAGCTGGTTGCCGGTGATGGAGGTGTAGCCATCGCCGTCACGCACCATGACACCGATGCGGTCGGAGTCGGGGTCAGTGCCGATTATAAGGTCACTTCCGACCTTCTTTGCAAGGTCAACTGCGAGGTAGAAGCCCTCGGGGTTCTCGGGGTTCGGGCTTTCGACCGTCGGGAAGTTGCCGTCGAGCACCATCTGCTCGGGTACGGGGTAAAGCTGGGAAACGCCAAGGCGTTTTAAGGCTTCGGGGACGAGCTTATAGCCAGCGCCGTGGAACGGAGTGTATACGATCTTGAGCTTATCGGAAACACTTGCAACGACATCCTTGTTGATAGCCTGTCCCAGAACGCAGGCAAGATACGCCTCGTCAGTCTCGGCACCAATCATCTCGATCCTGCCGTCGGCAACGGCCTCGTCAAAATCGCAGGTGACAAAGTCGCGGAAAATGTCTATCTTATTCATCTGCTCGGCTATGGCTGCTGCATGCTGCGGCGGAAGCTGCGCACCGTCAGACCAATACACCTTGTAGCCGTTATACTCCTTGGGGTTGTGGCTTGCAGTGATGTTAAGGCCGGCGGTAGTGCCGTAATGGCGCACGGCAAAGCTCAGCTCCGGTGTGGGGCGCAACGCGTCAAAAATGCGCACATGGATGCCGTTTGCAGCCATGATGCAGGCTGCCTCGTGTGCAAACAGCTCGCTGTTATTGCGGCAGTCAAAGCAGATAGCGATGCCCTTTTTCATGGCCTCCTCGCCCTCGGCCTTAATGACATTTGCAAAGGCCTGTGTTGCGTGGCGGATGACGTGGACATTCATCTGGTGAAGGCCGAGCTTCATCGTGCCTCTTAATCCGGCAGTGCCGAACTCAAGCGGGGCAAAGAAGCGGCTTTCGATCTCTTTTTCATCGTCTGCGATGGATTTGAGCTCCTCCCACTCCTTCTGGCTGAGATTGGGGCTGTCGAGCCAAAGCTCGTATTCTTCCTTATAGTTCCTCACATTCTGCGCTCCCTTCGGTTAAATTGACAGCGTCTTCATACATAGTCTTGGGTACATATATATCAACACCCTGACCGCTCATTCCGATTATAAGTCTGCCGAAATCGCCGTCTGCCGGGTATTGTCTTACACAGGGGATATCGTAGGCGTTAAGGAGATTGACTATCATCTCGTCGCGCATGTCAAAGCTCATACAGTGGGTGAGAAAAACGGGCTCTATAAGCTCGCCGGTCTCGTCCTTCGGCCAAGCCTCAAGGAGCTTGCCGGTTATCCTTCTGCCCCATTCAAGCTTCATACTATCTTCCATATGATAACCTCGTTTTGTTATTTATGATAACGGGAGCCTTCGATTATCTTGAAGCTCCTGTATATCTGCTCTGTCAGCATGACCCTCGCAAGATGGTGCGGGAAGGTCATTTCGCTCATGCCGAGGCGCATATCGGCACGCTGCTTTACGCTCTCTGCCATGCCGAACGAGCCGCCGATGATAAAGCATATCTTTCCTCTGCCGTTTAGGGCAAGGGAATTTATCTTTTGCGCGAACTCTTCACTTTTTAGCTGCTTTGCACCGACGCACATAGCGATGACATATGCGTCCTTAGGTATCGCCTTTTCGATATCGGCGCTTTCACGCACGAGCGCATTTTCTATCTCTTTATCCGAGGGCTTGTCGCCAAGCTTGGTCTCATTAAGCTCAACGCACTCAAACCTGCAGTAGGCGGACAGTCTGCGTGCATACTCGTTAAAGGCATCTATATAAAACTTTTCGCGCAGTCTGCCGACGCATATGAGCTTTATATTGAGCATTGTACGCTATCCCCCACGCTCACCGCAAGCATTTTATCCATCGGCGCAACATGAAGCCCGACATTTTCGCCCGATAAACCGGCGCTCACAGTGTCGAACGCCAGCTGCGGTGTGTTATTTTCACGACTAAGATGCCCCACTATTATATCCCATGCGCCGGATTTTGCAAGATGTAAGGCAAGTTTTGCGCAATCTTCATTGGATAAATGCCCGTTTTCGGACAAAATGCGGCGTTTTAGAAAGTAGGGATACGGGCCATTTCGCAGCATTTCAAGGTCGTGGTTTGCCTCGATGAGCGCTAAACGCGCACCTTCGAGGCCGTAGACGAGCTCATCTGTTATGCTGCCGGTGTCGGTCGCAAAGGCGGCCACCGAGCTTCCTTCGAAGCGGTAGCCGACGCTGAATTTGGCGTCATGCGGCGTGCGGAAGGCTTTGACCTCAATGCCGCCCATGTCGAATGCTTCGTTTACGGGTATGGCGATGAGCCTGTTTTTAAGCTCGGGCTTCATTGAAGCTAAGACCTCGCAAAGCTCTTTGGGGGCGTATATACTTATATCGTGGTGCTTTGCCAGCATGGAAAGTCCCGATATGTGATCGGAGTGCTCATGTGTAATGAGCACTCCGCATAAATCCCGCGGAGAAAGTCCAAGCTCATTCAAGGCAGAAACAGTTCTGCGCATGGATATCCCCGCATCTATAAGTATATTCGCTTCGCCGTCAGATATAAGGCCGCAGTTTCCTGTCGAGCCGCTGGCAAAAGTTACTATACGCATGTTTTAACCTATTGCAATTACCTTTTCATGGATTTCGGGTTCATCGGGAAAATCAACGATGGAGATGTCCGCACCCAAGGCGCGAAGCTTGCCGACAAAGTTCTCGTATCCTCTCTCGATAAAGTGTATATCTTCTATCTCGGTAGTGCCGCTTGCACACAGACCTGCAATGACCATTGCCGCACCGGCTCTGAGGTCGCAGGCCATGACGGGAGCTCCCGTGAGCTTTGCACCGCCCTCAAAGATGGCGATCCTGCCGTCGACCTGAATGTCAGCGCCCATCTTGCGAAGCTCGTTGACATATTTAAAGCGGTTATCGTAGATGCCCTCGGTGATGACCGAGGTGCCGTTTGCCATGGACAAAAGTGCGCCCATCTGCGGCTGCATGTCGGTCGGGAAGCCGGGATAAGGCAGGGTCTTGACATTTGCCTTGCGCAGATTGCCGTTGCCCTTGACGAGGACGGAATCCTCGTACTCGAGAACGATAGTGCCCGTCTCACGCAGCTTTGCCGAGATACAGTCAAGGTGCTTGGGAATGACGTTCTTGACCAAAACCTCGCCGCCGGTGGCCGCTGCGGCTACCATATAGGTGCCCGCCTCGATCTGGTCGGGAATGATGGAATAGCTGCCGCCGTGGAGCTTGTCAACACCGTTGACCTTGATGGTATCGGTGCCGGCGCCTCTTATATCTGCTCCCATGGAGTTCAAGAAGTTTGCAAGGTCGACGATATGCGGCTCGCGGGCTGCATTTTCTATGATAGTCCTGCCGGACGCGAGCGTTGCGGCAAGGATAATATTCATCGTTGCGCCGACGGAGACCTTATCAAGGTAGATCTTTGCACCGTGCAGTCTGCCGTCGGGGGCCTCGGCGTACACGAAGCCGTTTTTGACCTCGATATCAGCGCCGAGTGCATTCATGCCCTTTATATGCTGGTCGATCGGGCGAACGCCGAAGTTGCAGCCGCCGGGCATGGTGGTTTTTGCGCTTCCGAAGCGACTGAGCATTGCGCCGATGAGATAATACGACGCACGGATCTTACGCATAAGGTCAAAGGGTGCGTCTGAGAATTTTACATTACGACTGTCGATTTCTATAGTGGACTCGTTTAAAAGCCTGACCTCCGCACCAAGATGAGTGAGGATAGTCAGCAGCATATCAGTGTCGCTTATCTGCGGCATATTTTCAATACGGCAGACACCGTCGACCATTAGTGCGGCGGGGATTATTGCTACCGCTGCATTTTTTGCTCCGCTTATTTCAACTTCGCCCTGAAGGGGCTTTCCGCCCTTGATTACATACTTTTCCATTTGGTACACCTTTCGTGTGATGCGCCCATTCGCATCGGCTTAGTATTATAGCATAGGGTATCGATGATGGCAATTAGCAATTGTAAACAAATCGTAACTATTTTTTCTGTTCAAGAATACGCTTGGTCTTGAGCACGGCAATTATCGTCTTGCCGTCGTCTATCTCGCCGGACATGACCATGTCGACAAGCTCGTCGATATGGTGCTTCTCAACGCTGAGGAATTCGCCCTCGTCAGGATGGCTGGCTCCTGCATGGAGCCCCTGCGCAAGATAGATATGCAGAACCTCGGTGGAAAAGCCCGGTGAAGTGCAGCTCGGTCCGAGATAAGTAAGCTCATCTGCCGAAAAGCCCGTCTCCTCGGACAGCTCCCTGACGGCGCACTCACGGTGATCCTCGCCCTTTTCGAGCTTGCCCGCCGGCGCTTCGAGCATTATCTTGCCTAAAGGATAGCGAAACTGACGGACACAGTAGCAAAAGCCGTCGTCATCAATGGGGAGTATCGTAACTCCGCCGGGATGCTCAACGACCTCGCGCTTAACGACACTTCCGTCGCACAGCTCGGCGTGATCAAGCGTAACATTCACGATAACGCCGCTGTACTTCAGCTCACTATCTATTTTCTTCTCTGACAAGTCCATAATACCCTCGGGAAAAAATAATTATCGCTTTACATAACGCGTACCTAGTATAGCATCATTGTTTCAGCTTTACCATAATTTTTGTATGGAAATGTGAAATTTTTTGGGCTAAAATCAAAATTGTAAACGAATTTTTCCGAGGCGTTTTATGTTTTGTTTTTAATTCGTTTCTATTATGTAATTTATCAAAAATACGGAGAATGATATTATGTTATCCGAAACTTTTAGACAGGAAGCTCTCGCACTGATACTCGACGGCGAGAGCTTCACAAATGACGAGTTGCTGTCAATGATAAGATCTGCCCTTCCGGCAGACGACCGCAGCCTTGAAGCAGACATTTATACATACGCAGGCAAGACTCTGATACTCGCCTACCCCGCTCCCCCGCTCAGGCAGCGGGTGGGCGAGCATGTCCTGCGGCTCAACCGAAGATAAAAGCTCACCGCCTGTAAAAACACAGACGGTGAGCGTAGCTTTTTTGTTATTTTGCTGTTGCTCTGAGTGAGCCGTCGAGAAGGCCGAGCGTCATCCAGAAAAACGGTGCGGTCAGGAACATGCTGATGCCAAAGAACGCCTGGATGCAATAGCACAGCACCGCAGCTCCGCAGGCGGCGGCAGCCGGTGCGGTGCTGCCCCGCTTTATCCATTTTGCAGCCACGAGCACGAGCGCCGCGAGGTAGGCAAGCAGAGCGAAAATGCCCTGATGGAACAGAATGTTCAGATACTCGTTGTGCGCCGTGTCGATCTCGGCAACAAGCTCCACACCCTTGTCGGGGTCATAGCGTGTGAACGCCTCGAGCTGAGCGTGGCTCATAGTGTCAGGGCCTGTGCCAAACCATAGGTTATCGGGTACCTTCTCAAGGACGTTTTTCCAAATGTGTATTCTGCCCGAGCCAAAGGTGTCGCTGACATTGCCGTGCAGAAGCTCATGCGCCTCGTGCAGCATCCCGCCGCCGATATCGGCAATGTAGAGAAATACGAGTGCGAGGACGAACAGGGCAAGTATTGCGATCGCAATTATCTTTCTTGTTTTTGCTGATACAGGCAGGACAAAAGGCAGTGCGAGCACTGCGCCGCCAAATACGCCGACGAGGCCGGCCATGACGAACATTTTAAGCAGCACGAACAGTGCAGCCGTCGTCGGGATAAGAAGCAGATAGCGCCTTTTGCCCTTCATGCGCACCACTGCGACCCACAAAAGCGTTATCGCAACGCACAGGAAGGCTGCGACAAGGTCGGTGTTGCCAATGGTGCCGAGATATTCGCCGGAATAGTCAACGCCCGCTCCGAAGTAGTTAAGATCACCCGGGTACAGGCCGAAGGGGTTGCCGCCGTACAGCTGAATGATGCTTATAACGCTGAAGCACAGCACCGAGCCGCCGAGAAGATACGCCATCCATGGCTTTACCCTGCCGAAGCTCGACAGGAACACGGCAGACAGCACATACAGCGCTATGCTGCGCACTCCCTCGTAGCGCGTTGCACCGACCCACGTCTCGCTTTTATACGGCGACAGGAGCGCCGACACGACCGTCAGTAGCAGGAAGATAAGCAGCAGTCGCTGCACCCAAGTGCTTTCCCTTATATATGCCTTGAGCTCCTGCTTTGTTATCACCTCGGTCGCAAGGCTCGCCGGCATCAGGATAAGCGTCAGGATAACATAGCCGCCGCATATTATGTTGAACGCCGTGAGCTTTGCCTCGGTGATGCCGCTGTAGCCCGATGAGTCGAAGCAAAACAGGAACACCGTCAGCATGAGCACTATAAACACATAACTCAGGTTCGTAAAAACATTTTCTGAGCGCTTTTTTTGTTTCATTATGCACCTCTTGTCAGCTTTGCTGAATTTAGTTTAGATAATAAATCCTAAAAAGTCAATGACAACAAAAAATTTCCCCGTTTATTTTCTAAGATTGAATATTTCAGGACGTGGTGGTATAATCGGTGCAATTTTTGGAGGCACTTATGGAGCTTGCTGCTGCGTTTGTTACATTTATAATATGTGTCGCTGTGTCGCTGATACTTGATATATCCATGCTCGCTCCCCTGCTTGTCGGCTTTGTGCTGTTTACAGCGCTTGCAGTCAGGAAGGGGTTTGCGCTTAAAGCGGTGCTCAAGATGGCTGTCGGAAGCCTCAAGGAATCGTTTATAGTTGTGGGTATTCTGTTGCTCATCGGCTGCCTTACGGGACTTTGGCGCTCGAGCGGTACGGTGGCGTATTTTGTCACGCTCGGTGTATCCGTCATGCCCCCGTCATTTTTCCTACTGGCGGCATTTCTGCTCTCGGCCGTCATGTCCTTTGCCATCGGCACGAGCTTCGGTGTTACCGCAACGGCGGGCGTTATCATCATGAGCATCGCCCACGCAGGCGGCATTTCGCCTATACCCGTTGCGGGTGCGGTGCTGTCGGGCGTTTATGTCGGCGACCGCGGCTCACCGGCTTCGTCGGCTGCGAATTTAGTTGCCGCCGTCACGGGTACGGATGTTGAAAAAAATATAAAGATCACGCTCAAAAGCGGCGCTGTACCGTTTATACTGTGCTGCGTTATCTATGGTGTGCTCTCGGTATTTTACCCCATGCAGAGCACCGATTCGCAGGTACTTAAGGAGCTTGGCGAGGAGTTCAGGCTTTCGTGGCTGTGCCTTATCCCTGCGATTTTGATGATAGTTCTGCCGTTTTGCAAGGTCAAGGTCAAGTGGGCTATGGCTATCGATATCGTCGTATCGTTCGTGCTCGCCATGGTGACGCAGGGCGCAGGCTTTGTCGATTGCTTTAAGACCATGCTGCTCGGCTTTGAGCCGCAAAACGCCGCTCTTTCGACGATGCTCTCGGGCGGCGGCGTTAAGTCCATGCTCACCGTCTGCGGCATTTTGCTCCTCTCAGGCACATACGGCGGTATTTTCCACGGCACGGGTATGCTTGACGGACTTTCGGAAAAGCTTATAATATTAAGAGGTAAGGTCGGACGCTTTCCTGTCATGGTGCTGCTATCGTTTGCGGTCAGCATCGTTTTCTGTAATCAGACGATAGGCGTTATCATGTTAAGCCAGCTGTCCGAGGGCTTGTACGGCACGAGCGAGAAGGAGCGCTACAGCAAGATGATCGATATCGAAAACTCGGTCATCGTCATTGCGGGTCTCGTCCCGTGGTGCATCGCATGCTCCGTGCCGCTTGCTATGATGAATGTCGGCGCTGCGGCTGTTCCCCTGGCGTTCTACCTTTGGCTTATCCCGCTGTGCACCGCTTTCACGCGCAAAAAGCTCAGAGATAAAAGATCAATTACGGAGGTTTGAAGATGAAGGTACTTATTATCAACGGAAGTCCCAGAGCACACGGTAACACTGCCGCCGCCCTCGATGAAATGAAGAAGATATTTGCCGCCGAGGGTGTCGAATTTGAAGAAGTGCATGTCGGCCAGCTTGAGCTGCACAGCTGCATATCCTGCGGAAGCTGCTTCAAAACCGGCAAATGCGTCTTTGACGACGCGGTCAACAAGACCGCTCCCCTGCTCGCAGAATGCGACGGCGTGGTCATCGGAAGCCCCGTACACTTTGCGCAGGCACCCGGTGCGCTCACCTCATTCGTGTCTCGCCTGTTTTACAGCACATGGGCGGTGGACAAGTCCATGAAGGTCGGCGCAGTCATGGTAAGCGCAAGACGCTCGGGTACGACCGCCACATTTGATGAGCTCAACAAGTTCTTTACCATCTCTCAGATGCCCGTCGTGTCGGGCAGGTATTGGAACAATGTCTACGGCAGAGCCCCGGGCGAGGCGGTGCAGGACGAGGAAGGCATGCAGAACGCTCGTTATGTAGCACGCAACATGGTGTTCCTGATGAAGAGCATCGCCCTCGGCAAGGAGCAGTTCGGCCTGCCCGAGAAAGAGGATGTCGTGTCCACGAACTTCATAAGATGATAAAAGCCGGAGGAGCACTGTTGCTCTTCCGGTTAATTTTATTTTCCGTTATGTTTTTCGATTGCGTCGATCATGCGGTCGAGTCCGGTTTTTATTATCGAGCGGGGCATTGCAAGGTTGAGTCGGATATACCCTGCAGCGTTGCCAACGAATAGCGAGTTGCCGCCTTCGAGCAGGACACCGGCTTTGTTTGCGAAGAAGTCCGGCATATCCTCGACATCGAGGAGATTATCGGCAAAATACGCAAAAGCGCAAATAACTGTTGAAAATATCAGCTACGCTGTGTAATTAGTAATATTTAAATTAAACATTCTCTTCGGTAATGGCTTCCCTCTCTTATGTCATTCTACTCCAGCCCAATCAAAACCGGCGAAGTCTTGTCATTTTTACTATACAGTCTTGACATGAGACTTTTGACATTATATAATATCACCAAAGATGTATATTTTTATATTAAACGAGGAAAAAAGTATAAGGAGAGTAGCATGAAAAAGACCAAGCATTTCCTATCTATTTTGCTCGCACTTATTATTGTGCTGAGCATCGCAGTTGTTCCGGCTTTTGCGGAGGGCGCAAGAAACAAAGAGGCATATCTGCCGTATTCGCCTTATGCATCGGCCGGATTTAATTCTTTATATTGCAGCTTTGGAGACAGTATACCCGTCGGATACGACAGCGTCAATAACAAGAACTATAAAGGGTATCAACCTCCACCCGCAACCGCTTATCCCAGTATATTGGCAGATGTAACGAACACCATTCTGTGCCCTTTCTCTTTCGTCGGATTCCGCACTACAGAGCTGCTTATCTCCCTGGGTATAGACGAAAATGAACATGACCTGTACACCGACACATTGTATTATTGGATGTATACTGACGGAAAGTGCAACTACTGGGAGGACTATATCAAAGAGAGCGTCAAATATTCCTCTCTTATGACCGTCAATATCGGTAACAATGACATTTTGACCGCTCCTCTGATCTTAGCAGCTTACGAAACCGTCGATTCTACCACGAAATTTGCCGATGAAGATAAGATCGCCGAGCTCATCGAGAAAGGTGATGCTTATAAAACCGCCGCTGAAATGCTGAAGATAATGAATTCGCTTGGCTACTACAGTGATTATATTTCTGCTGTCGTGAAAGAAATGTATGCCGGCTACAATGACTTAAAAGCAAATTTCCCAAAAATCATTGAACGACTTCGCTCCGAAAACACTACAGGTCAGATAGCTGTTGTCGGCATGTACAATCCGTATAAGGATTCGTCGACAACAGACAGCGGTATAATAAAGATCGGCAAGGTTGCCGATGCCGTAGTAGGGTTGGTCAACAACTTCTTCAAGGAAAATGCCGAAGAGCTTGGTTATATCTATGTTGATGTGACCGATACCGAAACCTTTTCAGCCATCGGCGGTACGGATGCTCATCCGACAGCTAAAGGTCACGCATATATCGCACGACAGATACTCAACGCGATCCCTGTGATTTTGCCTTACTCTGATGTTGCCGGGAATACATGGTATCGTGACAGTGTAGAATACTGCTACAAAAACACGCTCATGATAGGAACGAGCTCGACGACCTTTGAACCCGATGCTTTGATGACCCGTGGCATGGCTGCAACGGTGATATACCGCATAGCCGGCGAGCCGACGGTGGACGAGGCAACTCCATTTGATGATGTTTCTGACGCCAGCTGGTACTATGATGCCGTAAATTGGGCGTATAAAGAAGGCATAACGAACGGTGTCAGCGATACGAGTTTTGACCCGGACAGCTATGTCAAGCGTCAGGATTTCGTGACTATGCTCTATCGCTATGCACAGTATGCCGGCTATGTCGCTGAAGACAGCAATAATGTTTTTGAAAAATTCGGATTTTCCGATGCAAATGATGTTGCCGCCTACGCAAGCAGTGCGATTGAATGGGCTATCAGCAACGGAATACTTGAGGGTGTCGGCAAATCCATTGATCCTCTCGGCAGGCTCACCAGAGCGCAGTGCGCAGCAATTATCTCCCGTTTTGATAATAATCTCTACATATAATTCATTTTTTAAGCTGATATATTAAGCAAAAAACCTGATTTGCCATAAGGCAAGTCAGGTTTTTTTGTAGAAGGACGCATATTTTGATAGAAAATATATCAGGGGGTAAAATCAAGGTTT
>CAVGBM010000110.1:0-13423 GCA_963627445.1 Oscillospiraceae bacterium | reverse complement strand
TTACTTGCCCTCCTGAATCTTCTTGATTTCGACAGATTCAACAAATGCCTGGAAGCGGGTACGCAGCTGGCCGGAAGCGGTGTTTATGTACTCCTTCTCGATCGAGCATACGGGGATGCCGAAGTCACGATGGAGGATGAAGCTGTCGATAACACGCTCGTAGGACCAGTACTCGCAGAACTTGTTCGAGCAGATGATGATACCGTCTGCCTTGTACTCCTTGACCAGGTCTGCCAGCTTCTGCTTTCTTGCACGCATCTCGTTCTGCGGCATGAAGCGGGGGCAGTTGGAGGTCTCGAGGTAATGACGGGCAATTGCCTTAAGGGGAGTCTCGCCCTCACGGATCTCGATGGGCTGACGGGACTCGACTGCGCCGTAGCAGTAACGGTCGCAAACGACCTCTGCGCCGCAGCTCTCGATGAGCTCGGTGAAGTAGGGGTCGTCATTCTCGGAGCCGGCCAGAACGACCTTGCAGCGGAACGGCCACTTCTCGTCGGGCTTGCGGGTCTTGATCTCCTTCAGGGTCTCCTTCAGGTACGGGAGAATGAGGTACTTCGGGCAAACCAGAGATACGAGCTGAATAACATGGAACTCGTAGCCGGTGATGGTGGGATTATCGAGCTTGCGGTAATCGCCGATCTCGTTGATGATCTTGCAGACCTCGTTGTGCTGCTTGATAGCTGCCTTGAGAGCCTTGTCGGAAACGTCAACGCCGAGGTTTTCCTTCAGCTTGCCGAGGACATGGTACTCGAGCTGATCATGATAGTACTGATAGTCGTTCTCGGTGTTCTTGAAGGGAACATCCATAAACTCGCAGAAGAACTTATCGTTGTCGATAACTCTCATATCCTTGACGGAGTCAAGGTGCTTCTGCTGGATGTGCTCCTGGAAGCGGCAGGTGACGGTGCAGGTTTCGGTAGCCAGCTGCGCATCGAGGAAGTTGAAGCCGCCTTCGAGAGCACGCTCGAAGAGGCTGCGTCCGTAGTGGCAAACACGGGCGGACATGTAGTAGGTTGCGATGTCGGGTGAGCTGCAGTCGGGTGCTCTCAGACGAACGGAGAAGCAGCCGGGCAGGTCGAGAAGTACTTCGGGCATGAAGTAGCAGGTGTAGCCCAGTGCGAGCTTGCCCTCTTCCTTTGCCTTTTTGACCAATTCATTATTGGCTTCCTTAAGCAAATTCTCGAAATAAATCAGATGCTTGAGATCTCTCACGGATAACCCCCCATAATAAAAATTTTTTGGTGTGTTATTTCAAGGCGTAGAACGCCCTTTATCTAGCTATACATTGTATCAAAATGTCATATTATTGTCAATCGGGTTTAAGCAAGAAAATTAACAATTTAGACGAAAATTATTCACTATCTGCTATACAATTTTGTGCCTGCTGTCTAGATATTGTATATACTCAAAAAATTTTGAATATTTTCGGCACTTTCCTTGCAGCTTCCCTGTATCATCTCGCTGCTGCCGCCACCACGGCCATTGACGCCGGAATTTATCTCTTTTGCGGCTGCGCGGAGGTCTATTTTTCGACTTCCGATGATATACCTGTACCCTGCCTCATCGCTGCCGGAGAACACCGCCGCAAGGCCGCCGCACTTGGTCACTGCGTCGTTTATGAGCTCACGCAGCGCCGGCTCGTCCAAAACGGAGTCGAAGATGACTATATTGCCGTCCGTGGGCTCGATGGTCTCGGCACGCAAATGCGCAAGGGCTCGGCTGAGCTCTGCATTGCGCTGCTTTAGTCTCTCCTGCTCTGCAAGCACGCGCTCAACAGCAGCCGCCGTCTCCTCACGCTTTGCCGACAGCAGCATCGATATCGCGGCGTTGTTATCATGGGTGCAGACGAAATTTTCATAAGCGTCAAGGCCGCAGAGCATGGTTATGCGCACGCCTTCACCGCCGCGGCGGCGGCGCTCGCTTGAAAGTATCTTCACCAAGCCGACCTCGGCGGTGCTGTTTACATGTGGGGCGCAGCAGGCGCAGATATCCGTATTTTCGATCTCAACGATGCGCACATTTTCCGTGAGCTCAAGCTTGCTGCGGTAGTCCAGCGTTTTGAGCACATCGGGGCTCGGGAACCTCGCTGTGACGGCGTAATTTGCCGCAACGGCATAATTTGCCTCACGCTCTATCTCGGCAAGCTGCTCGGGCGTGAGAAAGCCGTCGAAGTCGATGGTGACAAAGTCTGCGCCCATGTGGAAGCCAACATTTGAGTACCCATACTTTTTATGCACGAGCCCCGACACAATATGCTCGCCGGAGTGATTTTGCATCCTGCGAAAGCGCTTTTCCCAGTCAATGCGGCAATCCAGAACACTGCCGGCGGGAATGAGCTGGTTTGCATAATGCATTACCTCGCCGTTTTTCTCGTGGGTATCGAACACCGCTGTCTCGCCGATAAAGCCGCTGTCGCCCGCTTGGCCGCCGCCCTCGGGGAAGAAGGCTGTGCGGTCGAGAACGACCTCGTATCTTTCCTTCACCGGCTCACAGGCGAGCACCGTGGCGGCGAAGGTCCTCATGTGGCTGTCAATATAATAAAGCTTTTCTGTCATATCGCACGCTCCATTGGTTTTTGCTCATTATAGCATCCGGCAGGCTGCTCACGCAAGCTTGGCGTTTTCATATCTGAGTTTGTTAGTATATTCATTTTCGTTTTCTCCGTTGAATAATTTGTTGATCGCATTCTCAAGTGTATCCTTTAACATTTGTGATGATATCATGTCGCACCTCTACTTTGTTTTGCAATGTAGTCATTGCCGTTAAGGGGTAAATATAAAAAAGTGCACCCAATTGGGTGCACAAATAAGATCAATTTTTTCTTATCGCTCTTATCAGCAAGCCGACAGCGGCGCCGATGAGGGCAAAAAATGCAAGCGCACCGACGAATACGGCGTACACCGCAAACATCTCAATGCTGCTTTTCTCCACGAACGAAGCAATTATGTAAACTGCTATTGTAGTTAACATAATATAGATTACGGTCTTCTTATTGCTTATCTTTAATGCCGCATACAGGCCGATTGCGGCAAAGAACAGGTCGGTCGCAATAACAGGCAGGTTTAGCCCCATACCGAACCATTCTCTGAGTATTTCAAACATATTTTATCCTTTAGTATTTGAAAAGCGCCGCCATCAGGCGGCGCTTTCAGTCATTATTACAGAGATGCCTTTGCCTTCTCGCACAGTGCGGTGAAAGCAGCGGGATCGTGGATAGCGGTCTCGGACAGCATCTTGCGGTTCATGTCGATGCCGGCGAGCTTCAGGCCGTGCATGAAGGTGGAATAGTTCATTCCGTTTGCCTTGCAGCCTGCGCTGATACGGGTGATCCAGAGCTGACGGAAGTCTCTCTTCTTCTGCTTGCGGCCGACATATGCGTAGCGGCCGGACTTCATCATCTGCTCCTGAGCCATCTTATAGTGACGGGACTTGTTGCCCCAGTAACCCTTAGCCAGGCCAAGGATCTTATTTCTATGTTTGCGGGTCATCATTGCGCCCTTAACTCTTGCCATTTGTCAATTCCTCCTATTAGTACAAGTACGCCTTACTTATTTGTAAGGGATCATCTTTTTGATAGTTGCTTCGTTAGTCACATCGGCGATGGTGCCGGAGCGCAGACGACGGCAACGCTTGGTGTCCTTCTTAGTGAGGATATGGCTCTTGTATGCATGAGCGCGCTTTACCTTACCGGTCTTGGTGAGATTAAATCTCTTCTTAGCACCGCTATGGGTCTTCAGTTTGGGCATGATAATTTCTCCTTTACGTATGCTGCTATTCAGGTGAACCTGTAATAACTTAAAATTATTCCTCCGCAGAAGCGGCCTCGGCCTTCTTCTTTGCGGCTTCCTTCTGTGCCTTCTTGACTGCCTGAGCAGACTTCGGGGACAGGAACATGGACATGTTGCGTCCTTCGAGCTTGGGCTGCTTATCGAGGTTTGCAAGCTCGGAGCATTTGTCGGCAAAATCGCGCAGGATCTGCTCACCGAGGTTGGTGTGAGCCATCTCTCTGCCTCTGAAGCGGATAGAAACCTTGACACGGTCGCCGTCAGCAAGGAATTTGAGGGCCGCCTTGAGCTTGGTCTGAAGGTCGTTCTCGCCGATGCTCGGGGACATGCGGATCTCCTTGACTTCCATGACACGCTGGTTCTTCTTGGCTTCCTTTTCGCGCTTTGCCTGTTCAAAGCGGAACTTGCCGTAGTCCATGATCTTGCAGACAGGGGGCTTTGCCATGGGGGATATCTTGACCAGGTCAAGCTCCTTCTCCTCTGCGATCTTCAGGGCTTCCTCGGCAGACATTATGCCAAGCTGCTCGCCATCGTCACTTATGACTCTGAGTTCCTTGTCGATGATCTCCTCGTTGATTTCATGGTTTACGCTTGCGATCTTAAAACACCTCCAAAATTGCAAAAAACGGATGCCTGACAGCATCCGCGCACAAAAACACCGCCGCAAAACGCAGCGTTGTTATTGACCGAAGCTCGCCTTGCGCGGCTCGGTGAGGACGGGGATGCCGTACCTACTTCATTTTCAGCTTTATTAATATACCAGCCCCAGTCCGCATTGTCAAGTAATTTTTCCTTGTTTTCCATGATATTTTTCGCAATTTGCGGGAAAAATATCATCGGAGTGATGGTTTTGGAATTTTTGCTTGTTTATATCATCGGCGCAGGTCTTTACGGTCTGCTTGAACTTATATGGCGCGGCTGGACGCACTGGACGATGCTGCTGTGCGGCGGGGCGTGCTTCACGCTCATGTACATCATAAGCGGCAGCACCCTTCCCCTGCTTATAAAATGCCTTTTGAGCGCACTTGTTATAAGCACGGTGGAGTTCAGCGCCGGATGTTTGGTTAACATAACATTGGGATGGAATGTCTGGGACTACTCCGACCGTGCCTTCAACATCTTGGGACAGGTTTGTCCACTGTTCAGTCTTATCTGGTTTGGGCTGTCTCTGCCCGGGCTATACCTGTGCAGCGGACTGCGAAAGCTGCTGACTTAGTTTTCGCTGCTCTCGGCGGCCTCGGCGAGCTTCACGATGCGGCTCGTGCCGAGTCTCGTTGCGCCAAGAGCTATGAAGTCCTCTGCGTCCTCTATCGAGGAGATGCCGCCGGCTGCCTTGACCTGAACATGCTCGGGGCTATACTTGCGCAGCAGCTCAACATCGCTGCGGGTGGCGCCGCCCTTGGAAAAGCCGGTGGAGGTCTTTATAAAGTCTGCCCCGCCCTCTGCTACGATGGAGCACATGCGGATCTTCTCCTCCTCGGTGAGCAGGCAGCACTCGATGATGACCTTGAGCACCTTGCCTACGCATGCCTGGCGCACGGCCTTGATATCGGCGAGCACGTCGTTCCAGCAGCCGTCCTTGACCATGGAGAGGTTTATGACCATGTCGATCTCGTCAGCGCCGTTTTTAACAGCATCGGAAGCCTCGAAAGCCTTTGCGGCGGTGGTCATGTAGCCGTTGGGGAAGCCTATAACAGTGCAGATTTTGAGCTTATCGCCGACATAGCGCTTTGCGCCCGCAACATGGCAGGGCGGAATGCACACGGAAGCGCACTCATGCTTAATTGCCTGATCGCACAGGGTCTTTATCTCGTCGGCCGAGCAGTCAACCCTCAGCAGGGTGTGGTCACACATCTTCAAAATGTCCTTAATATCCATGGTATCGTCCTTTCGTTTACATACTTTTAACGTGATTATATTCTATCCGTCCGTCATATTCAAGCTCCCGACCCTAATATAATTTAGCAAAATATCATTTTAATTAAGGTCAGGTTTAAACAATGGATGAAAACATAAGCAGAAACACCGCCCGCCTTTGCGGCATTATCGCTGCTGCCCCCGTCTTTTCGCACGCCTGCAGAGGCGAAAGCTTCTACACCTTCCCGCTCGAGGTCGCAAGGCTCTCCGGCGCAACGGACAGAATAAACATCATCGTGCGCGATGAGCTGATGGAAAGCGTCGAGCTCAAAGAGGCGGAGAAAATTTGCGTCACTGGCGAGCTGCGCTCATTCAACAACAAAAGCGGCGAAGGCGCAAAGCTCGTCATCACCGTGTTTGCAAAGGAGCTGTATCTTTGCGACGATGACGATCTCAACGAGGTGCATCTTATCGGCACACTGTGCAAAAAACCAAATCTTCGCATGACCCCGATGGGTAGGGACATCTGCGACCTCATGCTTGCGGTGAACCGCCGCTACGGCAGGAGCGATTATCTGCCCTGCATCACATGGGGGCTCAAGGCCCGTGAGGCCGCCGAGTGGGACACCGGCACCATGGTCACGCTTGAAGGCAGGATACAAAGCCGCAACTATATAAAGATAGTCGGCAGAGACCCCGTCGAGAAGACCGCCTTCGAGGTCTCGGTGACAGATATAGCCGAGTTTACATAATCCCGAGCTTAGGCTTTATGCGCTTTCTTCCGACCAAGGGCGGTGCGAGCCAGGGAGAAAGCGCCCTTTTGGGTGCGCAGCAGTTTTGAGCGAGAATATTTTCGTTCAGGCAAGTCAACAAATCTCCGGCAATACTTTGTGTATTACCGGGGATTTTTGCGCAGCATGGGCGGAAATAGGCCGCTCAAAACCGATTTATCACTGTTTTGTGCCGCCCTTGGCCGGAACTACTTCTATCCAGTAGCCGTCGGGATCGGTGACAAAGTAGATGCCCATGCCCGGGTTTTCAAAGCAGATGCAGCCCATTTTCTCGTGCTTAGCGTGTGCCTTTTCCATGTCATCGGCCACAAAGGCGAGGTGGAACTCCTGCTCGCCGAGGTCATACGGCTCGGTGCGCTCGGTAAGATAAGTTAGCTCTAATTGAAAATCGGTCACGCCGTCGCCGAGAAAGACTAGCTTGAAGCTGCCGTCGGAAGCGACCTTTTCGCGGACAGGCTTGAGTCCGAACGCCTCGTCGTAAAACTTCAGACTGCGCTCGAGGTCAAGGACGTTGAAATTGAAATGGTTGAAGGAAAACATTCCGCACCTCCGTAAATTAATACATTTATTATAAATGTACTAAGCCGGATTGTCAAAAAGTTATTGGAATTACGGGCGATTGCGTTTATAATGAGTGTATCAATTGTTTTGGAGCATAAGATGGATAAGTCACTAACGGATAAATACCTGCCGCAGGACGATGTATTCCTGTTTAACACGGGCGATGCCCGCAAGGCGTGGCTGCTGCTGGGCTGCCGATATCTGCCGGAGATACAGATGCACCGCTTTGTTGTGTGGGCACCGAACGCCGAGGCGGTGAGCCTTGTCGGCGACTTCAATGGCTGGGACACAAGTGCAACTCCCATGGAAAAGTGCGGCACAATGTGGGTCTGCTTTGTCGAGGGGCTTGATAACGGCGATCTCTACAAATACTGCGTCACGCAAAAGGGCGGCAAAAAGGTGTTCAAGTCCGACCCCTTCGCCCGCTGGTCGCAGACGGGGCTTGACACGGCATCGAGAGTCTGGACAGGCAGCTATAGTTGGTCTGACGGCGAGTACATGCAAAGGCGCTCAAGGCGCGATGCGTTCACGCAGCCGATGTCGATATACGAGCTGCACCTCGGCTCGTGGAAAACCGAGCCCGACGGCAGCGTGAACTATGTCAAGGCGGCGCATGCTCTTGCAGACTACTGCACCGACATGGGCTACACGCACATTGAGTTGCTGCCTCTGACGGAGTACCCCTTCCCCGGCTCGTGGGGTTATCAGGTCACAGGCTATTATGCCCCCACCGCGCGCTACGGCACGCCCGATGAGTTTGCCGAGTTTGTCGATATCCTGCACAATGCGGGCATCGGCGTTATCATGGACTGGGTACCGGCGCACTTTCCGCGGGATGAGCACGGGCTTGCGCTTTTTGACGGCACAAGACTTTTTGAGTGCAAGGAAAAGCGCATGGCAGACCACCCCGAGTGGGGCACGCTCATTTTTGACTACGCAATGCCGGAGGTTCAGTCGTTTTTAGTCTCCTCGGCATGCTGCTTTTTTGAAAACTACCATATCGACGGAATCCGTGTCGATGCCGTGAGCTCGATGCTCTACCTCAACTACGGAAGACGCGACGGCGAGTACACGCCGAACGCCGAGGGCGGCAACATTAACCTTGCCGCAGTGGAGTTTCTGCGTAAGCTGAACACCGCCGTTTTATCCGAGTACCCAGGGGCGATCACAGTCGCCGAGGAGTCGACGGCCTACCCCATGGTCACCATGCCGCCGTCGGTTGGCGGGCTGGGCTTCAGCTTCAAGTGGGACATGGGCTATATGCACGATACGCTCGATTATTTTGCGACCGACCCGCTGTTTCGCTCGGGCAAGCATGATAAGCTCACATTTTCAATGATGTACGCTTTTTCTGAGAATTTTATCCTTGCCTACTCACATGACGAGGTCGTGCACGGCAAAAAATCGATGCTGGATAAGATGTTCGGCTCATACGAGCAGAAGTTTGCGACTCTGCGCAGCCTGTACGGCTACCAGTTTGCGCACCCGGGCAAAAAGCTGTGCTTCATGGGCTCGGAGTTCGGGCAATTCATTGAATGGAACTACGAGCAATCGCTCGACTGGCTGCTGCTGGACTACCCCATGCACGAGAAGCTGCGGAAGTATTACCGGGCGCTGAACAAACTTTACGCCTCCTACCCTGCCCTTTACGACTGCGACAAGTCGTGGGACGGGTTTAAATGGCTGAATGTCAACGATAAAGACCGCAGCTCCATTGCGTTCCTGCGCTCGGCAAGAGAGGATAAGGGCAGCTATCTTGTTTGCGCCTGCAACTTTATCCCGAACGAGCACCGCGGCTTTGTGATCGGACTTCCCGAAAAGGGCGTTTTGCGTGAGGTGCTCTCAAGCGACGATGTGCGCTTCGGCGGATGCGGTTTACATAATGTCGAGCCGATAAAGAGCCGCAGTGAGCCGTTCTGCGACCTGCCGTACAGTGCGCAGATAGACCTGCCGCCGCTGAGCGCCGTATACTTTGAGTATATTCCCGAAAGGATGAGTGATAAAAATGAAGAAGGAGTTTAAAGCGATACTCGACGAAAAGGGGCGCAAGAAGCTGCCCAATATTCTGCTTGCCGCCGCCGAATGTGCGCCGCTTTCCAAGACCGGCGGACTTGCCGATGTTGTCGGCACACTTCCGAGATCGCTAAAGGAGCTCGGCATCGACGCAAGGATAATAATTCCGTATCACCGCTGCATCAAGGATAAATACGCAGACAGGATCGAGCACATGTTCTGTTTTTATGTTAACCTCGGCTGGCGCACGCAGTATTGCGGCATCGAGCGGCTGGAGCTTGACGGTGTGTGCGTTTACCTTGTTGACAACGAGTTTTATTTCGGAGACAAAATCTACAAGGGCGGCTACGAGGAGGGCGAGCAGTACGCCTTCTTCACCCGCGCCGTTTTGGATGCGATACCGAACCTCGGCTTTACGCCCGATGTCGTCCACTGCAACGACTGGCACACCGCCATGCTGCCCATGCTGGCAAAGACGCAGTACGGCGATGTTTACGCCAATACTCGCTGGCTGCTGACGATACATAACATTGCATTTCAGGGCAAATTCGGTTTTGACTATGTTCAGGATCTGCTCGGTGTTGAGGATAAATACTATACGCCCGAGTTTATGGAGCTCAACGGCTGTGCAAGCTTTTTAAAGGCCGGATGCGTGTTTGCAGACAGGATAAATACCGTGAGCCCCACCTATGCCGAGGAGATCAAGACCGCCTACTTCGGCGAGGGTCTTGAGGGCATTTTGAGCGCCCGGTCAAACGAGCTTTCGGGCATTATAAACGGCATTGATGTAAAGACCTTCAATCCATTTACCGATCCCGCCATTACGGCAAATTACCATAAGGGCAGGCTTAGCGGCAAGAAGTTATGTAAACTTAAGCTTCAGGAGCTCACCGGGCTTGAGAAGCGCGAGGATGTGCCGCTTTTTGCGATGGTCACGCGCATGACCGAGCAAAAGGGCTTTGAGCTTGTCGAGTGCATGATAGATGAGCTCATGCAGTATAACGACATGCAGTTTCTTGTCCTCGGCACGGGTGATAAGTGCTATGAGGACTTCATGCGCTCGGCCGAGAGCCGCTGGAAGTGCAGACTCTGCGCCTACATTGGCTATAACGAGGAGTTATCGCACAAGGTGTACGCCGGTGCGGATTTTCTGCTCATGCCGTCACGCTTTGAGCCCTGCGGCCTGTCGCAGATGATCGCCATGCGCTACGGCACGCTGCCTATTGTGCGTGAAACGGGCGGGCTCAAGGATTCGGTCACGCCGTACAATAAATTTACCGGCGAGGGCACGGGCTTTTCCTTTGCAGACTTCAATGCGCACGAGATGAAGGATGCAATGCTGCTCGCCATAGACTGCTACCGCAAGCCGGACACCATGAAGGCGCTTGTCCGCAGCGCCATGGAGGCTGACTTCAGCTTCACAAAGTCTGCCTGCGAGTATGCGAGGCTCTATCTATGGATGCTGTGACACGCATCGCAAAAACCTGCAGCGGCTATGACGAGCTATGGTCGCACGACGGCAGGCTGAGCATCGCTTATCACGATGAGCGCAGCTATAGGCTTAGCTTTGACGGTCGAAACTGGGCGGTGCTCGACGACGCTGACGAGAACACCTGCGCATATCTGATCTGCTCGGCAGCGATCAATTATGCGGTCGAAAGGTGCACAAAAAGCGGCCTTTCGCTCGAATTTCTGCACGAATTCCTCCCGTCAGAGCGCAAAACGCTCATTCCCGCCGAGCTTCTGCGTGTGCTGCTGGACGATTGCGGCTCTGGCATTTTTGATGCCTGCGTCATTGTCGTCCGCTGCTTCGGAAGTGACAGCGCTGCGCCGGAAATTCCTTGGCTGCACGGCGTTCAGCCGAGGACGGCAAGCTTGCAGGCGGTGCTCAATAATGCGCTCAAAAGCTTCGGTTTTGCGGTGCATGATGCATATTACGAAAGTTTCCGATTTCCTCTCGGCGCAGTTGAGGACGGAAGCGAGGTCAAGTTCAGCGTACGCAGCTTCGGCGGAGTCAAGAGTGCCATGCTTTGCGTCTACACCGATGGGTTCAGCGTAGAATATGACATGCAGCGTGACGGGGATCGCTTCTCGTGCAGCTTTGCACCCGATAACCCCGCGGCACTTTGGTATCGCTTTAAGCTCAATACCGAGAGCGGCGAACGCTGGCTTTGCCCGGGGAGTGACGGGCATTTTTCCGTCTTGAGCGACGCTCCGGCGGAAGGCTTTCGGCTCACGGTGTTTAAGCGCGGTTTCACCACGCCCGAGTGGTTTGCCGGGTGCATCATGTATCAGATTTTCCCCGACCGCTTCGGCTTTGAGGATGCAAGTGAGGGCATCGAATACCACAAGGCGCTCGGGCAGACGCCGGAGCTGCACGGGAGCATCAATGAGCCCGTGCGTTTCATGCCCCGGGAGTTTGAAAAAGACTACGCCCCCGATGATTTTTACGGCGGTAGCCTGCGCGGGATAACAAGAAAGCTCCCTTATTTAAAGGAGCTCGGTGTTGGAGTAATTTACCTAAATCCCGTTTTCGAGGCGCGCAGCAATCACCGCTACGACACCTCCGATTACGGCAAAATTGACCCGATATTGGGCGATGAACAGGATTATGTCAACCTATGCGCAGAGGCTGCACGGTTCGGCATAGGTATTATAAATGACGGCGTTTTCTCGCACACGGGCGCTGACAGCATCTATTTTAACCGCTGCGGCAGCTACCCGACGCTCGGCGCTTATCAGAGCAAGGATTCACAGTTCTACCCGTGGTACGATTTTCGGTACTTTCCCGACGATTACCGCTGCTGGTGGAATTTTAAAGACCTTCCCGAGGTTAACGAACAAAACGCCCAATGGCAGGACTATATAATCGCCGGCGAGGACAGCATCGTGCGCCGCTGGCTGAGGCTCGGCGCTTCCGGCTGGCGGATAGATGTTGCAGACGAGTTGCCGGACGAGGTTTTGAGCCTTATCCGTGATGCATCCAAGGCCGAAAAGCCCGACAGCGTCATCATCGGCGAGGTCTGGGAGGATGCCGTTACGAAAACAAGCTACGGTAAAATGCGAAACTACGCCCTCGGCTATTCTCTCGATTCGGTGATGAACTACCCGTTCCGCTCGGCGGTCATAGATTTTGCGCTTAATCGGAAAACTGCCTTCGAGCTGCGGGACTTCCTGCTCGGGCAGTATCACAACTACCCGCAGCCGATGTACCGCTGCCTTATGAATTTGCTCGGCTCGCACGATGTGGAGCGGCTGCACACGGCGCTTGCGTTTGATTACGATGTCAAAACGCTTGACCGCAATCAGCAAGCAGAGCTCACGCTCACCGACGAGCAGGCATTGCGGGCAACGAGGCTTCAACGTCTGTGCGCTGCAATACAATACTGCGTCCCGGGCGTTCCCTGCCTGTATTACGGCGACGAGGAATGCCTTGACGGCGGGCGTGACCCCTTTAATCGCAAGCCGTTTGAACCGTCTAATAGCGGTTTACATAACTTCTATGTGAGCCTTGGTAAGATACGCAGCACCTCCCCTGCCCTGACGGGCGGCAGCATGCAAATCCTTACCCCGTCTGCGGATGTCATCGTCATTCTGCGGCAGGCAGAAAACGAGAAAATTTTCTGTGTTATCAATCGTTCGGACGATTATTACACTGTACCGTTTGACGCCACGCCGCTTTTAGGCGGCTGCGAAGCAAAGCTTGTTCCGCCAATGTCCGTTGAAATTTATAAGTTAACATAACAAAACGCACGGTCTAACGACCGTGCGTTTTGCATAAGGGGATTGAAAAAGAGAGAGAATAAAAACATCTGATGATGGGGTCAAGCTTTGTTTCGGATCATTTGATCTCGAGCCGTCTTGCCGCGGGGACCTCGGGCTCCTTCTTCGGCATTGTCAGGGTCAGCACGCCGTCATTGTAAGCGGCGGTGATGGCCTCGGTGTCGATGCCCTTGACATTGAAGCTGCGGGTGTAGGAACCGTAGTAACGCTCACGGCGGATGTAGCTGTCGGCGTTTTCTTCCTTTTCCTCACTCTTGTGCTCGGCGGTGATGGTCAGGCAATCCTTGTCGATATCAACGCTGATATCTTCCTTCTTAAAGCCGGGGAGATCGGCCTCAAGGACATAAGTGCCGTCCTTTTCGGTGATGTCGGTGCGGAAAGCAGAGACATTGGTGTTATCCCAAAAGCTGCGGCTCATTTCTTCAAAATCACGGAACGGGTTATAAGCGGATACACGACGGTAACCAAAAGGCATAAGTTCAAACATAATCAGTACCTCCTAAATTATTGGCGAAAGCTATAAACTCGATTACTTGTTTATAACTTTTGTTTCTTGTTGTATATAAAGTACCATATAGATATGAACAAATATAGTGTTTTCTGTGAACAAAATGTAAACCTTAGCACTCTCGT
>CAVGBM010000109.1:0-14148 GCA_963627445.1 Oscillospiraceae bacterium | reverse complement strand
GGCGGTGCGGTAGTGAATGACATGCCGGGGGCATGTCAGAGCCGCACCGTGACCGAGCCGCAGCGAGAAAGGTCCCGCCTCAAATTGGATTATAGCCATCAAAAACGCCTGTTAAGGCTTTTTGACGAGCATAGCGAGATTTTTCGTGAAGCAACGCTTCACAAAAAATGTGGCGTGTTTAGCGTGCAAAAAGTCACAGGACTTTTTGCACGCTGACAACGAAAAAAGCTCGCCTAGTGGCGAGCTTGTTTCGGGTAATAAAAATATTACACAGCGCGGGTGACCTTACCGCTGCGCAGGCAGCGAGTGCATGCATAAACATGCTTGGGACTTCCGTCCACGATGGCCTTGACGCGCTTCACATTGGGCTTCCAAGTACGGTTGGAGCGTCTGTGGGAATGGGAAACCTGAATACCAAAGGCTACGCCCTTGTCGCAAAACTGACATTTTGCCATTATTGAAGCACCTCCTTGCTTGTGTTTAGCTGAAAACAGCTTTTTAATAATAACAGAATGTAACCATAAATGCAAGAAAAATTTTTAAGATACCGTGAATTGCCGCTGTCTGCGCAAAAATCATTGCCAAATCGGCCTATAAAGGGTAATATATAATACAGACTGTCAAGTAACTTGATAATAATCGCAACGACTAAACTCCAATACGCAGCAGGGGGAGTGTGAGAGGGACAAGGTCCCGCCTCAAATTCGATAAATAGCCATCAAAAACGCCTGTTAAGGCTTTTTGACGAGCGTAGCGAGATTTTTCGTGAAGCAAAGCTTCACAAAAAATGTGGCGTTTTTTGAAGCGTGCAAAAAAGTCACGAGACTTTTTTGACACGCTGAATAATATAATATATTGTTAGATAAGGGAGCCGGACAAATGTCAAGCAAGTATTCCGTAAAGCTCAAAACCATAGTCGCCGAGCACGACCTCAAGCCACTGCACACGTCGGTCGATTACGACACGAGGGTGCTCACCGTGGCGGAGGTCAACCGCCCCGCATTGCAGCTTGCGGGCTTTTACAACTACTTTGACCCCAAGCGCCTGCAGATAATCGGCAGGGTCGAGAGCACATATCTTGAGCTCAAGACCGAGGCCGAGCGCCGCGTGAGCTTTGAAGAGCTCATGAAGTACGACATTTCGGCGCTCGTTCTGTGCCACGGTGCTGCGGCGTTTCCCGAATGCCTCGAGATGGCGGAAAAGTACGACTGCAATGTGTTTACAACAAGCGAGGACACCTCGGATTTTCTTGCAAACGTCATAAGCTCGCTGCACACGCACCTTGCGCCCCGCACGACGGTGCACGGCGTATTGGTCGAGGTCCACGGCGAGGGCGTTCTGCTTGCCGGCGACTCCGGCATCGGCAAGAGCGAGACGGCACTTGAGCTAATTAAGCGCGGCCACAGGCTCATCGCCGACGACGCGGTGGATATCCGCCGTGTCGGCAAAGCGAGCCTCATCGGCTCTGCGCCCGAGCTTATCCGCTACTACATGGAGCTCAGGGGCATCGGCGTTGTGGATGTGCGCCATTTGTACGGCGTGGGCTCTGTCAAGCCCGAGGCCTCGATAGACCTTGTCGTCAACATGGAGATATGGGACGACCAGAAGGCTTACGACCGACTTGGTCTCACGAACGAAACGCAGGATATCCTCGGCGTGACTGTGCCGAGCGTTACCATACCCGTCCGCCCGGGCAGAAACCTTGCGGTCATCTTGGAGCTTGCCGCAATGAACAACCGCCAGAAGAAGATGGGCTACAATGCGGCCGAGACGCTGGCTGCAAATCACGACTATGCCATTGATGAGGGCATACTGTAAAGGAGACAGCATGGAAAATTTAGAAAAGGCCCTCAGCGGCATAATTGAAAACATACCCGAGCTCGACCTTCGTGAGCACGAGAGCATGAGAGCTCACTGCTCGTTCAAGGTCGGCGGCGAGGTCAGAGCGTTCATCGTACCCAAGGACATTTGGGAAATGACGAAGGTGTTTTACTACCTGCACATGAACGAGGTTTTGCCGCTTATAATCGGCAAGGGCACGAACCTCATCATTCCCGAGGAGGGGCTTGATATCTGCGTCGTGAGCACCGAGAAGCTCACAAAGCTGCGCCTCGGCGCAACGGACGACACCATCTATGCCGAAGCGGGCGTATCGCTTGCACGGCTCGCGCAGTTTGCGCAGGCAAATGGACTTGCCGGTCTTGAGTTTGCAAGTGGCATCCCGGGCTCTGTCGGCGGCGGCATTTTGATGAATGCGGGCGCTTACGGCGGCGAGATGAAGGATGTTGTCGAGTCTGTCGTCATGTACTACCTCACCGATCAGGCGCTGTGCGAAATTAAAAACGAGGACTGTGGCTTTGACTACCGCCGCAGCAGCTTTACGAAGGTAAACTGCGCAATAACCGGCGCCGTGTTCAAGCTTACAAAGGATGAGCCCGAGGCGATAGCGGCGAGGATGCACGAGATGAACGACAAGCGCCGCAAAAATCAGCCGCTGGATCTTCCCTCGGCAGGCAGCGCGTTCAAGCGCCCCGTCGGCGGCTATGCAGCCGCGCTCATTGATGAGGCCGGCTTAAAGGGCTACACCGTGGGCGGCGCTCAGGTGTCGGAAAAGCACGCGGGCTTTGTTGTAAACCGCGGCGATGCCAGCTACGACGATATCGTCGCACTTATGGATCATGTGCGCCGCGAGGTGTACGCAAAGTCGGGCATAACGCTTGAGCCGGAGATAAGGATATATCCCAAGGGCGTGGTGCTCGTAGACGACTGGAAGAGAAGAAAGCAGATGGCTTTGGACGAGATGCTCAAGCTTGCAAAGGAGCAGGCGGCAAAGCCTTCCGAGGAGCAATAAACAGGAGATAACATGGAGTTTCTTATAATTACGGGACTGTCCGGCGGCGGCAAGAGCCAGGCGGCGGATATAATCGAGGATCTGGACTACTATTGCGTTGACAACATGCCCGTTGCGCTCATCCCGAAGTTTGCCGAGCTGTGCGCAGCGACAAAGGGGCGCTACGAAAAGGTCGCCCTGGTCACCGATGTGCGCGAAAAAAACGGCATCAAGGATGTGTTCAACGCGCTAAAAAGCCTGCGCGAGATGGATTTCGGCTATAAGATACTCTTCATGGAGGCCGAGACGCAGGTCATCGTCAAGCGCTACAAGGAGTCGCGCAGACCCCACCCGCTGGCGATAAAGTCCGGCGGCTCGATAGAGAACGCCATCGAGCGTGAGCGCGAGCAGCTTCAGCCTATACGCGAGCTTGCCGATTATATCGTAAACACCTCGCACCTGACGCTCGGCCAGCTTCAAAATCAGCTGTACACCTATTTTTCCGACGCATCGTCCAACCGCTCTATCATGGTCAACGTCGTGAGCTTCGGCTTTAAGTACGGCATGCCGCTGGACGCAGACCTTGTGTTCGACGTGCGCTTTTTGCCCAACCCCTACTACGTTGAGGATATGCGCCACCACAGCGGCCTTGACGAGGATGTGCGCAGCTACGTGTTCGGCTTCGAGCAGACGCAGGTGTTTATGGATAAGCTGACGGATATGATAGAGTACCTGCTGCCGCAGTATATCGAGGAGGGCAAGTACAGCCTCACCATCGCCATCGGCTGCACCGGCGGCCGCCACCGCAGCGTGGCCGTCGCAACGGCGCTGGCAGAGCATTTAAATGAAATGGGCGTGCCCGTCGTGAGCATCAACCGCGACCTTACAAGGGGTGGCTGATATGACCTTTTCACAGCAGGTCAAGGCGGAGCTGTGTGAGCCTCGAGTCGAGCGCAAGTGCTGCGCCGTCGCCGAGGCTTACGGCGTTTTGCTGTACTGCCACACGTTTTCGCCCAAGCTCATCCGCATCATAACGGCAAGCGACGAGCTTGCGCAAAGATTGCCGCATTTGTTCAAAAAAGCGTTCGGTGTGAGCTTTGACGAGCTTCCCGAGGGCAGCGGCAAGCGCAGCTTTAAAATTACCGACGAGAAGAAGATACAAACTATATACGACACCTTCGGCAATGACCTTAACACCCCCTCGCTGCATATAAACTTCGGCGTTCTGGAGGAGGCGTGCTGCAAGGCATCGTTCATAAGAGGCGCATTTTTGGCAGGCGGCAGCGTAACAGACCCCGGCAAGCGCTATCACCTTGAGCTTGCAACGAGCCACTACAGCGTCAGCCGCGAGGCGTATTCAATTTTGCTCGACATGGGCTTTTCACCCAAGGAGGCCGAGCGCAAGGGAAATCACCTTTTGTATTTCAAAAAAAGCGAGCATATAGAGGATCTTCTGACGACCATCGGCGCGTCAAACTGCGCCATGGAGCTCATGTCGGCGAAGATCGAAAAGGATATGAAAAACAGCATCAACCGCAAGGTCAACTGCGACTCGGCAAATGCCGACAAGGTCGTTGCCGCAGCGGCGCAGCAGATGGAGGCCATTCGCCGCATAGACAGGCTCTATGGGCTCGATTCGCTGCCGGACAAGCTCCAAGAGGCGGCGCTTCTGCGCTTTGCAAACCCCGAGGCGAGCCTTGCCGATCTTGCGATGCTCAGTTACCCTCCCGTGAGCAAAAGCTGCCTGAGCCACAGGCTCAAAAAGCTTCTTGACTACAAGCCGGAGAATGATGACTAAAAGGGCGGACGGGATATGTCATTTGTTCACTTACATGTTCATACCGAGTTTTCGCTGCTTGACGGCGCCTGCCGCATAGAGCGGCTTGCAAAGCGCATCAAGGAGCTGGGGCAGACCGCCGTTGCGATAACCGACCACGGCGTAATGTACGGCGCAGTCGCGTTTTATAAAGCCTGCCTTGCCGAGGGGATAAAGCCCATCATCGGCTGCGAGGTGTATGTTGCGCCCCGCACCCGCTTTGACAAGGAGCACACCGTCGATGCCGAGTACACGCATCTTATCCTGCTGTGCAAAAACGAGACGGGCTATAAAAACCTCTGCTACCTCGTGTCGGCGGCGTTCACCGAGGGCTTTTATATTAAGCCGAGGATAGATTGGGAGCTCCTGCACGAGCACGCCGAGGGCCTTGTGTGCCTTTCCGGCTGCGTCGCCGGTGCGATACCCCGCATGCTGTGCGCAGGAAACTACGAGCAGGCGAAGGCGAAGGCCGTGGAGCTCAACGAGCTTTTCGGCGAGGGCAATTTCTATCTTGAGATACAAAATCATGAGCTTGAGATAGAAAAGAAAGCCGCCGAGGGACTTTTGCGCCTGCACCGCGAGACCGGCATACCCCTTTGCGTTACGAACGATGCGCATTATATCGAAAAAAGCGACGCTTACTATCAGGATGTCCTCATGTGCATACAGACCGGCAAGAGCGTGGCTGACCCCGCGCGCTTAAAATTTGAGACCAACGAGTTTTATATAAAGGACGAGGCGCAGATGCGCGCGCTCTTCCCCGAGTACCCCGAGGCTGCCGACAACACCGTGCGCATTGCCCAAATGTGCAATTACGATTTTGAGTTCGGCCACTATAAGCTGCCCCGCTTCAAGCTCCCCGAGGGCGAAACGGACAGCTTTGATTACCTTAACAAGCTGTGCGACCGCGGCTTCGCCGAGCGCTACACCGCCGACAGAGTTGAGGTGCGCAAGCAGCTCGACTATGAGCTTTCGATGATAAAGCAGATGGGCTTTGTCGACTACTTCCTCATCGTTTCCGACTTCATCGGCTACGCAAAAAGCCAGAAGATACCCGTAGGCCCCGGGCGTGGCAGCGCAGCGGGCAGCGTCGTGTCCTACTGCCTTGGCATCACCGATGTCGACCCCATAAAATACAGCCTGTTCTTTGAGAGATTTCTAAACCCCGAGCGTGTCAGCATGCCCGATATCGATGTCGACTTCTGCGTGAACCGCCGCGGCGAGGTCATCGACTATGTCAATCGCAAGTACGGTCACGACCATGTGGCGCAGATAGTCACCTTCGGCACGATGGCGGCAAGGGCGGCCATTCGTGATGTGGGTCGTGTGCTCGATGTGAGCTACGCAGACACGGATAATGTCGCGAAAAATGTCCCCATGGCGCTCGGAATGACCATAAGCGAGGCGCTTAAAATTTCAAAGCCGCTTCGTGAACTTTACGAAAACGACGAGACCATGCACCGGCTCATCGAGGTCGCCGAGGCGCTTGAGGGCATGCCCCGCCATGCCAGCATGCACGCAGCGGGCGTTGTCATAACCGACAAGCCCGTGTACGAGTATGTGCCCTTGTCGAAAAACGACGAATCGGTCGTGTGCCAGTATCAGATGACGACGCTTGAGGAGCTGGGGCTTCTCAAGATGGACTTTTTGGGTCTGCGCAACCTCACGGTCTTGGAGGACGCTGCCAAAATGGTGCGTGAGCACGAGCCAAGTTTCGAGGTCGACAAGATACCCGAAAACGACCCCGCCGTGTTTGAGATGCTCTCCGCCGGCAGAACAAGCGGCGTGTTCCAGCTTGAAAGCTCGGGCATCACCGCCGTGTGCGTGGGCTTAAAGCCCAAGAGCATTGAAGATATCACCGCCGTCATAGCGCTCTACCGCCCCGGCCCGATGGACAGCATCCCGAGGTTCATAGAGTGCTCGAACGACCCGAAGAAGATAAGCTACAAGCACGAGCTGCTGCGCCCGATCCTCGATGTCACCTACGGCTGCATCGTCTATCAGGAGCAGGTCATTGAAATTTTCCGCCGCTTGGCGGGCTTCTCGCTCGGTCAGGCGGACATGATCCGCCGTGCAATGAGCAAGAAAAAGCACAAGGTCATCGATGCCGAGCGTGTGGCGTTCGTGCACGGCGACCCCGAGCGGGGCATTGACGGCGCAGTGAAGCGCGGCGTTCCCGAGACTGTTGCAAACAGCATCTATGACGAGATATTGGACTTTGCAAGCTACGCATTTAACAAGGCACACGCCGTGAGCTACGCCATCGTCTCCTACCGCACGGCGTACATGAAGCGGCGCTACCCGCAGCAGTACATGGCGGCGCTTTTGTCCAGCGTTCTTGATAACAGCCTGAAGATAGCGGAATACATCGCCGAGTGCAAGGAGCTTGGCATCAAGCTTCTTCCGCCGGATGTGAACGAATCGGGTGCGGACTTCTCCGTCGTGGGCAGCAACATCCGCTTCGGCATGGTCGCGATAAAAAGCATCGGCCGCGGCTTTGTAAACGAGCTCATCGCCGAGCGCAGAGCAAACGGCCTGTTCAAGAGCTTTGAGGACTTCTGCCGCCGCATGAGCGGCAAGGATCTCAACCGCCGTGCCGTGGAAAATCTCATCCGTGCCGGCGCATTCGACAGCTTCGGCGTGAACCGCCGTGCGCTCCTGCAGGTCGCCCCCGTTTTGATAGACAGCATCCAGCACGAGCAGCGCAATAATATAGACGGGCAGATGAATCTTTTCGGCGAGCCCGACTTTGCCGAGAACGAGTCTGCGCAGGTGAAGATACCCAATGTCGCCGAGTTTTCGAGACAAGAGCTCATGGCCATGGAGAAGGAGACCACGGGTCTGTACCTGAGCGGCCACCCCATGGACGAGTACCGTGACGCCGTGCGCAAGGCGGGCGCAGTGCCCATCGGGGCTATAATGTCGGACTTTGCTTCCGATGAGGGCAACAAGCGCTTTTCCGACGGCCAGCGGGTCACCGTTGCCGGTGTCGTGCAGTCGTCAAAGACCCGCACCACGAGGTCAAATACGCTCATGAGCTACATCGACCTTGAGGACGACACGGGCGCAATGGAGCTCATTGCCTTCCAAAAGGCGCTCGACACGGGCGGCGCTTATGTGCGTGATAACGCCCCGCTCGTCGTGTCCGGCCGCATCTCCGTGCGTGACGAAAAAGAGCCGCAGCTCATGGTCGATGTCATAAAGCCCATCACCGAGGTCGAGAAATTGAAGGCCGAGAGCAGCCGCTCCGCGCCGGTCAAAACGCCGAGCGCCGGAGCAAAGCTGTGGGTGAAGCTTGAAAGCGAAAATGACCCCGCCCTAAAGCGCATCGAGCTTATTTTGACGATGTTCCCCGGCACGCAGCAAATGATCATCTACTGCCAAAAGGAGAAAAAGCGCATCGGCGCCCCCTGCATCATCCACGAAGCCCTCGTGGACGAGCTCAAGGAAATGCTCGGCAGCGAAAATGTGGTCATAAAATAATAACAGACAAGCAAAAAGCAAGCTCGCAATTGAGCTTGCTTTTTGCCGTTTAAATCGTCTGAATCATCTGCTGCTTCTGTATGGCTCGGTGGTGTCGTATTCACCATACTCGCAGCCTATGTTGCGCGCGTCCATGTCGTCAATGAGCTCGGGCGTCCTGCCGAAATGCTTTTTATAAAGCTTTATTCTGCCCGTACCGTTGCCGCCGTTCCAAAGACGCTGATGACGCTTCGTGCCGTTAGGCGCTTCGTAGTGGATATTTAGCATATCCTCTTTAAAGCAGCGTATCTCCGTTTCCATAATTGCGGTGGCCGTTTCCTGACGGACATACCAGTGTATCTCGGTATCCGTCTCCCATGAGTCGAACTTTGTCCGTGACAGGGTCCAGAACTTTGAGAAGTTAAACTCGTAGCACTCACCCTCGTAGAAGAAGCCGCCGAGCAGCTTGCGGTCAAGAGCAACGCCGAAAACCTTGGGTCTGCCGCCGCCGATTTCAAAGGCACTGTTCGTAAGTTTTTTGCCGGTGATATTGCTGGTGAGGTTCCATGATGACAGCCACACCCACGGCGTGGTGAAGTCGGTGCCCCAATTCTTGTCGGCATAGCCGTAGCTGGTCTCGGGAGTGACGATATACCGCTCACCGTCGAGAATTATCTCACCTTCGTAGAAGGTCTTTATGCCCTCGGCGTGCCAATACATCTCAAACGAGTTTATTCTGCGGAACAGCCAGCTTGCGCCGTACCCGACATTGTAGGTCACATTCTTCTCGACCTTCAGGTTCCAAGACATGGAGCCTGCGTCGCACATATACTCGGGATGAGCCTTGACCTCGTCCTCGCTCAGACTGACGCTGCCGCGAAGCTCTGTCTCGCAGGCATAGCAGTCGGCCGCCTTGACGCTGTAGGGGGCGTTGAAGTGGATGTCGACATCCTTCCATGCGAAAAATCTGTGGAGCTGCTTTTTATTTTTGCCCCATGTGCCGACATTGACCATCAGGTATGAGGGCTTTTTGCCGGCGGCCTTGTTTTTCGGGTGCTGTCCGAGAACGGGCTTATCCTCGGCGAGGGCGGGATTGCAGACAAAGTACTCAATGTAGAAGGGCTTCTCCTCGCCCGTTTCGGCGTGGTGTGCCGTCAGAGAATGCCACCACCAGTCGTAGCCCTGCTTACGCAGCGGGCCGCGAAGCATGCATTCATTGCGGTTTAGGTCATGCTTTGCGAACATATTGTGCTCTCCTTTTTAATTTATATTTTCTTAAATTTATACACATTGCTTAAACTTGTACTATCATTGTACATTTTGTGACAAGCTATGTCAAAGCGGATTGTGGACAATTGTCCAAATTCGTGACAATAGCCAAAAACGACATGGTAAATTTGTGGGAGATAAACTACACTATTTGGATATGTATAATATTATATGTGTTTTTGCGGGCGTGATGTGGTATAATCGGTGGTACTCACAGAAAGGATCAGCATATGGAAGACATTATCAGAATTCTTGCCGAGGAGCTCGGCAAAAAGCCCGAGCACATCGAAAATGTAATAAAGCTCATCGACGAGGGCAACACCATCCCCTTTATCGCACGCTACCGCAAGGAGCTGCACGGTGCGATGGACGACACCTCGCTGCGCACGCTCGAAAAGCGCCTTGCGTATCTGCGTGGCCTTGCCGAGCGGCGGGAGACGGTCAAGGCCGCCATCGCCGAGCAGGGCAAGCTCACCGAGGAGCTTGAAAAGGCGATAGACGCAGCAGCGACACTGGTCGAGGTCGAGGATCTGTACGCCCCGTTTAAGCAGAAGCGCCGCACGAGAGCGACCATCGCAAAGGAAAAGGGGCTTGAGCCGCTGGCGGATATCCTCTTTGCCCAGCACCGTGACGGCCCCGTGCCCATCGAGGAGGCGGCGAAGTTCGTTGACCCGGAAAAGGGCGTTGACACCGCCGAGGCAGCCCTTTTAGGTGCGAGCGATATCCTCGCCGAGCGGATAAGCGACGATGCCGCCGTACGCAAGAGCCTGCGTGCGTTTATGAAGTCAAACGGCCTTATCGAGAGCCGTGCCGCCACGGAGGACGACTCCGTGTACAGCCAGTACTACGAGTTTTCGCAGCGCATCGGCAAGATGCAGGGTCACCAGACCCTCGCTATAAACCGTGGCGAAAAGGAGAAGCTTTTAAAGGTCTCGGTCGTGCTCGACAAGGACGCAGCGCTCGTCGTTCTGCGCCGTGCCGTATTCAAAGGGCCCAGCCCCTCATTAGAATTTATAAAAACCGTGTGCGAGGACGCATACACAAGGCTCATTTTCCCGTCGCTGGAGCGTGAAATTCGCTCCGAGCTCACGGACACTGCCGCCGAGGGCGCTATCGGCCAGTTTGCGCTGAACCTGCGTCCGCTTCTGATGCAGCCGCCTGTCAAGGGCAAGGTCACCATGGGTCTTGACCCGGGCTACCGCATGGGCTGCAAGGTCGCAGTCGTCGACGCAACGGGCAAGGTGCTCGACACCGCCGTCGTGTACCCGACCTTCAACGATGCCAAAAAGGAGGAGGCCATCCGCACGCTGTCCCGCCTCATCCGCAGGCACAATGTCGTGAATATCGCCATCGGCAACGGCACGGCCTCCCGTGAGACCGAGCAGATGACCGTTGAGCTCATCCGCCGTGAAAAGGAGGCGGGGCATGAGCTTGCATACATGATAGTTTCCGAGGCCGGAGCGTCGGTGTACTCGGCAAGCGAGCTTGCGGCGGCGGAATTCCCGCAGTTTGATGTCAATCTGCGCTCTGCCGTGTCGATAGCCCGCAGGCTGCAGGACCCGCTGGCGGAGCTTGTGAAAATTGACCCCAAGGCAATCGGCGTGGGGCAGTATCAGCACGACATGCCGCCCAAGCGGCTCGACGAGGCGCTGAATGCCGTTGTCGAGGACTGCGTCAACAGCGTCGGTGTCGATGTCAACACCGCATCGCCCTCACTTTTGCAGCGTGTTTCGGGCCTCACGAGCGCCACGGCGAAGAACATCGTCGCCTACCGCGAGGAAAACGGCGCATTCACCTCCCGCAGCCAAATTAAGAAGGTGCCCAAGCTCGGGCCGAAGGCTTATCAGCAGTGCGCGGGCTTCCTGCGAGTGCCCGAGAGCAAGACGGTGCTGGATAACACCGCCGTACACCCCGAGTCATACGCCGCCGCCGAGACGCTGCTTGAGCTCACCGGCCACAGCATGGCCGATGTCAAAAACTCGGCGCTCTCCGATCTCCCCGCAAAGCTCAAGGCTTACGGCGAGGAGGCCGCCGCAGCCGAGGCGGGCATAGGCGTGCCGACCCTGCGCGATGTCGTTTCCGAGCTTCTAAAGCCCGGCAGAGATATCCGTGACGACCTGCCCAAGCCGATACTCCGCACGGATATCATGGAGCTCAGCGACCTCAAGCCCGGGATGAAGCTCACCGGCACGGTGCGCAATGTCATCGACTTCGGCGTGTTCGTTGATATCGGTGTGCATCAGGATGGACTCGTGCACATTTCGCAGGTATGCAATAAGTTTATAAAGCACCCGTCGGAGGTCGTTTCCGTCGGAGATATCGTCGAGGTCGTCGTTTTGGATGTCGACGAGAAGAAAAAGCGCATCTCCCTGTCGATGAAGCAGGCAAAATGACAAGGCGGTATATTAAACATTCCAAAACGGGCGTTGAAAAATTAACAATTTGGGCATATACTTATTCCTGTACGCAAAAAATACAAATAACTACAGGAGGTGTTGCTCATGGATGATACGAAGCTCAGGGCACTGATGGCATCGGTGCGCTGCGGCAGCTTCAGCAAGGCGGCGGAGCAGCTCGACTACTCCCAGTCGGGGCTGACGCACATGATGGATAAGCTCGAGGCCGAGCTCGGCTGTACGCTGTTAGAGCGCGGCTACCAGGGCGTGCGACTCACACCGCAGGGCAAGGCGCTGTATCCGAAAATTGAGGATGTCGTTTCCGCATCAAATGCGCTGTATGCCGCCGTGGCTGAGATAAATGAGCAGACACCGCAGCAGATTAAGATAGGCGCATTCTCGAGCATTTCCCGCACCATTTTGCCCGGAGTGCTCAGCAAATTCAAAAAGGCGTATCCGAACATCAGCGTCGATGTCATCGTCGGCGGCCGCGATCTTGACCGCAGACTTCTAAACGGCGAGATGCAGCTTGCGTTCATGGACGCTTACAGCGCGCAGGGCTTTGATTGGATACCGCTGTTTTCAAGCCCGCTGGTCGCGGTGTTTCCCAAGGGCGACGGCTGCGACGGTGAAAAACCGGTCGATATCCGCGAGCTTTTCGGCGAGACCTTTGTCTCCTCGCCCGAGCAATATGTTGAGCTCATTTTTCCCGAGCTCAAGAACCACAAGCGCCTGACGATCGATGCATCCGACGATGCGACGATAATTTCGATGGTGGCCTCCGGCCTCGGCGTTTCGGTGCTCTCCGAGCTTTCGCTGCGCGGCTACGAGCAGAGCGTCAGGACAGCGCCGCTCAAGGCTCCCGTCGGCTGCGAGCTCGGCATCGCGACGCGCTCGGTCAAAAATCTTGCGCCTGCGGCAAAGTCCTTCGTGTCCTTTGCCAGAAAGCTGAAATACTGAGAAATAACTAGGTATGAGTAAAGCTTATACCTAGTATTCTATTTTGGTGGATGCCCGACTTGCGAATAGGGCTATTATAAGACGGGGTAACTAAACTCGTCATATCCATGCTACAATCATTCATACACACTAAAGCACAAAATAGAGATAGGAAATGATTTTAGCATGAACAATTTGAACAAAAAGAAACTTGTTACCGACAGCATCGTGGTCGGCTTTGCGCTGTTCGCGATGTTCTTCGGGGCGGGCAACGTCGTGTTCCCGCCGTACCTCGGCCTTCACGCAGGTGAGCAGTGGGCAAACGGCTTTTTATTCTACTTTATCGCCGATATCGGCCTTGCGCTCGTTGCGATGTTTGCCATCCTGCACGCAGGCGGCGCTGACCACATCACCGGCCGCATCGGCCATGTGGCATCGAATGTCCTTATGTGCGCGATAATCCTGTGCATCGGCCCCATGGTCGCCATCCCCAGAACCGCAGCGACTACATTGGAAATGAGCGTCACCCCGTTTTTCAGCGGCATGTCGCCTGTGGTGTTTTCCGTCATCTTCTTTGCCGTCATCCTGCTTCTTAGCATCAAGCAGTCGGCAGTCGTTGATATCGTCGGCAAGGTGCTCACCCCCGCACTGCTCATCGGACTTCTCGTCCTCATCGTCAAGGGCTTCGTCTCGCCCATCGGTGCTATTGTCGATACCGGCGTGAGCGCATCGGATGTCACCGTCAACGGCATCAAGTCCGGCTATCAGACGATGGATGTCCTCGCCGCCATGGCCTTCGGCATCATCATCCTCAGCAGCGCAGGCGAAAAGGGCTACACCGACAGTAAGTCGGCAGCCAAAATGATCGGCATCGCCGCCGCGCTGTCGGGCGTGCTGCTCATGATAGTCTACTTCGGCCTTACCTACCTCGGCGCTACCGCAGTCACCGTGTTCCCAGCCGATATCAGCCGCGCAAACCTCGTCATCGGCATCGTTGAGATGCTGCTGGGCAAGGCGGGACTAGTGATCTTCGCCATCGTCGTTGCGCTTGCCTGCATCACCACCGCCGTTGCGCTGGTGTCCTCGGCGGCGAGCTTCTTTGCAAAGCTTACGAATAATAAGATCAGCTACGGCGTGTTCGTCACCGTCATCTGCGTGTTCTCGGCAGTTGTCTCGAACCTCGGCCTTGACACGATAATCGCCATCGCAACGCCCATTCTCGACATCGTGTACCCGCCCACGCTGGTGCTGATACTGCTGTCTTGGTTCGGCGATAAGCTGCACAAGAGCGTGTATGTCTCCTCGGTCGTCGGTGCACTGCTTGCAAGCGTGCTCGCAACGGCGGAGCTGTACGGGATGAATATCCCCGTTGTCGACAGCCTGCCGCTGGCCTCGCTCGGCCTCGGCTGGGTGCTGCCCGCCGTCATCTTCGGCCT
>CAVGBM010000108.1:0-8822 GCA_963627445.1 Oscillospiraceae bacterium | reverse complement strand
TGATCAAAACCCCGAATATAGCAAAAAATCTCCCGTCATTTGACGGGAGATTTTTTTATCATTTAAGCGAATCGAGATAAACCGAGAGGAGGCGCAGCGCCGTTTCTCTGTCCTTTTGCGAGCAAGTGCCGAGCCGACCGATGAGCTCATCCTGCTTAGCGTCGAGGACGGGGTCTTCGGTGGATATAATGTCGTTCGGAGTGATGTGCAGCACATCGCAGATGCGAAGCAGCGTCACGATGCGCATATTCACCGTTCCACGCTCGATATCGGCGTATGTCCTGTCGGATAAACCGGCAAGCTCTGCGACCTCGGCCTGCGTCAGTCCGAGCCTTTTGCGTGCGGTCAGAAGATTGTTTCCGATTTCGTAAAAATCATAAATCAGCATTTTTCTTCCTCCTAATACGTTCTATTAGGAATTATAGTTCCTATTTTTGTTGACAAATAGGAACTACTCCTGTATATTTATAGGAGTAAAGATACCTGTTGGTGTCAAAATCACAAATATAAGGAGAACGGGAGAATGAAGCGAGCAATAGCGATGGTCTTAATGGCCGCTCTGCTGGCGTTTTCGCTTTGCGGCTGCGGCGCAAGCGGGTTTGACGGGCTGTACAGCTATCTTGAGAAAAACGGCAGCAGCGGCGAGGACGGAAAAAGGGTAGAGATAGCGGTTGAAAACGATGTTAGATTCGATATCTATTTTGAAGCCGTTAATACAGGGAAAATTATTCTCGGCTATTACCAAAACAGCAAGACCACCAATGTAGATGCCACCTTAAAGCTCAAGATCTATCTTGACGGGAAGAGCAGGCCGTACTTTGAAGTGAGTTCCGCAACAACACTTACAGTTAACGGTGTATCTGTAACTATGGAAGAAAGCAGTACAGGTCATGTCAACTCCACCAGCGGGCAGCAAACATTGAACATCGAAACATATAGCTCGGAGGTCATGAATGAAAGCAGTAACAACGAACTTTCCGAAGCGACCAAAAAGTCGTTTGACCTTGCACTTCAGCGTATTTGGAACAACCTGCCTCAGCTTATCAAGGAAACCGGCGTAAATGTTTCGATGGAAGACCTCGGGCTTGCCGGTTGATGGAGCTATTATTGTCCGTTATAACTAAAAATATAAGAGAGGGTAGAGCATGAAAAAAGCAATCACACTGCTGCTCGTCGTGATGACACTGTTTTCACTGACGGCTTGCAGCAGCCAAAGCGAGAACGCAAAGGCGGCTGACGAGATGATCGACGCGATCGGCGAGGTCACGCTTGACAGCAAGGAAGCGATCGACAAGGCAACGGTTTTCATTGCGACGCTTTCGCAGGAGGACATTGACCAGATAAGAGGGCGTGACAAGCTGGAATACGCAAAAAACAAGTACGATGCGCTCGTTGTCGAGGCTGCCATCGATAAGATTGGTAAGGTGACGCTCGACAACTCCGACAAGGTGCTTGAGCTGTTAGACCAGCATGACAAGCTGTCCGACGAGGCAAAGAAGCTGGTCTCAAATTATGATAAGCTCGTCGAAGCCGACAAGCAGGTCGACTATGTAATTGCGGAAATTTTGGTGGAAGACATCGACGCCATCGGCACGGTCGATGTAAACAGCGGAAGCAAGATAACGGCTGCCGAGGAGAAATACAGGGTGCTCAGCGACGACGCGAAGAAGAAGGTCACCAATTACAGCAAGCTCACCGCCGCCAGAGCCGAGTACGAAAAAGCGCTGGAAAAGGAGTATGAGAGTGCGCTTTCCCGCCTGAATAAGCATGTTGATGAGGTTCAAAATGCCAGCTTCTACACTCACAAGCACCAGCCGGAGTATACTAATCAGAGGTGCTCGATACTGCCGTATATCGCAGCGAATGAGTCGACAAATCTTCGCCTTATGATCAATTATGCCGATGACGACTGGGTGTTCTTTAAGTCGGTAATATTTGCAGTTGACGACAAAAGATACACGGAAACCTACAACTACTACGATATCACACACGATAGCGGCGGCGGAATGGTGGGTGAATATGTGGATGTTGTCGCAGACAAGGATGATATCAAGATGCTTCGTGAGATAGCAGATTCCAAAAAGACCATCGTTCGCTTTCAGGGCGATGACCACAGCTACGATTACACTCTGACAAAAGCGGACAAGGATGCGATAAAGGATGTTCTGCTCGTCTACGACCACATGGTCAAAAACTCAAAATGACAGCAAAAAAATCTCCCGTCACGAGACGGGAGATTTTTGCGTTAAGTTGACGACAGGGTTCGGCTTTAAGTCAACTTATCCTTGAAAAACTTGGCGTGCCATGATATTATCAAAACTGAAGTGTTCACCACTTCAGAATTATTGCGGAGGAAGTAACGGTATGGCAGGGGAAAGACGGTCGATAGTAAAGGTCGCAAAAATGATAACCGACTGCATGGATGCAAAGCTGGGGCTTGTGAAAATGGATCAGAGCCGTCCGGAATATTGGATGCTCGACAAGCTGCTGACAGACGAGATGGCCGAGCTCATGCTTGTGATGGGCAGGCGCAAGCCGACCACGGCGGCGGAGCTATCCAGGAAGCTTGCCTGGGACGAGGAGCGTGTGCAAAAGCTGCTCGACGAGCTGTCGGAGATAGGCATAGTCGAATATAATTGGCACAACGCAGATAGGCACAAGCAGTATGTTGTGCCCATTTTTGTCGTCGGCAGCTGCGAAAATTTAGTGCTCAGCAAAAAGGTGCGCACCGAGCATCCCGAGGTCGCGGAATTTTTCTATCAGATGGGCTATCTGCCGCTGAAAATGATATCTCACATGGTGCCGCCCGGCGGCAGCGGGCTCGGCTTCCACACCATCCCCGTTGAGAAGGCGATACCCAAGGAAAGCAGCAGTCTGAGCATAGAGAAGCTTTCCTATTGGCTGAAAAAATACGAAGATCAGCTTGCGATCTGCGATTGCTGCTGCCGCACCACTATGATAATGCGTGGCGAGGGCTGCGGCGAGCTGCCGTACAAGGGCTGCATCGCGCTCGGTGATTATGCCGATTACCTGATCGAGACCGACAGGGCGGAGAGAGCCACGCTCGATGAGGTGATCGCACTGCTTCAGCGCTCCGAGGACAACGGATTTATGCATCAGGTCACAAACGGCGACGGCGGCGATGACATTTTTGCCATATGCAACTGCTCCGTGGGCAACTGCTTTGCCCTGCGCTGCTCGCAGCTTTTCAATAACCAAAACGCCTCGGCCTCGGCTTACCGTGCCGTCGTCGACCGAGATAAGTGCGCAGCCTGCGGCAAGTGCGTTGAGGTCTGCCCCGCCGGTGCGGCAAGGCTCGGCCAAAAGCTGTGCACGAGCTCGGGTCCCGTCGTGTATGAGCATGAGCCGCAGCCGGGCGACACCAGGGGCTGGAGCGAGGCAAACTGGCATCCCGATTACAGGAACAGAAACATGATAAACTGCTACGACAGCGGAACCTCCCCCTGCAAGGCTGTCTGTCCGGCGCATGTCTCGGTGCAGGGCGTTTTGGAGCTTGTGCGGCAGGAACGCTGGTTGGATGCGCTCAAGCTTCTGCGCATGGACGATCCATTCCCCTCGGCCTGTGAAAAATGCACACGAAATTGCGAAAAGGTCTGCATGCGGGGCGCTGTTGATGAGCCCATGGAGATAGTCGAGACGATGCGTAAGCTCGCCGCCATGCAGAGCGAGCTTGCCGATGAGCTCGTGCCGAAGAAGGTGCGCCTCAAGGGCGAGGACAAGGACTATGACATGCCCATTGCGGTGCGTGGAACGGGCTATGCCGAGCTAAGCTGCGCCTATTTCATGGCTCAGACCGGATACCCCGTGACCGTGTTCGGCACGGAGCCTGCGTGCAGTGACGCAGAGCTTTATATACTTAAAAAGCTCGGAGTGACGTTTGCCGAGGGCGAGCCGGATGCGGAGCGCTTCACGGCTGTTTATCCCGACATTTTCCCGTACACCGACGGCAGCCCCGCAAAGCTCATCGAGGCCGGTCACGAGGCGGCAACGAGCATCCACCGCCATATCCACCCGGGTCACAAGCAGGATCTTGCACGGAATATGCGTGAATTTAGGGGCATAAAGCGCAAGGATATCCTTTTGCCGCCGGACAGCGCCAAGGAGCATCGCTGCCTTTCCTGCGGCGTGACCTATGTAGATCCAAACCGCTGCATCGGCTGCGGTATCTGCACGACACGCTGCATGTTCGATGCGATAAAATTGCAGCGCAGCAATCCCGAGTTTGTCAACTACTGCACTGCCGACAGCACGGTCAAAAATGTAATGCTCAACGGCGCAAAGCGGGCGGGTCGCATAGCGATAAGCGAGCTTAAAAGAGCGCTCGGTTGACTCGGCGGGTGCAGGATAATAGAATTATCTCATATAAGTAAAGCAGGTAAATGCAATGGCACTGGATAAAATCAATGTTCCCTCGGTCAAGGAGGCGTTCGTGCAGCAGCTCGAGAACAAGATCCTGTCGGGCGAGTTTGCGATCGGGGAGAGGCTCCCTGCGGCTCGTGAGCTGTGTAGCCTGATGGGAGTGAGCCTCACCATAGTAAATGCAGGCATGAGCGAGCTTGCCGCAAAGGGCTTTGTTGAGATCAAGCCCCGCTGCGGAGTGTATGTCGCCGACTACCGAACCAACGGTACGCCCGAGACCATGCTCGCGGTCTTCCGGTACAACGGCGGAAAGCTCAATGCGCACGATGTGCGCTCGTTCTGCGAAAGCCGCATTGCGCTCGATCCCTTCGTTGCAAGGCTGGTCATTGAGCGTGCAAGCGACGAGCAGCTCGGCGAGCTTCGCCCACTGGTCGAGAGACTGCGCAGCGAGCGTGATACGGAGCGGTTCTGCACAGCGATACTCGAATTTTTCATGCGGCTTTATCAGCTTAGCGGCAACATCGTTTTTTCGCTGCTGTATAAGTCCACTCTTGAGCCCCAGCGGGGAATGTATGCCGTGTTCATCGAGAAAAACGGCGTTGATATCGTTGCCGAGTATGCTGTTAAGGCGTATGAGCTTCTGCTTGAGCGGGATGTCGCCCGTGTGCAGAAATGCCTTGTCGACTCCATGCAGCTTCCCCTAAACGGCGACACATCGATCGTATGATACAGCAAAAAATCTCCCGTCCATGGACGGGAGATTTTTGCGCTATATTCAGCCTAGGGGCTGCATTTGCAGGGCGCTTTGGATCGCCTGCTCATATGCCTGCTTGAGGCCGTCTATATTGTAGGTCGCATTGAAAATGTCAAGCACTCGCTGAGTGTCGCCGCCGGTGATGAGACCGACGAGCACGCACAGCGCACCGAGCAAAATTGCGATGATGCAAACGGCGGAGATTATCTTCCAAGCCTTAGCCATCTATCTCCACCTCCTTGACGCACAGCTTCCTGCCGAGGTTCTTGATGCCGCGGATGAGCCCGGGCACGGACACGATGATGAGCCACACGGCAAACCATGTGACCAGCACGCCCAGCGCCAGCACGGCGATGTTCACGCCGAAGCACAGCAGCACATCGGCAAACACCGACATGCCCGAGAACGTGAAGCTCAGCAGGCCGAAGCCGACACGCAGCCCCAGCAGTCCGCAGCCGAGCACGCCCAGCTCAAGGCCGAGCATCACGAGCAGCAGCACAAGCCCCACGGGGATAGACACGATGATATAAAGTATCAGCGCAAATACGTTCGTTTTCTTGACCTTTTCAGGCTCTTCCTCGGGCTTTTCGTTGAACACGGTCGCAAGCACATGCGCCGTCTCGTCGACCGGCTCCGCGGTCTCCTCGCGAGCCTCCTCCTCGGCCTTCGCCTCGGCGGGCGCTTCCGCTTCCGCCTCGCCTTCGTCGGCTTTCGCCTCCTCGGACTCGGGCTTTTCCTCGTCGGCCTCCTGCGCCTGCGGCGCATCCTCGGCCTCGGCCTCGGTCACCTCCGCAGTGCCTGCGTCGGCAGCCTCGTCCTCGGCTTTCGCCTCGGTCTGCGCGGCCTCGCCTTCGCCCTCGGCCTTTTCCTCGTCAGCCGTACCGGCTTCCTCGGCGGGAGCTTCGCTCACCTCGTCGACGGCCTCAGCCGTCTCCTCGACCGCTTCCTCAGCGGGCGCCTCGGCCTCGGGAGCCTCCTCGACGTGAGCCTCCTCGACCGGCTCGGCGACCTCGGGTTCGGGCTCTGCCACCGGCTCGGGTTCAGACTCCTCCTTGAAGAAGATGGGCGTGTACTCTGTGCCCTCCTCGGCCGCCTTCTCGCGGCGGATCTCCTCAATGATATCGATATATGCGTCCGGATCGGGCTCGACGGGCTTAACGATGGGCGCGGACGACTTTTTCCCCTGCGTGGGGATAACAGGCTTGACCTTAACAGCTTCGCTGCTCTCGCCGTCCTTTGAGTCCGCGTGCACGGAGAGCTTGCGCTCGTCACGCTGATAGCTGCGGGAGATGGCAACGGCCAGCCTTGTTGGCGAGCCGAAGGATTCAAGCATGGCCTGCTCGTCCTCGGCATTGTCCAGCATTTCATTGTACTGCTGGATTATCTCGCTTCTGTCCTCCTTGAACATGAAGGTGAGCAGCTTTGAAAGCTCGCTCATAAATTGCTGCCTGTTGATAAGGGTCACCTCACTTCCGATAAAACTCTATACTATAACAGATATATTATAGACAATAATGCGTACTTGGTCAAGATTTTTTGCTTTTGAGCCGACGATAGCCGGCTCTTGACAACGAACGAACTCTTATATAAAATATTAGGGTTAAAATATGTGGGGAGAGGGACTCCCGACAGATAAAGGAGATTAAACAATGGCGAAAGAGAAAAAAGTTGAGCAGATAACCGATATGGAGCAGGACTTTGCTCAGTGGTTCACCGATGTCTGCACCAAGGCCGAGCTTGTCGATTACTCGGGCGTAAAGGGTCTGTTCATCATGCGCCCCTACGGCTATGCCATTTGGGAGAACATTCAGTCTGTTCTCGATAAGAAATTCAAGGAGCACGGTCACGAAAACGTCTCGATGCCCCTGCTCATCCCCGAGAGCCTTCTGCAAAAGGAGAAGGATCATGTCGAGGGCTTTGCCCCCGAGTGCGCTTGGGTCACCGTAGGCGGCTCTGAGGAGCTTACAGAGCGCCTGTGCATCCGCCCTACCTCCGAGACCCTGTTCTGCGACCATTGGAGCCACACCGTCCATTCTTGGCGTGACCTGCCGATGCTGTACAACCAGTGGTGCTCGGTGCTGCGCTGGGAAAAGACCACCCGCCCGTTCCTCAGAGGCAGAGAGTTCTTGTGGCAGGAGGGTCATACCCTGCACGCCACCGAGGAGGAGGCCCGCAAGGAAACGCTCCAGCAGCTTGATGTCTACGCCGACCTGTGCGAAAATTACCTCGCCATGCCGGTCATCAAGGGCAACAAGACCGAGAAGGAGAAGTTTGCCGGCGCCGTCAACACCTACACCATCGAATGCATGATGCACGACCACAAGGCGCTCCAGTCCGGCACGAGCCACTACTTCGGCACCGGCTTTGCCGAGCAGTTCGGCATCACCTTCACCGATAAGGACAACAAGCTCAAGCACCCCCATCAGACCTCTTGGGGTCTGTCGACCCGTGTCATCGGCGGTATCATCATGACCCACGGCGACAACAACGGCCTCGTCCTGCCGCCCGAGATAGCGCCCATCCAGGTCATCGTCGTGCCCGTTGCGCAGCATAAGCCCGGCGTTACCGAGAAGGCCACCGAGCTGTACGAGACGATAAAGGCCGCCGGCGTGCGTGTCAAGATCGATGTCAGCGACAACAGTCTCGGCTGGAAGTGCGCTCAGTACGAGATGAAGGGCGTGCCCCTGCGCATCGAGATCGGCCCCCGTGATATCGAAAACGGCATGTGCATGGCCGTGCGCCGTGACAACGGCGAGAAGATCCCCGTCTCGCTCGACGAGATAGGCGAGAAGATACACGAGCTGCTCAAGACTGTGCAGCAGGGTCTGTTCGACAAGGCGAAGAAGAATCTCGACGAGCACATCTTCGAGGCACATTCTCTTGAGGAGGCAAAGAAGCTTCAGGAGGAAAACGGCGGCTTCATCAAGACCATGTGGTGCGGTGAGCTTGAGTGCGAGATGAAGATGAAGGAGCAGGCGGGCATGACCTCCCGCTGCATCCCCTTTGCGCAGGAGGATCTCGGCGACACCTGCCCCATCTGCGGCAAAAAGGCCAAGCACATGATCTACTGGGGCGTAGCGTATTAATTTGATCAGATATAGTAAAACCCTCCGGATGATCCGGAGGGTTTTAAGCTTAAATTTACTTGATGACGGCCTTGGCGTTGTCGAGGGTGATGACGATGCCGTTCTTGGCGGCGACTTCGTTCACCTGCGAAACGAGCTTCTCGGCGTTGGTGTTCAGAAACTTCACCGTCAGTGCTTCCTTCTGCTTCTGGCTCATCGCCGCAAGCACGCCCTTGACGATCTTCTTCGACAGCTCCGGCGATGCGCCGACTGCCTTGCGGATCAGGGGATTGACATCGTCGCCCTCGGACAGAATGCGGATGAGGTCGGGGAGGAAGTTGTCAAGCGTCTCTGTATAATCAAAATCACTTACCTGCATGGTTAACTCGATCATTTTAAGTGCCTCCTATAGTCGGTTTTTCAATCGAAGCTATTATACATAAATCACCCGAGCTTGGCAACAGCAAAAACGTAAAACTTAATTGTAAATTTAATATTTTTTGCACAAAAATATTGACAAGAGGCAAAAATCTTGGTATTATCTTTAAGCTGAACATAGGAACGGCCCTGCGGGCGTAGTTCAATGGTAGAACACCAGCCTTCCAAGCTGGATACGTGGGTTC
>CAVGBM010000107.1:0-63948 GCA_963627445.1 Oscillospiraceae bacterium | reverse complement strand
ATGACCACAAAACTGCGGATATTCGGTTCATCTTCAAGGACGAGTATCTTTTTCATGGTTATGCCTCTTTCTATATAATATTACGATTTAATATTGTAACATATATTCTTCAAATTTGGTAGTATAAATCTGAAATTTTCTATAAATCAGCAACAAATTGTTACACAAAACTAATGCTTGAAAAATGCCTGCGATTAGGTTATACTGTATGAGCACGCCGGTGTGTTGGAATTGGCAGACGAGGCGGACTCAAAATCCGTTGGGCTTAAAACCCGTGCGGGTTCGACCCCCGCCACCGGCACCAGAAGAAGGCATCTGCATACGCAGATGCCTTCTTCAACTAAGTAAATCCCTTTGGGATTTGTTAAGCGCACTTCGTGCGTTAAGTTTGTCTTACGACAAGTGAAGTGCCTGCGGGCGTGAGTGGGTTTACTTTACTTCACTTGATGCAACGCATCTAACTTCACTTTTGCATGGCAAAAACTTCACTTTGTATCGCTAAAAAACGACAGCTTTTAAGGCTGTCGTTTTTCGTATGTTGTTTGATCTCAATGATGCTCGTTCGTGCCCTTGTCGCCGACACCGAAGTGGAGCTCCTTCATGCCTTCGACCTCGTCGCAGATATCCTTGAGCTGGCAGACGTTGCAGTCGGTGGGCAGACCCTCCATGATGTGGGTGAGGGTGTTGGTGATAGCGTCGACCTTCTTGGAATTCTCAAGCATGGCCTTGAAGTCCATGGTGGGGTCGGTCACGAAAATGACGGTGACATTCAGAACATTGACATCCTTCTTGTATGCCTCGATGTAGCGATTGCCGACGGCCTCAAAGCTGATGCCCTTCTTTATCGCCTTCTTGCTGACGCGAACCTGCTCGCGATGGCTCTCGGGGGACATTCTGACCATATAGCCCTCAGGATAGACATGGTACTTGCAGAACTCAATGTCCTTGAGCGCACGGTAAACTTCCTCGTCCTCGCCCTCGAGTGCGCCGATGCGCAGCAGCACGATCCTTGCAAACGGGGTGTCCTTCTTGATGGCCTTGAGGTCGGGACCATAGAGCAGCACCTGATCCTTGTTCACGAGCTCGGAGCTTGTGGTGGTGCAGATGTAGTTTGCAGAGCCGAGGCCGAGAGCGCCCAGCTCATAGGCAGATTCCTTCTGGAGCACGAGCTCGGCTGCACCGAGATCGTTCCAAGCCTTGCGCGGGTTATAGTCCCACACGGTGGGCTTGCCCTTTGAAAGGATCTCCTTCGTTGAATTGATAAGGGGGTTATACAGTTCCATAATTGATCTCCTTTACCGCTTTTTCCTCTGATTTAATTATATCCGATTGCAGGCGATAAACCTGTAGAAAATGCTACACATTTAAAATCTTGTTAATTATTTTGCATTATTTATATTAAAGCAGAAAATGACGGAAAATGAAAGAGTTTTTTTGCGTGATTGCGACACATTACAGATATTGTATAGCAAAACAGGCCGGTTTGAGCCGGCCTGCTGATATTTATGCGTCTTGAAGCTTGATATCCTTATTGATTATCGACATTTCCCTGAAAATGAGTATCGCAACGGTTATTGCGGCGAGTATATCGCTGACGGGTCCTGCATAAAGCAGACCCTCAACGCCCATCGCGCCGGCAAGAATGAATGCCGCAGGCAGGAAGTAGATAAGCTGTCTGGTCATTGTCGATATCATGGCCTTGACGGGCTTGCCGATAGACTGGAAGAAGATGCCCGAGGGGGTGACGAAGCCCACAAGGAATATAACGCCGAGGAAAATGTGGAAGCACTTGAGCGCAAACTGATTGTACAGCTCGCTTTCCTGGCCGAAAATGTCGATGATCTGCTGAGTGAACAGCTGGAAGCAGCCCCAGCCGATAACACCGACTATAAGCCCGACGGTTATCGTGCGGATATATGTTGCCTTGACACGCCTGTAGTTTTTTGCACCGTAGTTGTACCCGACGATGGGCTGGCTGCCGATACCGAGGCCGACCATGACGCTTATGATAATAGAATTGACCTTCATGACGATGCCGAGCGCCGCAAGCGGGATATCCGCACCGTAAACACTCTGCGCACCGTAGGAGACGAGCAGGTTATTCATGCAGATGACAACGACGGTCGACGCAAACTGAGTAAAGAAGCTCGAAATGCCGAGCGGCAGGAACGAAAACGCGGTCTTTCTGTTCGGAACAGCACATTCAAGCGAGAACTTAACGCCCTTGAGGCGGGGAATATACACAAGTGCGAGCACGAGGTTGAGCGCCTGACCGATGATGGTCGCAAGTGCCGCACCGCCGACACCCATGTCAAGGCCGAGAACGAACCAGGCATCGAGGATGATATTCAAAAAGCAGCCTGCAAGGTTTGAAAACATTGCATACTTCGGGTTGCCCTGTGCTCGAATGATGCTGTTTACCGTCATGCTCACGCACACGAACGGAATACCGATAAGCGTTATGCGGGCGTACTCTTTTGCGTATGCATAGGTCTGCGGATCAACGGTAGAGCCGCCGCAGAGAACGAGAACAGCGTCGATAAATATCTCCATCAGCAGCGCCATGAGAATACCTGCCGCAAGCGAGATGGAAATGCCGTTGCCCATGGCACGTTCTGCCTCGTGGTAGTCCTTCTGCCCGAGCTTGAGGCTGAAATACGCAACGCAGCCGTCGGCTATCATCGTGCCTATAGCCATTGAGAAGGTCACAAACGGGAAGGTGAGGTTCGTTGCGGCGTTGCCGAGCATGCCGACACCCTGACCGATAAAAACCTGGTCAACGATATTATAGATCGAATTTACCACCATTGAGGCTATCGCAGGCAGCGCGAATTTTGTCATCAGCTTGCCGATGGGCTCGGCCTCGAACATCGCAAGCGAGTTGTTCTGACTCATTACATATCACCATACTAATCTAAAATTTCAACCAGAGAATGATAACACAATATAAATTTTAAGTCAACATGCCCAAAATCAAAGTTCAAAAATTGTTAATAATGACTTAATATAAGCCGAAAAAATCATGCAGAAAAATTACTGCATGATTTTTTTGCTATTTGCTGTTTTACTCAATCGTCAGCGTGCCTTCTGCGATATATATACATATTCGTATATGCCCCGAGGAGAACAATGTACATGCACCAGTACATCCATAAAAGTGTTATAACTATTGACGCGAGGTTACCATATGCCGAGTAGTTTACGCCATAGAGGATATACAGAGAGAAAAGCCATGTAAACAGCAGCCACACACCAGCGGCAATAAGCGAACCGGGCAGCAGATCCCTTAGTCTGAGCCGCATGCCGGGGACCCAGTGATAGATTGCAATAAAAACAAGGGTTATAACGACAATAACGACGATTATTCTGAGCTTTATAAGGAAGCGTACAAACGGAGAAATTATCGGAAGTTTGCTCAGCGTATTGCCGAAAACGAGCAGCAGAAGCAGCAGAACCATGATGATTATGAGAGTGATCGTATAAATGCAGGCGCGCAGGCTGCGCTTAAAAAACGAGCTATATTCCGCTGCGCCCGAAATTACTTCAATACCCCGTATAAGCGAGGAAAACGCGCGGCTTGCAAGCCAGATAGTTGTTATGATTGCTAAAGGCAATACGAGATTTGATGCAGAGTAAATGTCCATAACGGTCGAGCTTATGAGCTCCTGCATGGCAGAAGGAATATAGTGACTCACTATATCGAAAAGCCGTTCCTCCTCGAGCCCCGTGTACGGCAGTATGGTAGTTATCAGCGCAACAAACGGCACAAGCGACAGAAACATATAAAACGCGCTGGCTGCTGCATGGGCATCTATATTTTTGCGGCTTAATCCGTCGGTAAAATCTTTAATTCTGAGAAAAATTGTTTTCATATTCATCCGCGTTAAAAGAACCGCTTTCTGGGTGAAAGCGGTGGCGTTTTATGGTCAGCTTATAAGGGTAATGTGTTTTTGCATTATCTCAAAGTCTATCGCGCTTTTCCCATAGCCCCGCTCGCCGTCGAGCGACCAGTCAAGATTTTCGGGGGCTTCGATGTGCAGCGTTTCGGCCTGGAACAGGTCAAGAAACGGTGACGAGTAGTCCTGGGTAAAAACACCGGTCAGAATACTCTGCCAATCGATGAGCGACTGCGGTTTGTGAACGAGCAGTACCTCGAACTTGCCGTCTGATGTATCGACAAGCTCGGTCGGCAGCGTGAATGTTCCGGCGACGGAGGTCGAGTTGCAAACAGCGCCGAAAATGTAGTCACCCTCGTAGTTGAACTCGCCGTCGGTGAACTTAAGGTGATACGACTTGAGCTTCGGCAGATCCTTCACCGCATCAAGAATATATGCCGAGTGGCCGAAAACATTCTTGAGGTTCTGCGAGGTCGTGTAGGAAAGCCAGGAAAATGCGCCGAAGGCCGAGACATAGGCAAAGTAGTTGTCGCCAAACTTGCCTATATCGATCTGACGGGGGCTTCCGTTTGCAATGTGCATTGCTGCCGTGAGCATATCCGAGGATATGCCTTGGCAGGAAGCAAAATCATTTGTACTGCCTGAAGGAATGTATCCGAGCGGGGTGTGGCTTCCGCCGAGGATCAGGCCGGTAATGGTCTCGTTGAGCGTGCCGTCGCCGCCGATGGTGACGACAATATCAAACTCCGATGAGTACAGCCGTGCAAACTCGGTCGCATCTCCGCGCTTGCCGGTCGGGAAAACGCTTACGACATAGTCGTTTGCGGTGAAAATTCTGATAATATCGGGCAAAAAACGCAGAGAAATGCGTCTGCCGGAAACGGGATTTATGATGAGCATCATGCGCTTTAGCTGCGCAAGGGGCTTAAAGGTATTTGCGTCCATTGAAATTCTACTCCAGATAAATTAAAAAATGCCGTTTGTGAGACAGAAAAATGCAGCGGGGATGGAAAACAGCAAGCTGTCTATCCTGTCCATAACTCCGCCGTGACCGGGGATGAGGTTGCTGTAATCCTTCAGACCTGCCATGCGCTTTATAAGAGACGCGGCAAGGTCGCCGACCTGCCCGAAGCTTGAGCAGATAAGGCCGGTCAGAACACAGGTGACGAGGGAAATGTTATAATCAGTGCCCCTAAAGACAAAGTACAGGATAACGCCTGCGACCATCGACGAAACGGCACCGGTGACGCTGCCCTCGATAGTCTTGTTGGGGCTGACCTTCGGTGCAAGCTTATGCTTGCCAAACCATTTGCCGCCAAACAGAGCAAACGAGTCGCACACCCAGGTGGAGATGCAGGCGATCGCAAAAACGGGTATCCAATCCTGACGCAGCGAAAGATCCATTATCATAAGCAGGGGAACGGTCGGATAGACGAGAATGCCGAGGCTGGCAAGAGTGCCGGGGCCGCTGATATCGTCCTTGCAAATGCCCACGGTGAACACGGCAAACACGGCGAGGAAAAACAGCATGACCGAGTAAGAGTTGCCCTCCATGAGGAAAATACCGGCTGTGGCAAGCACTGCATAGATATACAATACCCAGCTCGTACATTTTATATCCTTAAGGCTGACGGCGTGGCACATCTCCCAAATGCCCATGATGAGCGCCGCTAGCAGAAACAGGATGCGGGTCACGGGGGAAATGGCGAAGCATGCAACAACTAAAATAATCAGCACGCAGGCCGAGATCACTCTTGTTTTCATAAAGCTCCCTCTTTCCTCGGCCGAAGGCCGAAAATACAAACAATATCGTCCATAAATATAGCATAAAGCGGGATTTATCACAACAACAAAAATTCAATTTTGTTAAAAGAAACACCCCGTAATTAAAATTTTGAAAAATAAACCTTGAAATCTGCGCCGAAAAATGTGATACTTAATTACAAATTCCGTCTTAATTAGTAGGGGCGGAGCAGATAGGAGAAAAATGTGGACGACCGCAATATAGTTGAGCTTTTTCTGAATCGATCAGAAGAAGCTCTTGAACAGACAACTAGTAAATATGGTCGATACTGCCACCGCATAGCATATAATATTCTCGGCAATGATGAGGACAGCGAAGAATGCGTAAACGATGCGCTCATGCGAGTTTGGGGGAGCATCCCGCCAAACGAGCCGAACTCGCTGTCGTCGTTCATCGGCAAGATAACCCGAAACCTTGCGCTTGATAAGCTGCGTCAGAAAAACAGCGATAAGCGCGGCGGCGGGGAAACACCGGTGGTGCTCGATGAGTTGGCCGAGTGTATATCCGGCTATGACGAGCTTGAGCGCAGAGCAGATTCGGCAGAGATAGTAGCGGCACTGAACAAATTCCTGGAAGATCTCAACACCGTTGAGCGGGGGGTGTTCATGCGTCGCTATTGGATGCTTGACCCCATTTCCGATATAGCAGAACGATACGATATATCCGTTTCAAAAACAACAACGATGCTTTTCAGGCTCAGAGCAAAGCTTAAAAAGCACTTGATGAAAGAAGGTATTCCTCTTTGAGAAAAGAAGACTTACTTAAATACATCGGTTCGGTAAACGACCGCTATATTGATGAGCTGTTTGAGAGCGATATGCAGACCATGTCAAAAAAAGACGGCTATAAAAGTTGGAGGACGCTGGCTGCGTCTCTCGCTGTCATCGTTGTCGGCTCTGCTGCCATGTTCTTCGGTCTCGGCAAGGCCGATATCGGTACTACGGATATAGATGGGAACATTACGCATCTGCCAATGGCGGCAAACACTGTCGTTATGCTCGATGTTAACCCGAGCATAAGGCTTGAGGTGAACGACCGAAATATTGTCGTTGATGTAGATGCAGTGAACGGTGATGCCGAGAAGATAACGGCAGACATAAGTGTCGTCGGTAAAAAATATGACGAAGCCGTAAAGGTCACCGTTGATGCCATGGAAGATAAAGGCTATATCACCGACTATAAGAACTCTGTGCTTGTGACCGTGCTTGATGATGACGAAGAGCGTGCGGATGCAGTCCGTGATACGGTGGTTAGTGCAATAGAAGAGCTCGATAAAAGTCTTGAAGGAGGATTTTCGATCCTCAGCCAAACGATGACGGATGATACTGAGCTCCGCAAGCTTGCGGATTCAAACAGGGTTTCGACCGGTAGGATACTCCTTTTGGAAAAGGTATGTGAGCTTGATACTGACTTTACGGTCGAAAAGCTCGTCAAATATAATATTCAGACTATCAATCAGCTTTTGTCCTACATCGGACTTCCCGATACACTTGAGCATATAGGCACTACAGTGGGTGTGGTTCCGGAAAAGATACGCAGCGAGATAAATTTTGATGAGCTTGAAAGCGGAGAGCTTTTAAACTTTACAGCTGCGATGTCCGATTTCTATACTAAGCTCGGCGATTATTACAGTGTCAGCGACATATTAAATCAAGTCGGTTATATTCTCAATATCACGCAGGGTAAAAATGAAAACGGCGAAACTGTTTGGGGCGTCGTTGCTGAGACCAGAAACCATGATGTCGGCTCTCTGGGCGCAATTTTCAGTAATACGGATGTAAAGATTTCCGACTGGTTTAATCATGACAATGTATATAAGGTCAGCGAATTTCTGAAAGGTCTGCTTAAAAGCGCCGCTTGATGACCGGCTTGATAACTGAATATAAGCTTTATAGAAGCTTTAAAAATCCGTCGTGGCTAGCCACGACGGATTTTTACATGAATAGATTATGTTTTGAAAACGGGGACTGTATCCATGAAGTTTGTGCAGAAGCGCTGGAACACAGCTGCGACCTGCGCACGGGTCGCCATGCCTCTCGGCTCAAGCGTTGTAGCTGAAGTGCCGTAAATGATCTTTGCGCCGACAGCCCACTGGAACGGCTGTGCCATACCCTGCGATATCTGCAAAACGTCGGAGTAGCCCAGGATGTTCGTCGAATCAGCCAGCGAGACATCAACGCCGACATAGTTTTTTGCAAAGCGGAACATTATGGTCACGAGCTGCTCACGCAGTATCGGGTCGCCGTAGCCGAAGGTGCCGTCGCCGTAGCCCTCAACGATGTTGAACATCGAAGCCCAGCGTATTGCCTCATAGGCGTAGCTGTCGCGGCTGACATCCTTGAAGCTTATGCCGTTGGCAGCAGGAACGATGGGACTGCCCGCCACGCGCCAAAGCACAGTGACGATCATTTCACGGGTCGTAGCTTCGTCGGGGGCGAATACCGTGGCATCCGTGCCGTTAAAGAGCTCAGCGGAAGCTGTATACCTGACGCTTTCATAGAACCAGTCGTTCTTTGAAATATCCTTAAACGGATTTGTCCAGCTGTAATATGCCTCGTTTGTCTGCTTTGCAAACAGTGCGATGATGTTATGCGCACGGCTGATGCTTATAAAGTGGTAGCAATTGTTTTCGTCGATCTCCACCGGCTGACCGTCAACGAGTACGGTTTTTATCTTGTAGCCTGTGTCGGGGGATATCTGATACGACAGGTTCTCGCCCTTTGCAGCCATCATGCTGCCCGGGGAGATGGTGCCGCCGTTAGACTGGATGACGGTGATGGGGATGTTGTACACGGGCGTGTCGTCCGAGAACGCATCGTCGCCCGGGTAGGGGTCTGCTGTCGTTTCACTAAGGCTCCACTCAGCCTTGAATGTGCTGCCCGACTGGACATCCTTGACTCGCGAGCCTGCGACGTGGATCGTGCCGTTTGCGTCCGACCAGCCGCGCAGGGTGTAGCCCTCTTTGTAGATGTAGGGGAGGGTGACGGTGCCACCGTCATCCTCAAAAACGCCCTTCATCCTGGTGCCGCCGTTGCGGTCAAGCGTTGCGTTGCCGATCTTCACGGTGCCTTCGTTCATGACGACCGCGCCGCCTGTCGTGCGTATCCTTGCGTTTGCGCCGACATTCAATGTCGCGCGGCTTTGTATCGTGAGCGTGCTGCCGCCGGGTATGCCGTGTGGATTGCCGCTGTCGAGCGTGGAGTTTATGATAAACTCGCCGTCCTCAAGACTGAGGTTATATGCCGTGGGGTGATCGCCGGTTACAGGCGACGAGCGAAAGTTAAGTCCCGTAGTGCCGTATATCACGCTGTTGCAGCTTGGGTCTGCTTTCTTCTGCGAGTACATGAACAGAGCATAATCGTTTTTGTCGCTGTCCCAAAGGTATATCTTGCCGCCGTCTTTTATGGTGAAGTAGCCGTCAAACTGCTGCATGCTCTGAAGCTTCAGGTTTGACTTGATGACAGCCGAGTATTTGTCGGTGACGAGCCGCACATCGCTGTCGAGCGTTGCGTCATTATTCACATAGAACACGACATTCGTTGCGAGGATGACATCGCCGCCGCCTTCGGCATCATTTGCGGCGTTTATCGCCTTGATGACCGAGTAATATTCGGTGTCGTTGAAGTATGCCTGAACTTCTTTAAAGTCCTTGTCGCCCATCGTTCCTGATGCGGAGATGAGAACAGGGAAGAGAGCAACGCCCATCTTGAGGTATTCCTCGGTGTTGCCGATGACCCAGTAGCAGTAGTTGGTCTCGGGATGGGCGTCGACATAGAGCTTGAGCGCGCTCAGAGCATTCTGCGTCGTGGTGCCCTCTACATCGACCTTTTCGTGCAGCACACAGGCAGAGCTCGTGCCGTTAAAGTACTGTACGCCGGTGGCAACTGCAGTTGAGCCGGGGCTGTATGCTTGCTGACAGGTGCCGTAGAGGTAATAGCAGTATTTGATCGATGTCAGTGCGGCATAACCGGCTATTGCGCCGTATGCGCCGCTACTTGTCACGGCACCATAGCTTGTGCAGTTGACGATAGTACCGCTGTTTGCTCCGCCGACCAGACCGCCGGCATTACCGCTGGTTGCTGCGACCTCACATGATGACCAGCAGTTTGCGAGCGTGCTGAGATTGAAGTCACCAACAATACCACCTGCATTTGTGCTGGCTCTGACTGCTCCGCATATGCCGAGATTCTTAATAGTCGCGCCCATATTCACGTGACCGAACAGGCCTTGATCATCGGCGCCTGTGTTGATGTATATATACTTTACTGTGTAGCCCTGGCCGTCATAGATGCCCTGAAATGGGTTATCGACATCGCCGATGGGCTTCCACGAGTTGCCGTCTACATGATACTTGTAGCTCATGTCAACATCGCGGGTCATGAAGAAGATGATGCCCTTGGTCTTGCGCCCTGCGGCAACATATTTTTGCAGCGCCTCAAGGTCGTCAAGGCCGTTTATGCTGTATGCGCAGCCCTCAATGCCGTCAGAGCCCGTGGAGTAGAGCTGGCTGACCGTTGCAGTAGCGGTGTAGTCGCCGTCATATTCCTCGTTCGGGTCGCTGTCCTGGAACTGGCCGGGAGTCATGAGCCTCGGATAGTGGCCGGAATGGTCGCCCTCGCCGATGAGGGTGACGGAGTTACGCCAGCCGCTGTACTGGCCGTTATTCTGCAAAAACACCCAGGCATTTAGCGCATCGAGCAGGCTCGTGGTTGTGATATCGTCTATCTGCGTTGCTCTCTCAAGCGTGCAGTAGTAGTCGTCCTGCTCAAAGCCATATGTAAAGGTGAGGATATTTATCTCTGCGCCGGACGGTGCACTGTTATAGCCGTCCTGAGCAGTGTCCTTAAGGTAGTAGCAGTTTTTGATGGCCGATTTTCCGAGGACATCGCCTGCGATACCGCCGGAGATGCAGGTCTCGCCGCCTGCGCAGAGCGTTGCGCCGTAGGACACGCAGTTTTCAACGGTGGTATCGTCCATTCTTCCGACGATGCCGCCGGTCTCGGACTCGGACTGGATGCTGACATTTGCCCAGCAGTTTGTGACGGTACTGCTGTCTGACTTACCGGCAATGCCGCCGCAGTTAAATTCACCGACGATGCCGCCGATAACGCCGAGGTTTTTGATAACGGCATTTCTTATCCTGCCGAAAAGGCCGACATTGTCGCCCTTTTCATTATAAATGTACAGGCCATAGACTGTGTAGCCGCAGCCGTCAAAGGTGCCGTTAAAGACACGGGTCAGTGAGCCGCTTTCAAGAACGCTGTAATCGCAGCCTATCGGCAACCAGCCGTCTGAATCGTTGCCGAGCGCCTTGACGGATATATCGACATCCTTTGTCAGATAGAAGGTGACATCCTTGGTAGCATGGTTATCCTTGACGTAAAGCGCGAGCTTTTTAAGCTCTTCACCGCTGTTTATGCTGTAATGACCGCCCGCAACGGCATCAACACCGCTGTCGTATAGCTCGGTCATCGTTGCAGTTTCAATGTATTTAACATTGTAGGGGTTAGTCTCGTCGTCGACATCAAAGTGAGGCTCGTCCACGCGTTTAACGCCCGAGCCGTCACCGGGATACAGATGTGTCGGGTGGGTGCCCTGAATTCTGGCAACACCGGACACGGAGTCGTCTATCTTCCAGTAGCGGTAGGTCGAATCCATTGCAAGATAGGTGACCCAGTGGTTGAGAACATTCAGAAGCTTGATGCCCGATGCGCTGCCGACTACGACAGATCTCTCGAGTGTGAAATCCGAGCCATCCTTGCTGAAGGCGATAAGTGCGGTCTGGCTGCCGCTTGACTGGCCGCAGCCGCTGGCAAGATCCTGCGGATAGTAGCAGTATTTAACGGTAGTGGAGCTCGAGCAAGCTCCGACGATGCCGCCGACGCTCTTGTCGCCGCTGATGGTCGCAAAGTCAACGCAGTTGAGTATCTGTGCCTGATCTGCCTTGCCGACAATGCCGCCAATGCGATCCTTTGCATTCATCTCGCCGTCAAACCAGCAGTTTGATACCGTGCCCATCATGAGCTCACCCACGATGGCACCGCAATTGTCGCCGGCGACGATAACGCCGAATACACCAACATTCTTAATAACAGAGTTTGCATTATTAACATAGCCGAACAGGCCGAGTCCGTTTGAACTGCCGTCTATCGCCATGCCGGTGAGGACATAGCCCTGACCGTCAAAGGTACCCTGGAATGCGACCTTTTCGTCATTACCGATAGGCTCCCAGCTGTCGGCGGTGGTTGTCATGAGAATATCTTTGTCCTGGAAGAAGATGACCCCGTCGGTTTTGAAGCCTTGGTTTACATAATCTCTGAAATATTTGAGCTCATCGGTGCTCGATATGCTGTAGCAGCCGCCCTCAACGGCGTTTTGCTTGGCCTCGTACAGTGCGGTCATGGTCGCTGTTGCAGTGTAGGTGCTTTCAACGGGGGCAACATAGTCGGGGTATTCGAGGCTGGGGTAGTTGCCGTCGACACGCTGCTTTGCGGTCGTCGAGGTGTCAAATACCCAACTGCGGTAATTGTGACCCTTTTCCTGCATGTCGAGCCATTCGTTAAGGAGGGTGAGCATGTTGTTGCTGGTCTCACCGCCGACGGTCAGCTCCTTTTCGGCAAGCACCTCGGTGCTGCTTGTAGAGAAACGATAGACCGACTGCGTGTTCGTGCCGGTTTGGCTTCCGACAGCCTTGTCGGCGGAGTAGTAAACATAGTAGGAGTATTCAACGGTGCTTCCGTCGTTCAGGCTGCCTGCTATAGCGCCGACGCTCGCCGTGCAGGAAACGTATCCGTAGTTTGTGCAGTTGGTGATAGTGCCGCCGTTTACATTTGCGGCGATACCGCCGACATTATCTATGCCCGTAACATCAACGGCGTTCCACGAGTTCGCGATCTTTGCGCCATTGAGGTTCGCGGCGATACCGGCAGCGTTGGTCTGACCGCTCAGCGTGCCCTCAACGCCGAGGTTCTTTATCTCGGCAGCCGAGCCGCTTACATAGCCAAACAGAGCCTGGTCATTTTCCTGCGAGTCGACCGTGAGCTTCAAAACGGCATAGCCGCAGCCGTCGAACACGCCCTTGAAGGGGGTGCCGACCGCGCTTCCGATAGGCGTCCAGACGACATTTTTAAGCTTAATATCGGAGGTCAGGTAGAAGGTGACGCCTTCTGTCGGCTTGCCTGCGTTGACGTATTTGGCAAACAGGCTGAGCTCGTCGGCAGTCGAGATGCTGTAGCTGCTGCCGGCCTGCGCTTCCTCGCCCGAAAAATCGAGATCGGACATGGTCTTTGCCGGGTCATAGCCGCAGGCATCCGCAGCATAGGCGGGGAAGACCGCACTGTTGCAGACAAGACCGAAAAGCATAACGACCGTTAGAACGGAGCTTATTATCCTTTTAAATTTGTTTCTCATACTAACGCCTCCGAGGGTACAAAAATACATGATTATGATATCACGAAGGCATCGATTTTTCAATTAAAATAATAATCGACACAATATTATTGAAAACGACTGTGCGATGTGGTATAAATATTAAAGAAAATCATTGCATTATAATACTTTTTTGAGGAAATTTGAAAGGAAATGTCAAAGATAAAATACACACTCGGAATATTTTTGGCGGTCGTTTTAGTTATCGCAGGTGCGGTGTATGTCTACTTTGCGCATTATGCGCCACTTAAGCCGGATGCGGACACCGAGGTGACCGTGTGGTATGTCAATAACGACAAGATGTGGCAGAGCTTTGCCGGCCTTGCCGATAACTACAATAAGGGCGAGGGCGCAAAGTACGGCGTCACCGTTAAGACAAAGGCGTTTGACAGCAAAACCGAGCTTTATAAGCAGCTGGATAAGGCAATAGACGAAAAGGGAAGTCTGCCGGATATGGTCGTGTGCGATACCGATTATGCAGCTTATATGGCAGAAAGCGGCGTTCTGGCTGACCTGAGCACCTATTTCGGCAACTGGGAAGCATCGGAGTTTAACGCTGAGATGACGGAGGCAGCCTCCGTTGACGGAAGCCTTGCAGCCGTGCCGATAGCCGCTCAGACCGATGTTTTCATGGTCAATACCAAGCTGTTTTCGGACTTTTCTGCGATATCCAATTTTGAAAAGCTCTGCTCTGTCGCTGACGAGTATTATTCAAGAAACGGCGGCAGCTTCTTCACGATAACCGACTACTCGCTGTTTTTCAGGACCGCGGCATCTCAGTTCAAGGACGAATTTGACGCTGCAAGTCCATATGAGACCAGCAACAAAAACTGCAAGTACATATACAAGCTCCTGGCCGAGACCGCCTATAACCGAGGCTTCGGCGCAGGCAGTGAGGATGCGGCAAAGCAGGTGGGCGAGGGCAAGCTTCCGTGCGCGATAGTTTCGTCTGTGGACGTTATGCGCTATGCTTATGCCATCGACGCTGATGAGATCGATTTTGCGACCTACCCCTGCGTGAAGGACGGCGAGCCTGCCTACGTCGAAGAGGTCACCGGCATAACGATGACAGCGTCCGACACTAACTCCGAGCGGGCATCGGCACTGTTTATCAAGTGGTTTACCTCGAGCGAAAATAACTCCGCCTTTATCGGTGACAGCGGCTATATGTCCGCCGCCGGTGCGGCCGTTAGCGTTTCCGACTTTGATATATACCCCAAGCTTCAGGCCGCGATAGCCGAGCGCCGCAATAAGTCCGAGCATTATACCTTTGCTGCAAGCGCCGAGTATTCCGTCAACAGCAGAAATTTTGACGATATACTCAATACGATAATGGATTCATTAAACTAACAGATATATGAGGTGAAACAATGGATAAGTTCAGAGTTTTAGAGATCAAAAAGAGCGTGTTTGAGAATAACGACCGCGAGGCCGATGAGCTGAGGAAGGAGCTCAAGCAGGAAAAGACCTTCCTGCTCAACCTCATGTCGTCTCCCGGCTCGGGCAAGACCACGACCCTTAAGGCTACCATAGCCGCACTCAAGGATGAGATGCGCATCGGCGTTATGGAAGCGGATATCGACTCCGATGTCGACGCTCACACCATTGCCGAGACCGGCGCAAAGGTCATCCAGCTGCACACCGGCGGCATGTGCCATCTTGACGCAGGTATGACAAAGCAGGGCCTCGAGGGCCTTGGCACGGAGAATGTTGATTTTGCCATCCTCGAAAACGTCGGCAATCTCGTGTGTCCTGCCGAGTTTGACACGGGCGCTGTCAAAAACGCGATGATCCTTTCTGTTCCCGAGGGACACGATAAGCCTCTCAAGTACCCGCTGATGTTCTCCATCTGCGATGTGCTTCTTGTTAACAAGATCGATGTCATGCCGTACTTTGACTTTGACCTTGAAGCCTGCAAGCGCTATGTAACGAAGCTCAACCCCAACATCAAGATCATCCCCATCTCCGCAAGAACTGGCGAGGGCATTGATGAATGGGCAAACTGGCTGCGTGAGCAGGTCAAGCAGTGGAATAGCTGAAAAACAGACCCGATGAAAAAATCATCGGGTCTGTTTTTATAATCGAAGTTATGCAGGGTCGTAGGACTTGCTGACCTCATTGCCGTCTGCGTCGTAATCGATGCACTCCATGAGCTTCGGGTCAACGCGGCTCTGCTTTTTTATCGTCATGCCGACACCCTGGTTGTTGAACACCCAAATGTAGTTGTTCCACACGCCGGGGTCTTTCTTTCTGAAAACGGTCGTCTCGTTGAGCCTGCAAAACTTTGCACGCCCCTCGGCGGTATCTAAAAGATCGCCCTCGCCGGTGTAAAACAGCTCGTCGTTATAGTGGTAATTATCTTCCTCTTCTATCTGCTTTTTGACCTCTTCTCTGCTCATTAAGGCACCTCCGCAATTTTTTTAGATTGTAACACGATATTATTATTCTTTCAAGGGCGATAAGGAAAAAACGGGCGTATTCGACCGATTTGTTTCGCCTGAACGGTTATAATTGTATATGAACGAATTTCGTTCAAAGCCTTTTTGTGTTGAAAAAATGCTCGATATAGTGTATTCTATATACAGTGTTCAGATTTCGGCTGCGGGTCTGATGCCCGCGAGCCGACTAAAGATCATTAAGTTGAGGAAATTGATTTGAATTTGCATGATTTTTTTGAAAACGGACAGTATTTAGCTTCAAAAGCGTGGAACAGCAAGGGCTTTTGCCCGGTGCTGTTTGTGGTATCGCTGTTTGCGCTTGTGACGCAAACGCAGCTTCCCGTCATGTATCTGCTCGTTGCGGTCACGGTTTTGCTGCTCGTTTTCTGTGACGATCTGCTGTCGATAGTCTGCCCGATACTTTGCATTTTTCTGCTTTCAACACGGTATTATACGGATTATACGTCGCTTGTGCCGTATGTGCCGTATGCTGCCGTGCCGTTTGCGATAGCAGCCGTGTTCAACCTTGTGCATTACCGCAGACCGCTCGTAAAGGGCAGGTTCACCATTCCGCTGTGCGCCGTGTCGGCGGCACTGCTCATTGGCGGTGTCGGAACTATCTCGGCAAAGGATTATTTCAGAGCGACGAGCCTTTATTATATGCTCGGCCTCGGCGTTGTTATGCTCGGCCTGTATTTTCTTGTTAATTCCCGACTCGAAAACGAGAGAGAGTACGACCGTGTCGAGCGCATGGCGGACATTCTCTTCACGGCGGGACTCGTTGCCTCGGCAGTGGTGCTCATTTTCTATGCCGTCAATCTTGAACACTTTATCGAAAAGGGGAGCGTACTGTTTTTTAAGCCGAGAAACTATGTCGCGAGCGTCCTATTGATGACACTGCCTGCCTCGTGCCTTTTGATAGAGCGCCGCAGGATACATCTTATAGGCTATGCCGTCATGTGCCTTGCACTCGTCATGAGCGGGTCGAGAAGCGGCCTGCTTTTCGGCGCGATGATCGGCTTTGTCAGCGGACTTTATATCTGCCATCTCAGGCGGGAGAGCATCGCCGAGCACAGGTGGTACAACTGGGCGTTCCTGCTTTTGGTCGCCGCACTGTGCTATGTCGGAGTTAAGTACATCCCCGCGTTGTATTCAAGCAGACTTGTCGAGGGCAGCATCATATCCTCCAGCGAGACAAGAGTGAGCTTTATTGAACTTGGAATAAAGGACTTCCTTGCATGCCCCATAAATGGAGTAGGGCTCGGAAGTACAAAAAATGTAGGAATATTCAAAGCTATCATACCCGGCAGCCTCGTGTTTTATCACAATGCCATCATTCAGGTCATGGGCTCCATGGGCACCATCGGTGTAATGTCATATTGCTGGCTGTTCGGAGAGAGAATGCGCCTTATAGTCACGAATCTGCACAGCAAGCAGATCATTTTCGGCTTCTCCTACGCCGGAATACTTGCTATGTCGATGACTAACCCCGGCATATTCTGCCCGTTCCCCGAGGCTGCACTTCTCATCATCATGTTTTCGATAGCTGAAAAAGAGGCGAAAAGGCAAAATCAAATATATATGGTGGAGGATAGTGTATGAAAAAAGCCATAAGCGTCCTGCTGGTGCTCGTGCTGCTAGTTTCCCTTGCGCCGCTGTCGGTATTTGCGGCGGGAGACGAGTATGAAACGATCACCGGCACAGTCATGTTCAATGCCGGACATGACGATTCGGAAACGGATCACCCTTGCCCGTTTACCTATAGCGACGAGTATTTTACTCAAACAGGCTATAACTACAGGCAGGATCTTGCGACCGTGACCATGGCAATGTGCTTTGCGGCGGGTAATGTTGCCGACCCCGCAAGGTACAAGGAGGGCCCTGCAAACCTTATAGATTTCTTTGATCAGATAGGCTTCAAGGATTTTGAGGCCAACAAGGACTTTACCGAAAGACCCGGCAGAAACACCTTCGGTGTAGGCATTGCAAACAAGGTCATATACATAGATGGCGAGAAATACACCGTCATCGGTATAGGCCTGCGTGGCTGCGGCTACTATGCCGAGTGGGCAGGCGACCTGAATGTCGGCCTTGAGAGCGAGCACACGGGCTTTGCCATCTGCCGCGACACGGCGCTTGCGTTCCTGAAGGAGTATCTTGCAAAGCACACGGAGATCACCGGAAAGATCAAGCTTTGGTGCACCGGCTACAGCCGTGGTGCAGCGGGCACTAACATGCTCGGCGGCGCGATAGACGATATAATCGCCTCCGGCGGCGGCATCGGCAAGAATGTTGAACTGACGGCGGACGATGTTTACTTCTACTGCTACGAGCCGCCTATGGGTGCAGATGTAAACAAGATAGGCAGCAGTATCTACAACAACATTCACAACATCGTTAACTATAACGACCTTGTTGTCAAGGTCGCACCCGAGTGCATGGGCTTTGGCAGATACGGTGTCGACCATGTCCTGCCCAGCGCAAAGCTCGACGAGAACTATGACGAGCTCAAGGCGGATATGCTTGAGGTCTTCTCGACCTTTGAAAATGCGGGTACATACCGTATTGATGATTTTAAGTATGTGACTGTGACCCCCAAAGCGACCATTTCCAAGATAATCAACCTCAAAAACGGCATCACCATGTCGCAGGGCGAGTTCCTTGACCGCTTTGTTCAGAAGCTGTTCACCGAAGTCTTTACTACGAGAGCTGAGGTTTTTGAGGCTCAGGACGACATTCAGGAGATCGTTCTGCCGCTCATCGGCACATACCCTGACCAGTGGGATACATTCGTGCAGATACTCAGCAAAAACGCAGTCAAGAACCTCAGTGAGCTCATCTATGTTATCGAGAACAAGTCCACCGAGGAGATCGTAAACTTCGTTGCGAACCTGTTCCTCGATGCCATGCGCGAGGCCGGCATAACCGAGTATAATTTTGAACAGGTCAAGAAGATGGTAAAGCCCCTTACGCTTACTGTCATCAAGATCGTTGCAAAATGCCCGGACGAGTTTGCAACGCTCATTTTCAACATCGTCGGCATCATGTCCGCCCACTACGGTGAGCTCGGCATGTCATGGATGATGTCCATTTCCGATGATTACATGAACTCCAAGCCCGATGCGATCATCAATAACCTGCCGTTTACCGATGTCAGCATGGGTTCGTGGTTCTATGACAATGTCAAGTATTGCTACGACAACGGACTCATGATAGGCGCCGACGCAAACAGCTTCGCCCCCGAGGGCGCAGTGTCCAGAGGTCAGGTCGTCACCGTGCTGTACCGTCTTGCCGGATCTCCGTCCGTTGCAGGGAAGACCTGCCCGTTTACCGATGTTGACTCGAGCTGGTGCAAAGATGCGATCATTTGGGGCTATAATGCAGGTATAGTCATGGGCTATGACGACAACACCTTCCGTCCCGATGAGAGCGTGACCCGCGAGCAGCTTGCCGCATTTGTGTACAGATACGCAAACGATGGCTCGGCTGCTTCGGGCAAGACCTCGGCCTTTACCGATGCAGACTACATCTCTGATTATGCCGTACCGGCGATGAACTGGTGCATAAGCAAGGGCGTTATCATCGGCATGGGCGACGGTACGCTGTACCCGCAGGGCTGCTCTACAAGAGCGCAGTTTGCCGCAATGATCTCAAGACTTGCGCTTGCAGGTTAAAAAGAATAAGAAGCTTAAAATCAGCCGTTTTTAAAACGGCTGATTTTCTTGTGATTTGGGAATAAACATGATATAATACTATAATAAATTTCAGCGGAGGCTCTCAATGGATAAATTCAAGCTTGTTTCACCGTATGCGCCCATGGGTGACCAGCCCGAGGCGATAGATACGCTTGTAAACGGCATCGAAAACGGCATAGATGAGCAGGTGCTTTTGGGCGTTACCGGCTCGGGCAAGACCTTTACAATGGCAAGCGTCATTGCGAGGCTCAACCGCCCAACACTCGTGCTTGCGCACAACAAGACACTTGCAGCGCAGCTGTGCGCCGAGTTCAGAGAGTTTTTCCCCGAAAACGCAGTGGAATACTTCGTGTCATACTACGATTACTATCAGCCCGAAGCCTACATTCCGCATACCGATACATTCATTGAGAAAGACAGCTCCATAAACGATGAGATAGAGCGGTTAAGACACAGTGCGACCTCCAGCCTTTTTGAACGACGGGACACCATAGTCGTGGCCTCCGTGTCCTGCATCTACGGTCTCGGCGATCCAATTGACTATAAAAACATGGTCATCTCGCTCAGACAGGGGCAGACCAAGAACTTTGATGAGCTTTTAAAAAAGCTCATCGAGATTCGATACGAGCGCAATGACATTGCTTTTGAGCGCAATATGTTCAGAGTGCGCGGCGATACTGTCGAAATTTTCCCCGCCTATTCAAGCGACAAGGCGATAAGGGTCGAGTTTTTCGGCGATGAGATCGACCGCATAAGCGAGGTCAATGTTGTGACCGGCACAGTGCTAAGATACTTAAACCACGCTGCCATTTACCCTGCGAGCCACTATGTCGTCAGCAAGGAGAAGATGGCAAAGGCAATCGACGATATCCGCGCCGAGTGCGAGGAGAGGGTGAAGTTTTTTGAGGAAAACGGTAAGCTTCTCGAAGCACAGCGCATATCGCAGCGTACAAATTATGATATTGAGATGATGCAGGAGCTTGGCTACTGCACGGGCATAGAAAACTACTCGAGGATAATATCCGGCAGACCCGTCGGAAGCGCGCCGATGACGCTGCTTGACTATTTTCCTGATGATTTCCTGCTGTTTGTCGACGAAAGCCATGTGACGCTCCCGCAGGTGCGCGCGATGTACCGCGGCGACAGGGCGAGAAAGGAAGCCCTTGTCGACTATGGCTTCCGCCTGCCATCGGCGTTTGACAACCGTCCGCTTAAGTTTGAGGAGTTTCAGGAGCGAATACACCAAGCGGTGTATGTCTCCGCAACGCCGGGCGATTACGAGCGCGAAAGGGCGGGGCAGGTCGCAGAGCAGATAATAAGGCCCACAGGACTTCTCGACCCCGAGATATCTGTGCGCCCCATCGAAGGGCAGATAGACGACCTCATCGGCGAGATAAACCAGCGCATTGAAAAGCAGCAAAGAGTTCTCGTAACAACGCTCACAAAGAAAATGGCGGAGGATCTGACTGAATATCTCGGCAATGTCGGCATCAAGTGCCGCTACATGCATCATGATATCGACGCTATCGAGCGCATGGAGATAATCCGCAGCCTGCGCCTCGGCGAATTTGATGTTCTCATCGGCATAAACCTTTTGCGCGAAGGACTTGACCTTCCCGAGGTGAGCCTTGTCGCCATCCTCGATGCCGATAAGGAGGGCTTCCTGCGCAGCGAAACGAGCCTTATCCAGACCATCGGCAGAGCGGCGAGAAACGCTGACGGCTTGGTCATCATGTATGCAGACACCGTCACACGCTCCATGCGTCTTGCAATCGATGAGACCGAGCGCCGCCGTGCAAAGCAGGCAAAGTATAACGCCGAACATGGCATAGTTCCGAAAACCATAATCAAAAGCGTTCGTGATATGATCGAGATATCGTCCGACGCCTCGAGCGCCGCCCACAGAAAAGACGGCGTTAAGATGACGCGGGGCGAGCGCAAGGCACTCATAGCCGAGCTTGAAAAGCAGATGAAGGCCGCTGCGAAGATGCTCGAATTTGAGCTTGCGGCAGAGCTTCGAGACAGGATAATCAGACTTCGCGGCGAGGAATGATAATGAAACTACTGATATTAGACGGAAACAGCATTGTAAACAGAGCCTTTTACGGCATAAGGCAGCTCAACGCGCCCGACGGCACGCCCACAAACGGCATATATGGATTTCTGGCGATATTGCATAAGCTTCTTGACAGCGAAAAGCCCGAGTCTGTCTGCGTGACCTTTGACCTTAAAGCGCCGACCTTCCGCCACCTGCGCTATGACGGCTACAAGGCGCATCGTAAGGGCATGCCGGAGGAACTTGCAGTGCAGATGCCGGTTCTAAAGCAGGTGCTTGATGCAATGGGCATCCTGCACCTTGAGCTTGAGGGCTTTGAGGCGGACGACCTTCTCGGCACTGTGGGCAAAATTTGCGAAAAGACAGGTTGGGACTGCCGCATCGTTACCGGCGATAAGGACAGCTTCCAGCTCATAAGCGAGACAACGCATGTCTGCCATGTGAAGACCCGCATGGGTCAGCAGGAGACAAAGGAGTACACTCCCGAGCTGTTCAGGGAGGAGTACGGCTTTGACCCCATACACATTGTTGACCTCAAAGCCCTGATGGGCGACTCGTCGGACAATATCCCGGGCGTTGCCGGCGTCGGCGAGAAAACCGCAATGGATCTTATTCAACGCTACACGAGCGTTGAGTATATCTATGCAAATCTTGATGAGCTTGAGATCAAAGAGGGCGTACGCAAAAAGCTCAGAGACGGCAGGGAAAGTGCCGAGCTATCGTATGAGCTCGCGACCATATGCACCGAAGCGCCCATAAGCTTCAAGCCCGAGGATGCACTTTGGGATAAAAACTATAAGCCGGAGCTTTACGGCCTGTTTAAAAAGCTCGGCTTTAATAAATTCATTGAAAAATGGGGCATTGCCGAGACCGAGGCAGAAACTGAAAGCGCAGCCATTGAGCACTTTCCCGTATTTGATGATGCTGATTTTGAGACAATATCTGCGGCAGTTAGGGCAGCAGAGCTTGTCGCGGTTCAGATGAGCGAAGACTTTGACAGTATTGAGCTTTGCGACGGAAAAAGCGTTTACACCGCCCGCTGGGGCAGCTTGGGCGACGACTATAATAGCCTGCTGAAACTCGTGTTTTCCGCCGAGACCAGGAAAGTATCCCACAATGTAAAAGACCTCATGTCTAAGCTCATTGCGGAGAACTTGCCTTTGGATGGCTTTGTGTACGACACTGCGCTGGCTGCGTATCTTCTCGAGGCCACCGAGAGCGACTACCCCTTAGAGCGGGTGAGCATGCGCTATCTCGGCACCGAGCTCCACGGCACGGAGGCGATATACAGGCTCAAACCCGTGACCGGGGAAAAGCTTAAGCAGCTTGACATGGAAAAGCTTTATTACGAGATCGAGCTTCCGCTGTGTCAGGTGCTTGCCGATATGCAATCGGTCGGCTTCTTGGTCGACAGAGCGGCGCTCAGCGAGTTCGGCGCAAGCCTTAACGACGGCATAGAGAAGCTTCGAAATGAGATATGGCAGCTTGCCGGCGGCGAGTTCAATATTAATTCGCCAAAGCAGCTCGGCGAGGTGCTGTTTGACCGGCTGATGCTGCCCTCGGGCAAGAAAACAAAGACCGGCTGGAGCACAAATGCCGATGTTTTGGAAAAGCTCAGGGGCAAGCACTCGATAATCGAGCGCATTTTGGACTACAGAATGCTCACAAAGCTCAAATCGACCTATGCTGACGGTCTACTTAAGCTCATTGAGCCCGACGGCAGGATAAGAACAAACTTCCAAATGACCGTTACAGCAACGGGCAGACTTTCAAGCACCGAGCCCAATTTGCAGAACATCCCCATCCGCAAGGAACTCGGCGGTCAGATAAGAAAAATGTTTATTGCCTCAAAGGGCAAGGTGCTCGTTGACGCTGACTACAGCCAGATCGAGCTGCGCCTGCTTGCGCATATCTCAAACGACAAGCACATGCAGGAGGCGTTTGCAAGCGGCGAGGATATCCACGCTGTGACAGCGTCACAGGTGTTTGACACTCTGCTCAGTGAGGTCACGAGCCTTCAACGCAGCAGAGCAAAGGCGGTAAACTTCGGCATCGTCTACGGCATTTCGGCCTGGTCGCTTGCGCAGGATATCGGCGTTTTTCCGAACGAGGCAAAGGCGTATATGGACGCATACCTCGATAAATATAACGGCGTACACGAGTATATGAAGCACATTGTTGAGCAGGCCAAGGCCGACGGCTATGTAAAGACGCTGTACAATCGCCGCAGAGCTCTGCCGGAACTCAAATCATCCAATTTCAACATGCGTTCATTCGGCGAAAGGGTAGCGCTGAATATGCCCATTCAGGGCACGGCGGCGGATATCATCAAGCTTGCGATGGTCAATGTCTATAAGCGTCTCAAGGCCGAGGGGCTTAAGTCAAAGCTCATCCTCCAGGTGCACGACGAGCTTATATGCGAGTGTCCCGAGGACGAGGCGGACACGGTCATTAAAATTCTTTCCGAGGAAATGAGCGGAGTTGCAAAGCTTTCCGTGCCGCTCATAGTTGATGCAAAACAAGGACATAGTTGGGCGGAGGCACACTGATGTTAAGCTATGAAGAAGCAGGGCTCGCTCTGGACGAGCTGGCAGACGAATTGCCCGAGGGCATTTTTGAAAACTTAAACGGAGGTGTCAACTTCGTCGAGGAGGCGGTCGTTGCCGAGGACGGCAGGTACACTCTCGGCACATATTTCCGTAACGGCATGGGCAGATACATTGAGCTGTACTACGGCTCGTTTGTTGAGCTCTACGGCGAGATGGACGACGAACTTTTCAGGCGCAGGCTCAAAAGCACGCTGCACCATGAGCTGACACACCATATCGAGAGCATGGCCGGTGACAGAAGCCTTGAACATTGGGACGACAGGCAGGCTGAGCTGTGCGGCTTTAACGGCATTAATGTCGGCAGTATACTGTTTGTCTGTGACGACAATGCGCTCTCTATGGCGGCCGAAGCGGTGTTCAACGCCAATAAGCAGGGACACAGCGCCACTGTGGCGGCGTATTCGGCAGGCTTGACCGCGAGTGACGCACTTTTGCCGAAGTTCGTCAAAGCCTGCGAGAGCCTGGATATAAGCTTACCTCAGCGCAGACCCGTTGAGATAACAAGGGAGCTTCTTTCGTCATATGATATTGCGCTGTGCATGACGCTTGCGCAGACCGATGAGCTCTCAAGGCGATATCAAGACCTTGACGAGCGCGTCATGTGCCTTGCTGAGGACGATATTAAGCCACCTACGCTGGCGCTTGGCTGGAAAAAGACGCTTGAGCGCCTTTCGGATGAGGTGCTTGCGGTAATTGACGAGCTAGAGCAGGAGGCAGCCGATGCATTTTGAAATTGCCGATGTGCGCCTTGAACACATTGACGAGATAGAGGAGCTTGAAAAGCTCTGCTTCTCGCTGCCGTGGTCGAGGCAGGCGCTCATTTCGCAGCTTCCCGATGATATGCATATCTTCATCGCCGCTATCGGTGACGATGGACGGGTACTGGGCTATGTCGGCATGATGTATGTTCTTGATGAGGGATATATCTCAAATGTTGCCGTTTCGCCCGAGCATAGAAGACTCGGCATAGCTGACAGCCTTATAAACGCTCTTATCGACAGGGCAAAAGAAAAAGACCTAAGCTTTGTCACGCTTGAGGTCAGAAAGAGCAATGTTCCGGCAATTGAGCTTTACAGAAAACACGGCTTTTCCGAAGTCGGCCTGAGAAAGAACTACTATACCAAGCCGACCGAGGATGCCATATTGATGACTAGATTTCTTAAGTGAGGATAAAACAGTGAAGATATTAGCGTTTGAATCATCCTGCGATGAAACTGCCGTTGCGGTAGTCGAGGACGGCAGAAAGGTCTTGACCGACCAGATATTCTCCCAGGCGGATCTGCACGCCATATATGGCGGCGTTGTACCTGAGATAGCGTCAAGAAGCCATGTTGAGGTCATATCTATGCTATCCGAGCGTGCAATTCAGGCAGCAGGCATCGAAAAAAGCGATATAGACGCTGTTGCGGTGACATATGCGCCGGGACTTATCGGTACGGTACTGGTGGGACTCAACTTCGCCAAGGCGGTTGCGCTGAGCCTTAATGTGCCGCTCATACCGGTGCACCACATAAAAGGCCATGTCGCGGCAAACTACATAGCCTATCCCGAGCTTGAGCCGCCGTTTCTCTGTCTTGCTATCTCCGGCGGCAATACGCTCATAATCGATGTTCGCAGCTACACTGACCTCAAGGTCATAGGCGCTACCCGTGACGATGCGGCAGGGGAGTGCTTTGACAAGACTGCGCGCGTTCTCGGCCTGCCTTACCCGGGCGGCAAGCCCATTGACCTTCTGTCCCAGGGCGGCGACGATAAGAAATATCACCTGCCCAGAACGCATATCGAGGGAAGCCCCTACGACATGAGCTTTTCGGGCCTCAAGACCGCGGTCATCAACATTGTCCACAACGCCGAGCAAAAGGGCGAGGAGATAGACAAGCCCTCGCTTGCAGCTTCGTTCACAGCTGCCGTCAGCGACAGCCTGGTGCCGCGCACGATGATGGCTGCAAAGGAGTTTGATTATAAAAAGATAGCCGTTGCGGGCGGCGTTGCGGCAAATTCGAGGATAAGGGCGGATTTCAAGGCCGCTGCCGAGAAAGCCGGATGCGAGCTGTTCGTGCCGCCACTCAGACTCTGCGGAGACAATGCGGCTATGATAGGCTGCCAGGGCTACTATGAGTTTCTTGCCGGAAACACAGCCGGAAGTGATCTGAACGCATACGCCAACATGGAGCTTTGAGAGGTGCGCAATGGGAATTCACGACGGTCACCGTCAGAGAATGAAAAGCCGCTTTTTAGAGGTCGGCTTAGATGGATTTAACGACCATAACGCGCTGGAAATGCTGCTGTTCTACGCTTTGCCCCGCAAGGATACGAACGAGCTTGCACACAAGCTTCTAAACCACTTCGGCTCTCTTGCTGCTGTGCTCGAAGCTGATCATAAGGCGCTTAGCGAGATCGACGGGATAGGGGAGAATGCTGCGGTCCTATTAAAGCTCATTCCCGATATAAGCCGCCGCTACATGGAGGAGATGACTGCACCGAGAAAGAGCGTTGAGACGGCAGACCAGGTCGGAAGATACTTTATGGCCAAGTTCATGTACTTGCAGGATGAGGTCTGCTATGCGCTGCTTTTGGATAACGCAAACAGAGTTATCACCTGCAAGCCGATAAGCAAGGGCGTTGTCAATGCGACCGAGGTTGGCGTGAGGATGCTCATTGAGCTTGCAATGAAGTACAAGGCTACGGGCGTTATAATTGCACACAATCACCCGGGCGGTATGCCTGATCCCTCCCGAGAGGACGAGGACTGCACGGAAACGGTGAAAAATATGCTTGATGTCGTTGGCGTTAAGCTGCTTGACCACATCATAGTTGGAAGCGGAGTATACTACTCACTTAAGCAGAGTGGAGTTATGTAAACAATTTTCTGTTTCTGTTTTGTTATCTATTTTAATTTCAGGTTTTGCGATTTTATAGCAAAAGCGGAAAAATCATTGACCGCACAAGAGATCTGACGTGTTGAAAAACCTGTTGAAAATGTTGATAACTATATGAATAATAATTTTTGCGATATGTTATGGTAACCAATTTGCAACCTTTTTCGCTCGAAAAAGCCTTGAATATCAATGCCTTTAATTTTTGAACTGTTCATAGTTTGCAATTAAGTTACAGCAAATAATACATATTGTAATTATAATTTCGATTGACTTTGCTTGCACATTATGCTAAAATATCAAAGCTGTGGTTTGCTGGTGTAGCTCAGTCGGTAGAGCAGCTGATTCGTAATCAGCAGGTCAGGTGTTCGAGTCACCCCACCAGCTCCAAAAATCGGCAAGTATCGAAAGATGCTTGCCGATTTTTACTTATTCTCTATTAATTATTCACTCTTCACTAAAAAATCTCGATTTTTGGAATGTAAAAAGTAATGGTGAATAGTGAGAAAGTGGAAAGTTGTACAGTAAAAGTGGACAGTCCGAAGAGTGAAAAAATGATATAATAAAATCAAGAGGTGGACTGTATGAAAGAGAAACGCAATTACACGAAAGAATTCAAGGTGCAAGCCTGCGAATTGGTGCTCAAGGACGGGCTTAAGGTGAAAAGCGTAGCAGAGCGCATGGGCATCAACCACATAATGCTGTACAGATCCTGTTCTCGGCAGGGTCACTCCAAAGATCGGCGGCGTAAACTGTGAAGCCGTATTCCTTCGCAAGAAAAACACTTGTAAGTCCCTGACCGCTGCCGAGGTCACAGACGACGGCGTTTTCGGGTATCTTATGCTCCAGCAATAGCTCCTCCTCAAGCTTTATGGGGTTCGGCCCCATTATCATTTTCATAAGCTCGGGAGTGCAGTATTTTTCGCTTTTTATATATTTCATTGTAATTCCTTTCATGTGTGTTCGCTAATAAAATTGTTGATGTGTTCTTTGAGCAAGGCAAGGCTTTGCTCTTTGTCCAAATGATCTGAGCTGCTTATGAGGAGGAACATCGGTGCGTAGTATTCGAGGGCGAGAAGCTTGGGGTCGGCGTTTTTAAGCATCCCGTCGGATATCATTTTTGCAAAAATGCCATCCATATAATCAACGGGGCCTGTCACGATGCAGTTATGGTATAGCTGCGCCATTTCCTCGTTACGGTATTGTTCTAATGAGAGCATCTTGCGGAAGCTGCAGGCAAAATCATCCTGCGTCCAGAAAATGAACTGCGAAACGGTAAATTGCCTGACGCTGTCCCACGAAACGGATTGCTCGCACTCCTGCCCCTCAGGTACTTGATACTGCTTCAAGCGCTCGGCGTCTATCTCATACATTCGCTCGACAATGCAGTCGAAAATGTCCCTTTTGTTCTTGTAATGCTTATACAGCGCACCCTTTGTCATGCCCAGCTCGCCGGAAATGGTGCTGACCGAAACGGCCTCATAGCCGTCTCTGGCAAACAGATGCAGCGCAGTCATCAAAATTTTTTCCTTTGTGTCAGTCATCAATACACCTCCAATGGTAAACGACCGTTTACATTATAGTAAACGGTCGTTTTCTAGTCAAGCGTTATTTTATATTAAACTCGATTTTAATATTGTTTATCATCAGCTCGGCGCGTCCGGCAGAGCCGGTCGTTTTAACATATGTGCCGCCGCAGCCGCCTTTGAGGGAGATGACATGCGGGCCGATGATTTCAAGATCATCGGTGCAGCTTAAAATGACGGGCTCCTGATAGTACACGGCGGGGTTTCCAAACTCATCTCTTGCGTATATCCTGACGGCGGCGACATCGTAGGTGTCGCCCTCGGTGAGCTCGGTATGGCTGACCTCGAACTCAAGATGCGCTTTCTGCCCGGGCTTTTTGATGACCGATTTTACGACCTCGCCGTCTTTCACTGCATCAAAGCGCCATTCGGTCGCCTCGCCGCCCCAGTTGCTGATATATTTGCCGTAGAGCTCAACGCCGTCGGAAAATTTCAGCCCCTTGAGCAGCATAAGCTTTCCGAGCTTCAGCAGATACTTCGGCGGCAGGGCACTTGTGCCGTACTTTGCGACTGCACCGAGACAATCCTTGAGGCTTTCTGCGGTCTTTGCGTCAAACCCCTCCTGTGTTTCGAGCAGGTCACCGATGAAATCGTCAATGATGACAGGCGGGTGGGGAAGTGCGGGGTAGCTCTCGCTGTCGGGGTAAAACTCCTTTACGAGCAAGCCGTTTTTGTATAGCCTCACGCTGTCAGCATTGGTGAACACATAGACGCTGCCGATATCACCGGCGGGGTGCTCACCTATGTCCATGGACGAGGACACGACGCAACAGGGCGCTTCCTCGGACTGGCTTGCATATACAGCAGCTGCGAGCTTTGGGTTTCTGAACATGTCCATTACGCCGTGATAGCAGATGCCGTCACCGCTGCCGAAATCCTTGTGGGTGTTGTAGTCGAACATACACCACGGGAAAATGCCGCAAATATCGTCGGCTGCGTACATTGCGTCAAGCACCTTTGTATGGCGCAGAGCGTGGCTCAGACGATGCCGTTCGTCATCAAAGGGCTTGGTGGGGAACATGTGCCCGTTGCACTCGGAGACGAGATACGGGCGGCGCTTATTAGATGTGACGCTCTTTTTGGCCTTCAGACCGGCGTTATCGCCGCTGTGCGAAAAGTCGTTGAATGCGTAAACATCCTCAAGCAGGCTGCTCTTTTCGATGAATCTGACACCGCTGGTCTGCCTTGAGCGGTCCAGCTTGTGGGCGACAGCATTTGTCCTTTTGTAAAGCTCGTCGTCATCCTGCGACTCATTTATCCTGACACCCCAAAGGATTATTGATGGATGGTGCATATATTGCATGACCATCTCACGGGTGTTCTCGACGGCCTGATCCTTCCAGGTGTCATTGCCGATGTGCTGCCAGCCGGGTATCTCGGTAAACACGAGCAGGCCGAGCTCATCGCACCTGTCTAAAAAGTGCTGCGACTGCGGGTAGTGCGAGGTGCGCACGGCGTTGACCCCAAGCTCATGCTTGAGGATGTCCGCATCGAGCATTTGCATGGACTTCGGCATTGCATAGCCCACATAAGCAAAGCTCTGGTGCCTGTTAAGGCCGCGAAGCTTCATTTTCTCACCGTTTAGATAAAAGCCGTCGTTTTCAAATTTCGCAGTCCTAAGTCCGAAACGATAGCTTTTTTCATCAAGAAGCGCGTCACCGTCGACTATCCTTGACCTCAAGGTGTAAAGATACGGCATTTCCGGCGACCACAGCTTGCCGTCCGATACAGCGAGCTTAAACTTAGCTCCATTTGCTGAGGCTGCAACTTTGCCGTCGGCATCGAGGATATCGGTCACCAGCTTGCCGCATTTTGGAGGCTCGGAGGTGTCGATGTTGACAGAGATATCGCGCAATCCTGTGTTTTCAATGCGGACATCCTTTATATATGTGCTGCTTCGCACCTCGAGCTCGACCTCACGGTACAGACCGCCGTAGCATAGATAGTCAATCACGAAGCCAAAGGGCGGGACATTAAGGGTTTCTCTCGTATCGAGCCTGACCGTGACGACATTATCCTGACCAAAGCATACAAACTCCGTCAGGTCAGCGGTAAAAGCAGTGTAGCCGCAGGCGTGGTGTGCAGCCTCTTTGCCGTTGCAGTAGACGGTTGCATCGTGCGCAGCGCCGTCAAAGCGCAAAAGGATGCGCTTGCCCTGCCACTCGTTAGGGGCAAAGAAGCTCTTTTTATAGCCGCAAAGCATCTGATAATCCTTGCAGTCAATGTAATTGTACGGTATCTCCCGCACGGTGTGCGGCAGTCGGACGCTCTCGGCGTTATCGAAGCCCGCGTCATAGTCGCAAGTGAACAGCCAATCGTTGTTAAACGGAATAGTCATAGTCGTTCTCCATAATAATTGATAGGTAAATAATATCACACAACTTTGCCTTTGCATAGATATCTGTTGATTTTCGGAAAAAAAGACTATATAATAGCCACATTCGGACTATAGGAGATCTGTGATGGATAAGCTTTTAAACACCAAACTTTTTTTGCTGGACATGGACGGTACCCTTTACCTCGGCGACGAGGTGTTTGACGGTGCGATCGATTATATTAACACAATAAAGGCAAGCGGCAGACAGTACATTTACCTTACGAATAACTCGTCAAGAGCCGGTATAGACTATGTCACAAGGCTGCGCAAGCTCGGCTTCCCTTGCGAGATGGAGAATGTTTTCACATCCGGCATGGCGACAGCCATGTATCTAAACTCAAGGTTCCCGGTCTGCACTGTTTATCCTGTCGGAACGAAAGCGTTCATGGGAGAGCTTGAAAGCTACGGCGTGAAGCTCGGCGAGGACGATGTGAAGGTCGTCTGCGTCGGCTTTGACACCGAGCTTACTTATGAAAAGCTCGACAAAGCGGTGCATTACCTGCGTCGTGGTGCGGCATTTGTTGCCGCAAACCCAGACTGGGTCTGCCCGATGCCCGCAAACGAGGTTTTGCCCGACTGCGGCAGTATATGCGCCCTGCTCACGGCGGCCAGCGGCGTAAAACCCGAGTATATCGGAAAACCGAACCGCAACATGGTTGACATAATATCTGCGAAAACTGGTGTTCCCAATGAGCAGATCTGCTGCGTTGGCGACAGACTGTATACCGACATCGCCGTTGCGCAGAATGCGGGCGCTGTGTCCGTGTGCGTCCTTTCCGGCGAGAGCACGCTTGAGGACATTGAAAAAGCCGAACGCAAGCCCGATTATGTCCTCAACAGCGTTGTTGACATTGCGGATATTTTAAAAGCCAATATGTAAAAATGAAGCCTGCAATTAAGCGGGCTTCATTTTATAATTATATCGTTTTTCGGGACATTCGACCAATCAAAAGTTTGCAAAAGCTCCTGCGCGCTGATGGGCGTTCCGTCACCCAAACCCAATCGAGCAGCAAGATATCCGAGAATTTCTTCCGCCGAGTGTTTTTGCCGTAAACTGAGCATATTCAAGTCACCATCACGCTTTGAAAGCTTTCTGCCGTCTTTGGACAACAGCAGGGGAGTGTGACAATATTCCGGCGGCGTGCCGCCAAGCTCGCTTATGAGCCATATCTGCCTTGCCGTTGAGCTCAACAGATCTCGGCCGCGGACTACTCGGTCAACGCCCATATCCATGTCGTCAAAGGACACGGCCAGCTGATACGCAAAAACACCGTCCGACCGCCTGATTATAAAATCACCATCATCGGCAAGGTTTTGCATTATGACACCGTAATGCCCGTCAGTAAAAGCTATCTCCTTTTCCGGCACATGAATTTTCCACGCAGGCCGTTTGCCTTGCTTTTCAAGCTCCAGCCGCTCGGAACTGCTCAGGTGCCTGCACCTGCAGCCTGTGTCATGCGTGCATTCGCCTGGGTGCGGGGCAGAAGCGGCCAAGCGCTGGCTGCGGCTGCAATAGCAGTGGTAAAGCATGCCACGTTTTAAAAGCTGTCCGAATATATCCTCATAAAGTGCCGTGCGGCTGCTTTGATAATAATCAGATATAAGCTCGTTGTCCCAGTCAAGACTGAGAAAAAGCAGGTCATCGGCAAGCTGCATGGCGTAGTCTTTTGAGCATCTGTCAGGGTCAAGATCTTCTATCCTTAATATAATTTTTCCACCCTGTGAGCGCGCATCGAGCCATGCAAGCAGGTATGACGACAGGTTTCCCAAATGCATAACACCGCTCGGACTAGGTGCAAAACGCCCTGTTAAATTAGCATTTTTGTACATTTTAAGCCCTTTGTTTAGAAAGATTTGATATATTTTATCATATTTACGGGAAAAATTAAATAAATAACTATCATTTTTTCTAAACATGTGGTATAAAGAGAATATAAAATTGTGTTGGGAGGACAATTATGGCTACTTCGACGAAAGAATCCCTAGGTAATGCACTCAAAAAGATGCTTACCATCAAACCTATCGATAAGATAACCGTAAAGGACCTTGTTGAAGAATGCGGTGTCAACCGCCAGACCTTCTATTATCATTTTGATGATGTTTATGACCTTCTTGAGTGGGTATTTGAGGAGGACGCGAACAGGACCTTGCCGCAGGAGGTGCTGTATGAGAATTGGCGTGAGAATGTTCTTACATTCTTCCATTATCTCCACGACAATAAGCTCTTTGTCCTGAACATTTACAACTCCAACAACCGCTCGTATTTCCTGCGCTACTTTAAGCGTAGACTGCACTACTGCATCCACAGCTTTGCTGTCATCGTTGCAGAGGGCAAGAACATCGAGTGGTCCGATCTTGAGTTCGTCTGCGAGCTTTACGCAAACGGCGTTGTCGGCCTTATCTCGCAGTGGCTCGACAGGAACATGGAGCTGCCTCCCGAGATAACCGAGGAGAAGTTCATCAAGGTGCTTGACGGCAGCATCGAGAGCATGCTGTCGAGGTTTCAGAAAAGCTGAATAACAGAAAAAACACGGGTCTTCGCTTAAGGCGGAGACCCTCATTTTTTCTGTTGAAAGAAAAGAGAAAAAAGGATATAATACTTTGGTTAAGAAAGAGGTGACGAGATGAAAGAGCAAAAGACAAATGTCATGCGTTTGCTTGATCAGAAAAAGATAAGCTACACGCCGCACGAGTACCCGCACGGTGATGAGGCTGTTGACGGGCAGACTGTTGCACGAATTTGCGGACAGGATCCCGAGCAGGTGTTCAAAACGCTTGTTGCAAGGGGCGCAAGCAAGACGATATATGTGTTCGTCATTCCCGTCACGGGTGAGCTCGATCTTAAAAAGGCGGCAAAGGCCAGCGGAGAGAAGTCCATTGCAATGATTCATGTCAGCGAGATAAATGCGCTGACGGGGTATGTCAGGGGTGGCTGCTCGCCGGTCGGGATGAGAAAGCAGTATAAGATATTTTATAATATAAGCGCAGCAGATAAACCGACCATTATGGTCAGCGCAGGTAAGATCGGCTATCAGGTCGAGCTTGCGCCGGATGAGCTGGTAAAGCTCACTCGTGGAAGCTACGCGGAATTGGTGTAAACTAAATGGAAAACAGCATTGTAATTAAGGGCGCAAGAGCCAATAACCTTAAAAATATCGATATCGAGATACCAAGAGATAAGCTTATTGTCATGACCGGTGTATCCGGCAGCGGCAAATCGAGCCTTGCCTTTGACACCATTTATGCCGAGGGGCAGAGAAGGTATGTCGAGAGCCTTTCCTCGTATGCAAGGCAGTTTCTCGGCCAGATGGATAAGCCTGACCTAGATAATATTCAGGGCCTGTCACCGGCGATATCCATCGACCAAAAGACAAGCTCGAGAAATCCCCGTTCGACCGTCGGCACGGTGACGGAGATATACGACTATATGCGTCTTTTGTGGGCACGTATCGGCGTGCCGCATTGCCCGAAGTGCGGCAAGGAGATAAAGCAGCAGACGATAGATCAGATAATCGACCAGCTAATGCTCCTGCCCGAGGGCACAAAGCTTCAGATACTTGCACCCGTTGTAAGAGCGAGAAAGGGCGAGTATGTAAAGGTTTTCGAGGACGCAAGAAAGTCCGGCTATGTAAGGGCTAGGGTCGACGGCAGCGTTTATGATCTGTCCGAGACCATTAAGCTTGAGAAAAACAAAAAGCACAATATCGAGATAATCGTTGACAGAATAGTGATCAAGCCCGATATAACCCGCAGGCTCACCGACTCTGTCGAGACTGCGGCTTCGCTTGCAAACGGCCTCGTTATCGCCGATGTGATAAACGAAAACCGTGAGATACTCTTTTCGCAGAACTATGCCTGCGAGGACTGCGGCATATCTATTGAGGAGCTTACACCGAGAATGTTCTCGTTCAACACTCCCTACGGTGCGTGCCCGACCTGCGACGGCCTCGGCATGCAGCTTCTCGTTGACCCTGAGCTTATCGTGCCGGATGAAAGCCTGAGTCTCGCAGGCGGCGCTGTTCAGGCAAGCGGCTGGACATCGGGCGGTAACGATTCTATTGCCAAGATGTACTACAGCGCACTTGCGAAAAAGTACGGCTTTACGCTTGATACGCCCTTTAAGAAGCTTCCCAAGGAGGCTAAGGACGCACTTTTTTACGGCACCAAGGGTGAGCCGCTTGATCTTTTGTACGAGAGGGAGAGCAAGAACGGATCGTTCTCGGGTAAATATTCAAAGCCCTTTGAGGGCATTTGCAATAATCTCGAGCGCCGCTATCACGAGACGCAGAGCCCCGCGATGCGAGCCGATATCGAGGAGGTCATGTCCGAGATAAGCTGCCCGACCTGCGGCGGTTTGAGACTTCGCAAGGAAGCGCTGGCAGTCACTGTCGGCGGCAAGAATATCGCACAGATGAGCGACATGTCCATCACCGACGCGATAGACTTTGTTGACGGCCTGGTTTTGACCGAAAAGCAGCAGATAATTGCGGCTCAGATACTTAAGGAGATCAAAGTCAGGCTCGGATTCCTCAAAAATGTCGGTCTGCAATACCTCACGCTTTCAAGAGGCGCTGTGACGCTCTCCGGCGGCGAGAGTCAGAGGATAAGGCTCGCAACGCAGATAGGCTCGTCGCTAATGGGCGTTTTGTACATTCTCGATGAGCCGAGCATCGGCCTGCACCAGCGTGATAATGAGAAGCTTCTTAAAACGCTAAAGGATCTGCGTGACCTCGGCAATACGCTGATCGTCGTTGAGCACGACGAGGACACCATCCGTGCAGCGGACTTTGTCGTGGATATTGGCCCTGCTGCGGGCGTTCACGGCGGCGAGGTCGTTTGCGCAGGAACAGTCGACGAGATATGCGCCTGCGAACGCTCGGTGACGGGGCAGTATCTCAGCGGCCGCAAGGTCATACCCGTGTCCACAGAGCGCAGACCTGCAAACAAGGGCTTTATCACAGTCCACGACGCAAGAGAAAATAACCTGCGGGGCATTGATGCTTCGTTCCCCAAGGGCGTTGTCACCTGCGTGACCGGCGTATCCGGCAGCGGCAAGTCCTCGCTTGTAAACGAGATACTTTATAAGACCGTTGCTCTTGAGAAAAACCGCGCAAAAACAAAGCCCGGCAAATGCGGAGGCGTGACGGGACTTGAGGATATCGACAAGGTCATTAACATCGACCAGAGCCCTATAGGCAGAACGCCGCGTTCGAATCCTGCGACATACACAGGACTGTTTAACGATATCCGTGAGCTTTTTGCCTCGACGGAGGACGCAAAGCTCCGCGGCTATCAGTCGAGCAGATTTTCCTTCAATGTCAAGGGCGGACGCTGTGAAGCGTGCAAGGGTGACGGCCTGCAGAAGATAGAAATGCACTTTTTGCCCGATGTGTATGTACCCTGCGATGTCTGCAAGGGCAAACGCTATAACAGAGAAACGCTTGAGGTCAGATACAAGGGCAAGAACATCTATGAAGTCCTTGATATGACCGTGGAGGAGGCAAGAGACTTTTTTGCAAACCTCCCCAAGATACGAAGCAAGCTCGATACGCTTTTTGATGTCGGCATTGGCTATATAAAGCTCGGCCAGTCGAGCACGACCCTTTCCGGCGGTGAGGCTCAGCGTGTGAAGCTCGCGACAGAGCTTTTAAAGCGCAGCACGGGCTCTACTATCTATATCCTTGACGAGCCAACCACAGGTCTGCACATGGCTGATGTTCATAAGCTTATCTATATAATCAACCGACTTGCCGACGCGGGCAACACCGTTGTTATAATCGAGCATAATCTTGATATCATAAAATCCTGCGACTATATCATCGACCTCGGTCCAGAGGGCGGCAGCGGCGGCGGATCGGTCGTTTTTACCGGCACGCCCGAGCAGTGCGCTGACTGCAAAGACAGCTTTACGGGTCAGTTTCTTAAAAAACTGCTTTGACCCGACCATGCTCAGCCTCATATAATGCACAAAGGAGGCTGGGTATGTTAGTCGATTTTATAGTAGGACTTGCGATAGCAGCAATACTTCTTATCATGCTTTGGTCGCTCAAGGGGCTGCTGCTCACGCCCATAACGAGCGGTGAGAACACCCGCATAAGCATCGAGCTTAGCGTGCGTGGCAGCGAACCGAAGCTTGAGCAGACGATAAAAGGCTTTGTGTGGCTGCGTGATAACGGAACACTGAAGGCGAACCTGCGCATAGACACACATGATGCCGATGCCGCAGCGAAGCATATTGCGGAGGCTTACGCTGAAAAATACGGCTATATTACACTTTCGAAAGATGGAGAGAGCTATGGTAGAGCTAACTGAGATAAACGGAATAATAAGCTCAGTCATTTATCTTAACGACGAAAACGGCTATGCCGTTGTGCGCATGGAGACAGATAGCGGTGAGATGGTAACTGCCGTCGGCTGCCTGCCTTATATCGCACCGGGTGAGATGATCTCTGCCGAGGGCTCGTGGGTGACGCATGCCCAGCATGGCAGGCAGTTTAAGATCGAGCAGTCAAACAGGCTGCTGCCGACCTCTGCCGACGGCATTTATGAGTATCTTGCAGGAAGCACCGTCAAGGGCATCGGCCCTGCCACTGCGGCGCTTATCGTCGACAGATTCAAGGAAAAGTCACTAGATATACTCGAAATGCACCCAGAAAAGCTTGCCGAGATAAAGGGCATCAGCTTAACAAAGGCAAAGGATCTGAGTGCAAGCTTCAAAAAGCAGGCCGGGGTAAGACGACTCACGGAGTTTTTGTGTGCATACAACATTCAGCCGCTCGTTGCGCTCAAGCTTTACAGGGCCTACGGTTCGGCGGCGCTTGAGACGGTGCACGAAAACCCGTACATAATTTCTGCAAGCCATATCGGCGCAAGCTTTGCCGAGGCGGATAATCTCGCCCTTGAGCTCGGCATCGAGGGCGACAGCATAAACAGAATTTCGGCCGCCGTATTGTTTGAGCTTCAGCACAACAGCGGAAACGGCCACTGCTTTATCCCGCGAGATAAGCTCATCGCTGCGACCTCGCAGCTCATCTCCGTACCGGCTGAGCTGGTATCCGATGCCATCGACAGCCTGTCTGAAAACGGCGGCATCGTCTGCGACACGGTCGCAAACCTCAATGTCTGCTACCTTGCCGAGCTTTATGAGGCAGAGACTTACACGGCCGACAGGCTCAAGAGCATGATAGGACTAAAAACAAAGAGCAACGCAAACGTGGAAAAGCTGATATCAAAGCTTGAAAACATGTACGATATCAGCTATGCACCGCTTCAAAAGCAGTCAATTGAGCTTGCGCTCAATAACAGGATACTTGTCATCACCGGCGGCCCCGGCACGGGCAAAACCACGATCTTAAAGGGCATTTTGAGCCTATACGACGAGCTTGAGCTTGAAACGCTGCTTGCTGCCCCGACCGGCAGAGCCGCAAAGCGCATGAGCGAGCTCACCGGCAGGGAAGCATCAACCATACACAGGCTGCTGGGTGCAAAAATGTCCGAGGACGGCGAGTCTGTCGTCTTTTCCAAGCATGAGGGCGATCCGTTAAACTGCGATGCACTTGTTCTGGACGAGTGCTCGATGGTTGACATAACGCTTATGTGCTCGCTGTTAAAAGCATTAAAGCCCGGGTGCAGGCTTGTTCTTGTGGGCGATGCAGATCAGCTGCCGTCGGTAGGCCCCGGCAATGTTTTCTCGGATATCATACGAAGCCAGACCGTGCCCACCGTGCGCCTGACGGAGATATTCCGCCAAAAGGGCGACAGTCGCATCGTGCGCAACGCACATATGATAAACAGGGGGGAGCACCCCGATTTTGAGGCCAACACCGGCGACTTCTTCCGCCTGCGCAGGCTCAAGGGCGGCACGGCAGTCGAGACGATAGTTGAGCTGTGCGCACGAAGACTTCCCGATAATATGAATATCCCCTCTGCGAGCATTCAGGTGCTTTCGCCCACGAGAAAGGGCGAGACCGGCACCGTGAACCTTAATAAGCGCCTGCAGGCGGCGCTTAATCCACCCGGCGAAAGCAAGAAGGAAAAGCTTTTCGGCGAAGCGGTTTTCCGCGTCGGCGACAGAGTAATTCAAACAAAGAACAATTACGATACCATATGGAAAACCAAGGGAGGCGTGAGCGGCGCTGGCGTTTATAACGGGGACATCGGAACTATAGCGCAGATAGACCCCATAACAGAGACGCTGACCGTCGATTTTGAGGACAAGCTTGCGACCTACAGCTTTGAAATGCTCAACGAGCTTGAGCACGCTTGGGCGCTGACGGTGCATAAATCGCAGGGCAGCGAGTACAGAGCCGTTGTGCTGGCACTCAGCGGTGATGTTCAGATGCTTCTCACAAGGGGCGTGCTGTATACGGCGGTCACAAGGGCAAAGGAACTGCTTATAATGGTCGGTGACGATAATATCGCCCATCGCATGATAGATAACAACAAGCAGTCAAGGCGCTATAGTGCACTGCGTTTGAGGCTTATTGCGGATGAATAAAATATTTGACTACATACTGAGCCTTATTTATCCGCCCAAATGCGTGTTCTGCGGAAAGGTCATAGATAAGTCGGATATATGCAATGACTGCGTCAAAACGCTGCCATACACCAAGGGTGACAGCGTCTATCAGAAGTTTCCGCTTGTGGATAAATGCATATCGCCGCTTTATTACAAGGACTATGTCCGCCGCGCCGTGCTGCGCTTCAAATTCTCCGGCTGCTCGTGCTATGGCCGCAGGCTGGGCGCAATAATGTCGGAATGTGCCGAAAATAATCTTGATTGCGGCAGCATTGATATGATATCATGTATACCGTTAAGCAAGAAACGACTTCACGACAGAGGGTATAATCAGGCCGAGCTTTTGGCAAGGGAGATATCCAAGGCTGTCGATGTGAGGTTTGTGCCGACGCTAAAGAAGATAAAGAACAACACGGCGCAGTCGACTATTAAGGATGCAAAGCAAAGGGCTGTAAATGTCGTCGGAGCGTACACGGTCATTGACCAGAATGCAGTCAAGGGTAAGTATATTCTGCTCGTTGACGATGTGGTCACCACGGGCTCGACCGTCTCCGAATGTGCACGGATGCTCAAAAAAGCAGGCGCAAAGGCGGTTTACTGCATAACTCTTGCACGCCGTGAAGATTGATATTTGATTAATAGGGATAGAATTATAACAAAAGTCGCCGATAAACGCTCGGCGGATTGGAGAAAACTATGGTTATATTTGAAAGAGATATCGCGATAGATATGGGAACCTCGTCAACGCAGGTTTTTGTTGCCGGAAGCGGCGTTGCACTTCGTGAGCCTACGGTCGTTGCCGTCGACAAAAATAACGGCAGAATGCTCAAGATAGGCGAGGAGGCCAAGAAAACACTCGGCCGCACTCCCGCGAATGTCGTTGCGATACATCCCATTAGTAACGGTGTCATATCCGACTATGACATGTCTGCAATGATGCTTCGTGAGCTTGTCAGCCGTGTTACCTCGTTCAGCCTTTTTAAGCCCAGGCTCCTTATGTGCGTTCCGAGCAGCATCACCGGCGTTGAGGAACGTGCGATAATCGACGCAGCCATCGAGGCGGGCGCAAGAAAGGTGTATCTTGTTGAGAATGCCGTTGCCACCGCTGTCGGCGCAGGCGTTGATATCAACAAGCCCGACGGCCACATGGTCATCGATATCGGCGGAGGCACGACGGATGTTGCCGTGGTGTCGATGGGCGGTGTCGTCGAGTGCGAGTCTATTAAGACCGCAGGCTACAGCTTTGACGAAGCCATTATCAGATACATTAAGAAAAAGCACAACCTGCTCATCGGCGAGAGAACTGCCGAGGAGCTGAAGATAAGCATAGGCGGCATTGAGCTCAAGGGCGGCGTTGACTCTTGCGAGGAGGTCAAGGGCAGAGACCTTATGACCGGCCTTCCCAAGACCGTCGAGGTCAGCGCATCCGAGCTTGTTGATGTCCTCAGAGAGCCCGCAGAGCTCATTCTCGAGAGCGTTCATGCTGTTTTGGAGAGAACTCCGCCTGAGCTTATAGGCGATCTTGCCGATAACGGTATCATTATGTCCGGCGGCGGAAGCATGATCTTTGGCATGGATACCCTCGTTCAAAACAGTACCGGCATAAGCACTATGCTCGTTGACGACCCAATTGCATGCACAGTCCACGGCGCGGGCAAGATGCTCGGCAGACTCGACTACATGCAGGACGGCATGATGAACTTCCTGAGGAACAGGGAAATGAAAAACTAACTTTAGGCAGCAAAAAGGCACACCGTCTGGTGTGCCTTTTTTCGTTTATGCTCCAACCGGGAGCGGCGGCTCTGTGTTGTCGGGCGTTTGACGCTTCATGCCGACTTTTAGTAATAGCGGCGTTATGAGCGTTGTAACTATGACGACGAGGACAACGGCAGGGAACATCGTTCCGGCGATAAGTCCCGCCATGCTGCCTTTCTGCGCAACTATCAGTGCGACCTCGCCGCGGGACACCATGCCCAAGCCTATAGATATCGAGTCATAGGTCTTGAACCCCGTGAGCCTTGCACCGAGACCGCAGCCGATTATCTTCGTGATTATCGCAATAAGCGTCAGCACCACGGCAAACAGTATCAGATTGCCGTTGAGCCCTGCCAGCTCCGTTTTGATGCCTATCGAGGCAAAGAAGATAGGGGAGAAGAACATGTAGCTCATCTTGTTCGTGCAGTCGAAGATATATTCCGTGGCTTTTCTCGTTCCGCTGAGCATAACGCCCGCAAAGTAAGCGCCGGTGATATCTGCGATGCCGAAAAACTCTTCGGACGCATAGCTCACAGCAAGGCAGAATGCCAGCGCAAAGATGGCGGTACGCTTTCTGCCGCCCCACTTTCTGCCGACGAAGAACTTGCGGACGATAAATGCAATGACCGCAAGGAATATGAAGTATACGATGATGCGAACCAGGATGGTGATCGGCTTAACGCTGCTGTCGGTAAAGCCGGTCAGGACTGTCAGCACGACGATGCCGAGTATATCGTCAATGACGGCGGCTGCCATAATGGCTGTGCCCACACGGCTCTTGAGCTTGCCAATTTCACGCAGTGTCTCAACCGTTATCGAGACCGAGGTGGCCGTGAGGACCACGCCGATAAATGCGGCCTTGAGCATTTTGCTCGGGTCATGCTCGGCGTTAAATAGCAGATAGCAGCCGGCACCGCCCAAGAACGGCACGATAACGCCGATAGAAGCGATGACAAGCGCCGATAGGCCGGTGTTTTTAAGCTCCTTTACATCCGTCTCAAGTCCTGCATTGAACATGAGGACGATAACGCCGATCTCGGCTGCCTTTATGAGAAAGTCCGTCTCGCCTATAAGTCCAAAGCAGCTCGGGCCGAGCAGCAGGCCGGCGATAAGAGCGCCGACGACCTGCGGCATGTTGACCTTTTCACTCGCAACGCCCAAAACCTTTGTCGAAAGCAGGATTATCGCAATAGCAATAATGAAGCTATAATCCATTCTAATATACCCCCCGTATAGTTATATACGGATTGTAGCTCCCATAATATCAAATGGCAAGTTAAGTTTCCGCCCTTGGAATAAGCACCGTTAACCCCCGTTAATTACCCGACAAAAACATAAAAAACCGGCTCGGAATGATACCGAGCCGGTCTAAATTTATCAGATTTTGCTGTTAAGCCAGGCGAGAATGTCGGTATATACCTCATCCTTGTTTATCTCGTTTAGCATCTCGTGTCTGCCGCCGGGGTAGAGCTTGATGCTGACATCCTTCATGCCTGCCTCAAGGAAGTTGTTGTACGCCTTCTGAACGCCCTTGCCGCATTCGCCGACGGGATCCATATCGCCGGACATGAAGTAAACGGGCATATCCTTGTTCATGGCGGTGAGATTTTTCTTGTTCGTAATGAACTTAACGCCCGTCATCATATCGCGGAACAGGCTGCAAGAGGGGATAAAGCCGCAGAGGGGATCGTCAATGTATTTCTGAACATTGGCCTCGTCTCTTGACAGCCAGTCATATTCCGTCTTGGGATTTTCGTATATCTTATTGTAGCTGCCGAATGCGAGGTTATTGAGGAACTTGCTGTAATGGTGAGCGCCCTTGAGGCCGGTCACGAGGTTGCCCATGAAAAGACCGCTGTTTACAAGGGCTGAGCCCTGGTTGCCCGTGCCGCTGATTATCGCTGCGTTGAACGCATTGGGGTAACGGATGAGCAGTGTGCGGGTCATGAAGCTTCCCATGCTGTGGCCAAAGACGATGATGGGCAGCTCGGGGTAATTTTCATGCATGGCAAGTCTGAGCACTTCCTCGTCGCGCACGACATAGTCCCAGCCATTTTCATACGCAAAGAAGCCCGTCTGCTCCTCGCTCTCAATGCTCTTGCCGTGGCCGAGATGGTCGGTGCCGACAGCGATGATGCCGTTGCCGGCAAGAAAGCTCATGAACTCGTCGTAGCGGTCAATGTGCTCAGCGATGCCGTGGATGATCTGCACGATAGCTCTCGGCTCGGTGTCGGGAACGCACATGCGGGCGTGGATCTTGTTTTTGCCAGTGCTCGAATTAAAATAGAAATCCTTGAAAGTAGGCATGGAAATAATCCTCTCTTTGTGTTATAGTGTTTTCTAGGAATGATTTTATATCGAGATAATACATTAGTCAACAAAAAACTGGAGGAATAGACATGAACGGTTATGTTATAGCTCTCGATCAGGGCACTACCAGCTCAAGGGCGATAATCTTTGACTCGAACGGTATCCCCGTTTCCATAGGGCAGTATCCCTTCCCGCAGATATTCCCGAAGCCCGGCTGGGTGGAGCACGACCCCATGGTCATTCTCGACACGCAGCTTCGCGCGATGGCTGAGGCTTTTGAGAAAAGCGAGCTTTCGCCCACGGATATTGCAGGCATAGGCATCACGAACCAGCGTGAGACCACCATCGTTTGGGATAAGAACACCGGCAAGCCCGTGCATAATGCGATAGTCTGGCAGTGCAGAAGGACTGCACAAATGTGCGAGGAGCTTGAAAAGACCGGCATAGGCGACTACATTCAGGAAAAGACGGGACTGCTCATCGATGCGTATTTTTCCGGCACGAAGATAAAGTGGATACTCGACAATGTTCCCGGTGCAAGAGAAAGAGCCGAGCGAGGCGAGCTGCTGTTCGGCAATGTCGACTCGTGGCTTATCTGGAACCTCACCGGTGGCAAGGCTCATGTTTCAGACTATTCAAACTGCTCGAGAACTATGATATTTGATATAAACGAGCTCAAGTGGGACGAAAAACTCTGCGAAGCGCTAGATATCCCCATGAGCATGCTGCCCACGCCCGTGCCGTCGTCGATGATATACGGCAAGGTGGCAGCAGGCATAAGTGGTATTGAGATACTTGCCGGTACCCCTGTCTGCGGCAGCGCAGGCGACCAGGCGGCAGCGCTGTTCGGGCAGGGCTGCATCGACCGCGGCCAGGCAAAAAACACCTACGGCACCGGCTGCTTTACCCTTATGAACACCGGCAGCCAGTCTGTCAGAAGCAAAAACGGCCTTGTAACTAGCGTTGCATGGTCGATCGGCGGCGAGACTACGTATGCTCTCGAGGGCAGCGTGTTTAACGCAGGCAGCACCATCCAGTGGCTGCGTGACGAGGTCGGCCTTCTCGGCACATCGTCCGAGTGTGAGGCACTTGCGACCTCGGTTCCCGATAACGGCGGCGTTTACCTCGTGTCGGCCTTTACGGGACTTGGCGCACCGAGGTGGGATATGTATGCAAGAGGTGCGATAGTCGGCCTTACAAGAGGTTGCACAAAGGCGCATATCGCAAGAGCAGCGCTGGAGGGCATTGCATATCAGGTCAAGGATCTTTTGGACGCCATGGAATCTGATGCCGGAGAAAAGCTCTCCGTTTTACGTGTTGACGGCGGCGCTTCGGTCAACAACTTCCTGCTTCAATTCCAGTCGGATCTGCTCAGAAAGCCCATCGACCGCCCGCAGATGGTTGAGACTACGGCGTTCGGTGCAGCGTTCCTTGCAGGTCTTGCGACCGGCGTTTGGAGCAGCGTTGACGAGATAAAGAAGCTTAGAAAATCAGACAGGGTCTTTGAGCCCGTTATGGACGAAAAGGATGCTGAGAAGCTGCACGCAACATGGCTGCGTGCCGTTGAGCGCTCGGCAAAGTGGGAAGAGTAATGGAACAGGTATTAGTAGTAAAAAGAGAAAAAATCGAAAAATTCATAGCAGGCAGAAACGGCCTTATAACCGAAAATGTGCCGGAGCTGCTTGAGATCATCCGCACAGAGCATGAGTATATGCCCAGACCCGAGGCCGAGGAGCGGCCGGATTTTAAGCAGATAATCCCCTATGTCATCCTGCGTCAGGGCGACAAGGTCTTTGTCACCCGCAGACTCAACAAGGGCGGTGAGGCAAGGCTTCACGGCAAGATATCCATCGGTGTCGGCGGTCATATAAACCCCGTTGACGAGCAGGGCGACATGCTCATGAAGGGGCTGTGGCGTGAGATCCACGAGGAGGTCGACCTTCATAGCCACGGTGAGCTTTGCTCCTGCGGCTTTATAAATGACGACTCAAACAGCGTCGGCAGCGTGCATCTCGGCGCATGCTTCACACTTGAGACCGAGGGCGAGGTGTCCGTTAAGGAGACTGAAAAGCTCGAAGGACTGTGGATGACCCTGCCCGAGCTCAAGGCAAATTACGACAACATGGAAACATGGACGCAGATAGCGCTGGAGGTGCTCTGAGTGGAAATTTTTAGGCTGGCGGATGTGCTTCTGCCGAATGTTGAGGATATGACTGCGTGGAGCGTCGTTGCCTGCGACCAGTTTACATCCGAGCCCGAGTATTGGCAGCAGGTGCGCAAGATAGCGGGAGACAAGCCCTCGGCGCTTAACATGATACTGCCTGAGGCGGAGCTCGGTATCAAGGATGCCGAGACCGAGAGCGAGAAAATTTACTCCGTTATGCGCGATTATCTCGAAAACGGCGTGTTTACCGAGCTTAAAGACAGCTATGTCTATATCGAAAGGACACTTTCCGACGGCACGGTCAGGCCGGGGCTTATCGGTATGCTCGATCTTGAGGCATACAATTGGGCTGAGGGCTCAGTTTCGCCTATACGGGCGACCGAGCACACGGTGGAGGACAGGCTGCCGCCCCGCATAAGGGTGCGCGAAAAGGCGCTTGTGGAGATGCCGCATATAATGGTTTTCATCGATGACCCCGAAGACTATGTGTTCTCTTCTGTCAAAAAGGGAAAGCTCCTGTACGATTTTGAGCTCATGCAGCACGGCGGCCGTATCAAGGGCTGGCAGGTCTCGGATAATGCCGCGATAGCAGCTACTGTAGGAAAGCTCAGCGACGAGAATGAGCTTATAAAGAAATACGGTAGCGCCGATGACCCGATAATCTTTGCGATAGGCGACGGGAACCACAGTGTTGCCGCGGCAAAGCAGTATTGGGAGGAGATAAAGCCTACGCTTAGCACTGAGGAAAGGGCGACACATCCGGCTCGCTTTGCGCTTTGCGAGATAAACAACATTCATTCACCGGCGATAACCTTTGAGCCGATACATAAGGTGCTGTTTGACACCGAGCCCGAGCAGTTTATTGCCGAGACAAAGAAGTTTTTTGCGCCGCATTTGGGCAAGGGCAAGGCGATAACCCTTGTCACCCATGAGGCGACCGAGACGATAGAGCTTGCGGATATGACGCTCGGCGAGCTTATCGGCTCATGCGAAAGCTTCTGCAAAGCATACATCGAGCGCTACGGCGGAAGGATAGACTATATTCATGGCGACTCAGAGTGCGAGAGCATGGCCGAAAGAGAGCATGATGCCGGTATCCTCATGCCGAGAATGGAGAAATCCGAGCTGTTTACATCCGTTTATAAGAGCGGTCCGTTCCCCAAAAAGAGCTTTTCGATAGGTCATGGGCCGGATAAGCGCTATTATCTTGAATGCAGGATAATTAATCCTTGTCATAAGGCGGAGAATGTGATAAAATAACTGCCGTTAATTCGTAATTATACATTTAGAGGAGCTGTTAAAAGATGTCAGGACATTCCAAATGGCACAATATACAGAAGACAAAGGGTGCGGCGGATGCCAAGCGCGCACAGGCGTTTACCAAGATCGCAAGAGAAATGATCGTTGCGGTCAAGGAAGGCGGCAGCGGCGACCCCAATAACAATTCGCGCCTTGCTGCGGTCATCACCAAGGCAAAGGCTGCAAACATGCCTAACGATAACATCAAGCGCACGATCGATAAGGCGCTTGGTGCAGGCAACACTGACAACTATGAGAAGATCGTTTACGAAGGCTATGGCCCGAACGGCGTTGCAATCATCGTTGAGACCATGACCGATAACCGCAACCGCACCGCAGGCGAAATTCGCCACTATTTCGATAAGTACGGCGGAAACATGGGTGCGGCAAACTGCGTTTCCTGGTCATTTGACAAGAAGGGCGTTATCGTCATCGACAACGAGGACGAGGAGCTTGACGAGGATACCGTCATGATGGAAGCTCTTGACGCAGGCGCAGATGACTTCGAGCCCGACGGCGAGACCTTTGTCGTTTACACCAAGCCCGACGATGTCACCACTGTCGCAGAAGCCATTATTGCAAAGGGCTACAAGCTTCTTTCTGCTCAGGTAGAGATGCTGCCTCAGAATGGCTATATCAAGCTCACCAACGAGGATGATATCAAGAACATCACCAAGATGCTCGACATGTTCGAGGACAACGACGATGTCCAGAACGTCTGGCACAACTGGGAAGAGTAATTAAATATGCAGTAAGCCCTCCGGCACAGCCGGAGGGCTTATTTTTATCTGTATTCAGGGACAAGTGAATCGCCTAAAACGCTCTTTTTGACTGTGAACTCGGGTGTCCCCATGAACCCGGGTGCGGCATCATATTCATTGAAAACAATGACTAGGTCGCCGTCATCGTTCCAATAAAAGTTGCTGTTTTCGCCCGGCTCAAGGTAATACACGCTGAACGGGTCATCTTCGAGCCAGTATTCGATGTCCTTATCCTCACTCATTTCGACCTTCATTTGCCGCTGAACCTCGGCCTTTAGCTTGCTGTAAAAGCTGTCGTCAACCGCAAGATCGCTCAGCTCAACAATACAGCCATTGGTTTTATCGATGTGATAATACTTGTAGTATGTATTACCGCTTCCGTATGCCTCGTAAACACGCAGCTTCAAAGTAAACCACTTGTCGGTGTTCGTGACGACCTCATAGTCGACATGAACCGTTCCGTGCCCCTCGCCCCCGGTAGTTTCGATCTCCTCGTAAAACCAATCGGAAAGGAGCTTCGTCATCTCGTCAACATCCTTGTTTATATAGTTTTCAGCGGCGCTATTTTGACCCGTGACATGCGGCACATTGATATCAAGGGTGTAGTTATCATCGGAATATTTGTAATTTCTGACCGTGACGACCTCGATTATGCTGCTTATTACGGGGATATTCTCAAGTGCCTGCGCATATGCGGGGCTGCAATTGGGAAGCACGACGAGGAACACGAGCAGCAGGCACGCCGCTGCGGTCAGCACCTGCTTAACGACCTTTCTGCGCCTGCAATTTATGTTATCGGGCAGGGAGGAGAGCGTGTCGTCTATCGCCTTTTTCACGCTTTCCGGGACCTCAAGATCATCTTCCATTGCGCATTTTTTTAATTGGGAGTCAAATTTGTTCATTTCAGAAAGTCTCCATTAACATATCTCGCAGCATTTTTCTTGCACGGGATAGCTGCTGCTTTGCGGTCACGACCGATGCGCCGGTGATTTTTGAAATTTGAGTTATTGACAAGTCTTCGTAGTAGTATAAAACAACGACCTCTTTGTATGGCTGTTTAAGCTGTTCGACTGCCTTTCTCAGTGTGAGCGCAGTCACAATATCGTTTTCGCCGCTGCTTTCCTCGACCTCAACATCGTCGATGGAAAGCAGATTTTTGTTGCTGCGGACGAGCTCCACAGCGCAGTTGCGGACTATCCGCAGTATCCATGGTTTGAATGCATATTCGTTTTTGAGGGTATCCAGACTTTTGTAAGCCCGGTATATCGCCTCGCTTATAGCATCGGCTGCATCGCTTTCGTTTGATAAGATAGAGAATGCGACAGAATACATTGCTTTTTCGTTTTGCCTGACCAACCGGCAAAACGTATCCTTATCGATCAATGCCGCACCTCCGGTTTATATCTTATATATACTTTGCCGACTCCTGACTGATCCATTCGACCCATGTGGGGTAGTATTTAGCGTAAAGATGAGTGCCATCGGAGGTCATATCCGAGGAGAGGGAGCCGCTCTCATCGTCAAAAATGCTGTTGGCATCGATGTAAAACACCCTGCTGCCGTCCGCTAAAGCGGAGAGCTTTGTGTTAAGGTCGTTTATCGCAGCGTTGTTTACAACAGAATCGCTGTCGGAGCGGGACTTGGAAACGTGAAGATTTGCCTCTATAAAAATGCTTGCATCCGGCTGCTTGGTCTTGATCATATCCAAAACCTTGCTGTACTTATCGACGATCGAGCTGTGTGGATATCCGACCTCGTTGATGCCGAGCATGATGTATATCTTAGTGTATTTCTTCTGCGACAGCAGACCCGAAAGCGTAACGTCTCCAACGTTTTCGACCGAAAGCGTTTCGTTGGCCGCATCAAAAATATTCAAGCCGACGCTGCAGAAAAAGTCAGCGTTCTTAAGCCCTGAGTACTCTCTTATGCCAACAGTCCTCGAGTCGCCGATGAACAGAGTGTCGTTCATACTGACGGGGGCTGGAGCCTTGCTGGGCTCGGGCTTTTTCGTCTCAACAGGCTTTGCGGTTTCTACAGGCTTTGTAGGCTGCGCGGTAGGCGTGGGCTCGACAGTCTGTGTCGGTGCCGCCGTAGGCTCGGGGGTAGGGGTGACCTCGGGCTCATCGCTGCCCGAGAGTGACGCATAAATGAGTACGGCTGCTGTTACGACAAACAAAATTGCAAAGGTAATTATATTGGATTTTTTCATTGTTGCATCCTCAGAATCTGAAATATAGGAACGGGTCGTCAAGACCACGATACATGCAGTAAATGCTGCCTGCCAGAATGGCGGCGAGGAAAACTGCAATGACGATCTTGCTGTTTATCTTCTTTAAAAGCTTATACGGAAGCTTCGTGGAAAATAGGACAGCGATTATAAGGAACGGATAATACTGGCCAAGGTACTTAAGGTAGTCATACCTGAACACCGACCAGACACCCTGCCCGAAGAACGGGAACAGGCGAGTGAACAGAACGCCCAGCTGCGAAAAATCGGTGACGGCGAACACAGCCCAGCTCAAAGGTATCAGCAATATCATATATATATGACCGATAAAGGGATGAGCATTCAAATACTTGCCGATGAAGAATTTTTCGATGACAAGTATGCAGAAGAGCATAAAGCCCCACAGCATGAAGTTGTATCCCGCTCCGTGCCATATACCCGTGAGCAGCCAGACAATGAGCAGGTTCAGGATGATCCTCGGAACACTTCTTCTGCTTCCGCCAAGGGGGATGTAGACATACTCCCTGAACCATGAGCCGAGTGTAATGTGCCACCTTCTCCAGAATTCGGTCATCGTAAGACTTGCATAGGGGTGATTAAAGTTAATCGGCAGCTCAAAGCCGAGCATTTTGCCCATGCCGATGGCCATGAGCGAATAGCCGAAAAAGTCAAAGTACAGCTGGAACGAATATGCCGCAACGCCCATCCATGCAAGCGGAGTGGAGACACTTTCAAAGCCGATGGCGAGCGTCTGCGACCAAAGCTTACCCAGGGGATTTGCGAGCAGTACCTTAAGTCCGAGACCGAAGATAAAGATACCTATGCCTTTGAATACATCCTGGAGCCAAATGTTTCTCTTGTGCAGATCATATTGCACTTGCCCGTATGTAACGATCGGGCCTGCGATGAGCTGCTCAAACATTGAGATATAAACGCAGTAGCATAAAAGGCTTTCTTCGGCTTCAACATCGCCTCTGTAAACATCCACAAGGTATGAGATACCCTGGAATGTGTAGAATGAGATGCCGATCGGCAGAATGATGCTCACTGTGATATCAAAGCTATCCGACAGCTTCCCAAGCTCGCCGATAATAAAGCTTGCATACTTAAATGTGCACAGGCATATAAGATGGAAGATGATGCCCAAAACCAGCAGGAGCTTTTTGTGCCTTTCGGATCTGCTGATGCCGAGACCTACAAAGAAGTCTACGAGCATGCAGGCGATGAGCAGGACAAAGTGGTATGGTGCATTTATGGTTCCGATAAAATAAAACGCAAGACTGCCTAAGAGAAGGGTATAGTTCTTGTACTTATTCGGCGTTAGATAGTAACAGGTGAAGAAAATCGGGAAGAAGATCAATAAGAAATTAATACTGCTGAAAACCATGGCTCTTTATATCCTTATGCTCAAGCGAAAGTGCGTCTCATTTATCTATAATATAGACAACTCAACAGGTGAAAAGGTGACAAGAAAAATAATTTTTTACAAGGAATAATTTTTTGCTTACCATAATAGTTATAGGACATAGGACGGTGAGCAAAAATGAACAAACTAAACAGCGCAGCGTCGATGCTTCCGATAGCCTTAAACAGCGAGATACTGATACTTCCGGAGGCCGAACGTGAGCTGATCGAGGAGATACGTCTCAGGGCGGGACAAACTATGACAGTGCTCATAAACGGCAGTGAAAAACCGATCGCCGAGGAGCATATCGTTACAGTCGGTGACCTTGAAAGCGTGCTTGAATGCGCAACGGGCGCTTCGGTGCATGCCGTTGAGACAAGCATGGCAAACGGCTACATAAATGTCGACGGAGGTATCCGCCTCGGCATATGCGGAAACGCAATAATGCGCGCAGGGACAGTCTGCGGCATCAGGGACCTAAGTTCATTATCGCTCAGGATCCCAAAAGAAATACGAGGGGTCGCTGCAAATGAGCTGAGACTGATGAACCAGAATGGCCTCACTGACATTCTCATTGCATCCCCGCCCGGCTGCGGCAAAACGACCTGCCTGCGTGAGTTTATAAGAGTTATCTCCGACAGCGGCAAACGGGTGTCGGTTGCCGATGAACGAGGCGAGATAGCTGCCGTAAGCGATGGAGTCGCCCAATTTGATGTCGGCAGATACACGGATGTTATAAGCAATGCGCCGAAGGCAAAGGCCGCAATGATGCTCATAAGAGCGATGAACCCCGATGTTCTCGCAATGGATGAGGTAAGCTCAAGCGAGGACATGCAGTCAGTTTTCGATGCCTCCGGCTGCGGTGTACACCTGCTTGCAACAGCCCATGCACGGGATGCCAAAGACCTCTATTCACGCAAGCTTTATCGTCGCCTTATGCAGATGCGAATATTCAAATACTGCCTGTTTATAGAAAACAGCAGCGGCAGCAGAAGCTACCACGTCGAGGAGCTGAAGTGATGAAGCTTATCGGTGCGATCATGCTGACCGCAGCAGCCTCCGTTATGGGATTTTTCAAGGCGCGCGACCTGAAAGCGGCATCACGGGCGCTAAGAGAAATGATATCACTTTTAGAGCTGATGCGCAATGAGATATTTACAAGAAGAACACCCTTAAGGCAACTTTTTTCATGCTCAAACATGCCGAAGTATCAGTACATAAACGGCTTTATAGGCAGCCTTGAGGTAGGGCTTCTGAGCCTCGGGAGCAGGAGCTTTGCGCAGATCTGGTGCGAGTGCGCCGAAAAAGAGCTTGCACTACTTGATAAAAGCGGCAGACAAGCTGTCAAGGATCTCGGCAGCAGCATCGGCAAATACGATGCCGAGCTTCAGGCGGCATCCATCGACAGATGCATAAGCGAGCTTAACAATGAATACGCAAAGCTTAACGAAGGACTTAGAAACAACGAAAAAATGTACATCGGACTGGGAACGGGAATAGGGCTTATTTTCGGCATAATACTGGTCTGAGAAGGAGATAAAATGGAAATTGATCTGATCTTCAAAATCGCCGCCGTCGGTATACTCGTTGCGGTGCTCAATATATTGCTCAGCCGATCCGGCAGGGATGAGCAGGCGCTCATGACAACTATAGCTGCGCTTGTCGTCGTGCTTATCGTTGTCGTCCAAAAGATAAGCGAGCTGTTCGGCCTCATAAAGACCCTGTTCCAGCTGTGATGGAGATCCTTGCAAAAGCTGCTGCGGTAGCTATTCTGTGCGCAGCGTGCAGCCTTTTGATAAAGGCGAAAAATCCTGAGTATTCCTTCGTATTAAGCACGATATGCGCTGTGTGCGTATGCGCGGCTGCCGTGGGAATGATAGCCTCGCTTGCGGATTTTGTGTCCGGCATCATAAAAGACTCGGGGCTGCCGTCTGCGGTGTTTGTACCTATAATCAAATGTGTCGGCATTGCCGTGCTCACAAAGCTTGTCTGCAATTTGTGCAAGGACGCAGGGCAAAACGGCACATCGTCCGCCGTTGAATATCTCGGCAGCGCCGCAATGGTCTACACGGCAATGCCGCTGCTGGGAACATTACTAAAGACATTGGAGGGGCTGACATGAAACGGTTTTTGATCATTGTATTTGTCATGCTCCTTGTCCTGTCCGGCGCCTGCCATGCCGATGGGCTCGATACACGCAAGGTCGAAAACTCACTGCCGGATGACGCAAGGGAGCTTGCCGGTGATTTTGACGATGAAGGGGACGCTCAGGCTTTTTTTGACCGCCTTGGCAAGACCGTGAAGCAAAAACTCAAGGATAATGCAGGCGGCATTTTGAAAAAAGCGGTCAGTGTTGTCATTGTTGCCGTCTTATGTTCCATACTTTCGCTGTTCGGCGGCGACAAAACGCCGGAGCTCGTTACCTTGTGCGGCTGCGCTGCGATAACGATACTGTGCGTGAGTGACACGAACTCATATATAAGCCAGGGCACAAAGGCAATAAATGATATCTCTGCCTTTTCGAAGATACTTCTGCCCGCCATGTGCACAGCTTCGGCTGCCTGCGGCGAGATAAGCTCGGCTGCTGTCAGGTATGCGGCATCGGCGATGTTCATGGACATTTTCATAGCCCTGGCGCAGAACCTTATCGTGCCGTTTATATACGCCTACCTTGCCGTGAGCATAGCCTCGGCTGCATTCGATAACCCAAGCCTCGGCTCAGTCTCAAAGCTGCTCAAGTGGGTAAGCACAAGCCTTATGACGTTGCTTTCTCTTGGCTTCACGGCCTACATCGGCGTGAGCTCTGCCATAGCATCCGGCGGGGACAAGCTGGCCTCGAAAATCGCAAAAACGACCATCTCAACGGCGCTCCCCGTAGTTGGTGGGATAATCTCGGACGCAGCTTCGAGTGTAGTCGCCGGTGCGGAAATTGTCAAGAACACTTTGGGCGCTTTCGGCATGATCGCCGTGTTGTCTTTGTGCATTTCGCCGATGGTCGTGATCGGCCTGAATTACCTGAGTTTTAAGGCTGCCGGAGCGTTCACGTCGACGCTTAAGCTGCCTCAGATCGCATCTCTGACGCAGAGCATCGGAACAGCCTTCGGAATGCTGCTGGGGCTTGTCGGCTGTTGCGGCGTGATGATGTTTATTTCCCTGATTTCGTGCATGAGAGCGGTGGTGGGCTAGTGAGCGAATTTGTGCATAATTACATACAAACACTTGTTTGCTCTGCCGTGTTCTGCTTCCTTGCGCTGGCACTGACTCCCGAGGGCAGCGGCAAAAAAGCCGTCGGCATAGCATGTGCTGCGACTATGATGATAGCGGTCATATCACCGATCGTCTCAATAGACTTGAGCGACTATTCAAAAACGCTCACAGAGTATAAGCTCAAGGCAGAGGAGTATGCCGACAGCGGGAAAACCGAGAGTGAAAATTTAAATAGATTGTACATACAAGATAAGTGCCGGGCATATATATTGGACAAAGCCGAAGAAATGGGAGCGGATATAGACGATGTCTCGGTCAGCGTCGAATGGTCGACTGATGGCTTCTGGTATCCTGTAAGCTGCGAGATAAGCTATAGCTGCAGCGATGCGCAGCGAGCCGAGCTTGGGGCATTTATCGGCGCTCAGCTCGGGATAGGCAAAGATGATCAAAAGTGGTGTAGAACAAATGAACAGTAAAAAGGTTTTGGACAGTCTTGCAAAGTATAAATATCCGCTCATTGTGCTGATAGTGGGGCTGGTGCTGCTGCTTATCCCGAGCGTCAGCGCCAAAAGCAGCTCCGACAGCGGTTTAAACGACGATGAGCAGCGCTTGGCTGCGATATTGGAAAGCAGCCGTGGTGTCGGAAATGCCAGTGTTCTGATATCCGAGCACGGTGCGGTGGTCGTATGCGACGGCGCAGCAGATCCTGAGGTCAAGCTGAGCGTTGTAAAAAGCGTGGAGGCTTACACAGGCTTAGGCTGCGATGAGATACAGGTATTAATTACGAGGCAAAATTAGGAGGGCAAAATGAAGAATATCAAAAGAAACATTACGATAGCATCCGTGCTGCTGCTTGTGTGTGCGGCGGTATATCTAAATTGGTCATATAATAACCGATGGGGCGAGGCGGATGCAGCAATGGTCAAGGCCGAGGATGCGGCGATGAAGGCTGCCGATGAGGCATATGAAGCGGCCAACACAAAGGGAAGCTCCTCCGGCTACTTTGCCGAAGCAAGGCTCAACCGTCAGGTCTCCCGTGAGGAAGCAATGAGCTCCTTGAGGAAGCGTCCAAAAAGGACGGTGCTTCAAAGGAAACTATAGACGCGGCAATGAAGTCGATATCCGCCATGGCAAACTACTCCATGAGCGAAACTCAGCTTGAAAACAAGCTGATCGCAAAGGATTTTACCGACTGCGTCGTGTACATGAGCGAGGATAAGATAACAGTTGCCGTGCCCGCACCTGCCGACGGCCTCAGCGAAGCGGCAGTCGCAAGAATAACCGAAACGGTGACCTCGGAAACGGATTATAAAGCAGCGCAGCTTAATATAATCGAGATCTCAGCATAAAAAGACGGGTTTTCCCGTCTTTTTTACTTTATTTTTTTGTTGTGATGTGGTACAATATCATGAAATCTATTTGGAGGCATAAAAATGGGCGATAATTATATAAGCTGCAAAGCAGAAAACGGCAGCATTAATATTTCCGAGGATGTAATCTCCACCATGGTCCGTACCGCTATTACCGAGATAGACGGCGTTGCCGGCATTTCCAACACCGCCGGTGCTGAGCTTGCAGAGCTCATCGGCATCAAGACCGTGTCCAAGGGCATTAAGGTTCAGATAGTTGACGACACCATCAAGGTCGACGCTGTCATCCTCGTTCGCTACGGCTGCAACATCGTCAATGTTGCAAAGGAAGTTCAGAACTCAGTCACCGAGGCTGTTCAGGCTATAACCGGCATCGACAAGGCTGAGGTCAATGTCCATGTCTCCGGCGTAGCCTTTGAAAAGTAATCGTACGAGGGTTACAGGATGAAGAGAACTACTGCAAGAGAGATAGCAGTACAGCTTGGGTTTTACGCTGCTCAGACCGGGAAACCCGTTGCGGAGATAGCTGAGGAGTTTTTCGATAAGGATTACTACTCTACGCTTGCTGATGTGTACGAGCTGTATGCCGAGTATCCCGAGAAAAAGCAGATGGATTATATAATCCGTCTCGCGAGCCTTGTTGAGGATTACAGGGTGCAGATAGACCACTATATAAATGAGTATTCAAACGGCTGGAAGCTCGGCAGGATATCGAAAACGGCCGTCGCCGTCATGCGCTGCGCAATTTGCGAAGTGCTGTACATGGACGATATCCCGAACGCAGCCGCCATTAATGAAGCGGTCGAGCTTGCAAAGGGCTATGACGAGCCGGAGACTGTTGCTTTTGTTAACGGTGTTCTCGGCGGCTTTATGCGCGGCGAGCTCGGCGAAGAAGCTGCCGTCAATGCGGAGACGGAAGAATGAACGAAAGAACTCTGACCGTATCGGAGCTTAATAATTTAATAAAGACGCTTATAGACTGCGAGCCGCTGCTCAATAATGTCTGCATCCGAGGGGAGCTTTCCAATTACAAGATCTATCCCTCGGGGCATCATTATTTTACGCTCAAAGACTCGGAAAGCAGTTTAAGGTGCGTTATGTTCAAAAGCAGTGCATCAAAGCTTCGCTTTCGACCCGAGAGCGGTATGGGTGTCACTGCTTTTGGCCGTGTATCGGTCTTTCCACGTGACGGTGCGTATCAGCTTTACTGCACCGATCTGATACCCGAGGGTACGGGCGACTTGCAGGTTGCCTATGAGCAGCTCAAGGCAAAGCTCGCCGCCGAGGGTCTGTTTGACCCGAAGCACAAGAAAAAGCTCCCGCCGTTCCCGAAAAAGATCGCTATCATAACCTCATCCGCCGGTGCGGCCGTGCATGATATGATAAGGATACTCGATCAGCGCTGGCCCATGACTAAGGTCGTGCTACTGCCTGTGAGAGTGCAGGGCGTTGAAGCCCCGCCGGAGATAGTCGGCGCCATAAGATACGCAAATCGACATAAGGTCGCGGACCTCATAATCACCGGCAGAGGCGGCGGCTCGATTGAAGATCTGTGGGCGTTTAATGACGAACGGGTCGCGAGGGCGATTTACGAGTCCGAGCTTCCTGTGATATCCGCCGTAGGCCACGAGCCGGACGTGACTATTGCCGATTATGTTGCCGATGTGCGAGCGTCAACGCCGTCAAACGCGGCTGAGCTTGCCGTCCCGAACGTGAGGGACATTCGCGAGCTTCTTGATAACCTGAGTATCCGCCGCACACAGGCGATGCGCAAGAAGATATCGACGCTTGAATCGAAGCTGGAGGAGCTTAAAAAGCGCAGAGTGCTGCAAACGCCTATGGCGTATGTCGACAGCAAACGAGCCGAGCTTGACTATATGAAGGACAAGTTTATTGCCGCTGCCGACAGGTCAAATTCGGTCAAACGGCGCGAATTTGTACGCCTGGCTGCATCCCTGGATGCAATGAGCCCGCTCAAGGTGCTCAGCAGGGGATATGCTATTGCATCAGACGATAGAGGCAAGCTCGTGAGAAGCGTAAGCAGAGTAAAGCCCGATGATAGGATAAGGCTGAGTGTCAGCGACGGCATTATAAAATGCCGTGTCGAGGAAAGTGAGGAAACAAAACATGAGTGATAAACTGAGCTTTGAGCAGTCGATAACAAGGCTTGATGAGATAGTGAAGCTGCTTGAAAAGGGTGACGCACCTCTGAGCGATTCGCTCAAGCTGTTTGAGGAGGGTACCGCCCTTATAACCGGCTGTGATGCCATGCTCAATGAGGCAGAGCAGATGGTCGTTAAGCTTAAGAAAGGCCCGGACGGCGAGCCTATCGAGCTTCCGTTTGAGGATAAAGACTGATATGACTTTAAAAGAATATAAAACACTGATAGACGCAAAGCTTGCTGAATATTTTCATGCCGATGACATGCCGCAGGCAGGACTTTTCGAGTCCATGCGGTACAGCCTCAACGCAGGCGGCAAGCGCATTAGGCCGATACTCGTACTCGAGTTTTGCAGAATAAGCGGCGGTGACTGTGAAAAGACACTTCCGGCTGCATGCGCTATCGAGATGCTGCACACCTACAGCCTTATACATGACGACCTGCCCTGCATGGATAACGACGACCTGCGCCGCGGCAAGCCGACAAACCATGTTGTTTACGGTGAATGCACGGCGACCCTTGCGGGCGATGCCCTGCAAGCCGAAGCGTTCGGCACTATATTTCGCAGCGAGCTTCCCGCGGAAGCGAGAGCAGAGTGCGCCCGCATTCTTGCTGATGCTGTGGGTGCCGACGGAATGTGCGGCGGTCAGTTCCTTGATATGATAGGCGAGAATAAAATACTCACTGCGCAAGAGCTTGACGAGATAAACAGCCGCAAGACCGGCGCGCTTTTGATAGCTGCCTGCACCATGGGCGTTGCCGCAGCAGGCGGCAGCGATAAGCAGCTTGAGGCGGCTGCGATGTTCGGCGCTGCCATCGGAGCTGCGTTCCAGATAAGGGACGATATGCTCGATGTCATAAGCACGAGCGAGCAGCTTGGCAAGCCCATCGGCTCGGATGCGCAGGAGCACAAGAACACCTATATGGCGCTCTACGGTGCCGATCGCTGCATGAAAATGATAGAAAAGCTCACCGAGCAAGCAAAAACGGTGCTCAATGAAGCGTTTGATGATACCGCATTTCTCTGCGACCTTGCCGATTCCATGGTCACCCGCATGGCTTAATTGTAAATAAACTTAAAAACCACACCGATTGCATCTTGTAATATTCGGTGTGGTTTGTTATTATATAAAATAGCAAATTATGCGAATAAATAGTTATATATTGAGGCATTGTTTTGAATATTTTGAATAAAGTTAATTCATCGAACGATATAAAGATGCTCGATGCAAATGAGCTTAAGCCGCTGTGCGAGGAGCTGAGACAGTTTATAATAGAAAATGTCTCCAAGACCGGTGGCCACTTGGCATCCAATCTCGGTACGGTCGAGCTCACTGTTGCATTGCACAGAGTGTACGACAGCACGAGAGACAGGATTGTTTTCGATGTTGGGCATCAAAGCTATGCTCATAAGATAATCACCGGCCGCAGGGATTGCTTTAACACTCTTCGCTGCCACGGCGGCATATCTGGCTTTCCAAAGCCTTATGAGGCGGCGGATGACGCTTTTATCGCAGGTCACGCCTCCGATTCCGTTTCGCTCGCGCTTGGAATGGCGAGAGCGAGGACAATTAAAAAAGAAAAATACGATGTTGTTGCCGTTATCGGCGACGGTGCGCTCACGGGCGGACTGGCCTATGAGGGGCTTGCAAATGTCGGTGGCTGCGATGAGCCTATGGTCATTATTCTTAACGACAACGGTATGTCCATCAACACCAATGTCGGCGGTATGGCAAAGCTCCTGTCGCGGGAGCGCATCAAGCCCGGGTATATAAACTTCAAGCGCTGGTATCGCCGCACCGTCGGCAATATTACGCCGCTTTATGAGATGAACCATAAGCTCAAGGAAGCGCTCAAAAAGTCGATTTTGCCGTCAAACCTGTTCGATTCGATGGGCATTTATTATCTCGGCCCTGTTGACGGGCACGATGTTGAGCAGCTTGAGACCGTTATCCGCTGGGCAAAGGAAATGAAAACGACCGTCCTCGTGCATGTCCTGACCACTAAGGGCAAGGGCTGCGATTATGCCGAAAAGCATCCCGATAAATACCACGGTGTCGGCAAATTTGACCCCGCGACCGGCGAACTTCAAAAAAGCGGCGCTTGCTTCTCCACTGTTTTTGGCCACAAGCTTGTTGAGCTTGCCGAGAAAAACAAGAATATCGTCGCCATAACTGCCGCAATGTCATCTGGAACTGGATTGAATGAGTTTTCCGAAGTGTATCCTGACCGCTTTTTCGATGTCGGCATTGCCGAACAGCACGCCGTTTCCATGGCGGCAGGCATGGCAAAGCAGGGACTCGTGCCGGTCGTCGCGATATACTCAAGCTTTTTGCAGCGCGCGTATGACATGCTCATCCACGACGTGTCGCTGCTAAACCTGCATGTGGTGTTTTGCGTTGACAGAGCAGGACTTGTCGGCAGCGACGGCGAGACGCATCACGGCGTTTTTGATGTCGACTATCTGTGCTCCGTGCCGGGAATGCAGGTGTGGTGCCCGGCAAGCTTTGCCGAGCTTGAAAAGATGCTCGACACGGCGATAAACGAAATGGACGGCCCCGTTGCCATCAGATACCCCCGCGGCGGCGAGGGCGCATATAAAGCGATAAGCACCGGCAGCACAGAAGTGCTCATGCATGGCAGCAATATAACACTTGCAACCTATGGAACGATGGTAAACACGATGCTTGAGCTTTCTGAAAAGCTTGCAGCTGACGGCATTTCGTCTGAGGTCATCAAGATATCGCAGATAAAGCCGCTGTGCACGGATGAGATCATTGCATCGCTCAGAAAGACCAAGAAGCTCTTGACTGCAGAGGATGTGTGCGAGCACGGTTGCATCGGCGAAATGCTGCTTGTTGCGGCGGAGGAAGCCGGAATCTGCCTTGACGGTGCTAGCATTTGCACGCTTGGCGACGGCATCGTCACCCACGGCACTGTCGCAGAGCTTTATAAGGACTGCGGCCTTGACACCGAAACTCTTTATAAAAAAGCGGTCACGCTTGTAAGAGGTGCAAAGTGAAGAAGATTAGATTGGATCAGCTGGTTTTTGACCTCGGCCTTGCCGAAAGCAGGGAGCGAGCCAAAACGACCGTCATGAGCGGACTTGTGTTTGTCAACGGCCAGCGCGCGGATAAGCCCGGGATGCAGGTCTTGCCTGATGTTAAGGTCGAGGTCAAAGGCACGGCTTTGCCCTATGTCAGCCGCGGCGGCCTGAAGCTTGAAAAGGCGCTGAAGGTGTTCCCGATAGATGTAAAAGATAAGGTGTGCATCGATTGCGGAGCTTCGACCGGCGGCTTTACCGATGTGCTTTTAAAAAACGGTGCTGCCAAGGTCTACTCAGTTGATGTAGGCTACGGCCAGCTTGCGTGGAGCCTTCGTAACGATGAGCGAGTTATCAACATGGAGCGCACTAATATCCGCTATATAGGCTCTGAGCAGATACAAGAGCCCCTCGATATCTGCGCCATGGATCTGTCGTTTATATCGGTAAAGCTCGTTTTGCCTGCCGTCTGCGCACTTTTGAAGGACGATGCGCAGCTCGTGTGCCTCATAAAGCCGCAGTTTGAAGCGGGCAGGGAAGAGGTAGGCAAAAAAGGCGTTGTCCGTGATAAGTCGGTGCATCTGTCTGTCATTGAGAGCGTACTGAACTTCGCACCGACTGTCGGTATGACGGTCATGGGGCTCGATTTTTCGCCCATAAAGGGGCCCGAGGGCAATCGAGAGTACCTGTGCTATATGAAAAAAGGCGTGCATGAGGCGGGCGTTATCGACGCCGAGGCCGTTGTTGAAGCCTCGCATGAGAGCCTTTAAGGAGCAGAATATGCCAGATTTAATTGTTTTGTGTCCCAATCCGTTCAGAGATACGGGACTTGAGCTTACGCTGAAAGCAAAGGCTTTGCTTGAAAATAACGGCTACAGAACCGAGATATGCCCTGTTTTCGGGGCAGATGACCCCGAGGCCATACCGGCAGATGTAAAGATAAGCGACTGGTCAGCGGTATCAAAACAGGCAACGCTCTTTATCGTCATAGGCGGCGACGGCACGATGCTCCATGCGGCAAGGTATCTTAACCATACCGACACGCCGATGCTCGGCATAAACCTCGGAACCAAAGGCTTTATGGCTCCGCTTGAGCCGGAAAAGCTTGACCTGATCCTTGACGCAGCTGCCGGAAACTATGTTTCCAGCCACCGCATGATGATAGATGTTGAGCTTAAGCGCAATGGTAAGGTCATATACAGCGATGTCGGTCTGAACGACGTCGTTATCCACGGCATGGGCGATTGTATCAAGCTCACCGCATGGTGCGACGGGGATATGATGGTGTCCTTTTCCGGCGACGGTATCATAGTTGCGACCCCGACGGGCTCCACCGGCTACTCAATGTCGGCAGGCGGGCCTATAGTCGAGCCTGAGGCAAAGAATTTTATCGTGTCGCCTATCTGCGCGCATGTTATGGGAGCGAAGACCTTTGTCCTCGGGCCTGACAGGAAGGTCACTGTCAAGGCTGAAAAGATACATGACCGCAGGGCTTATGTTGCGATCGACGGCGCAAAGGGCATGGATCTTGCTAACGATGATATCGTCACGGTGCGCCAGTCAAAAAAAGTCGCAAATCTTGTCCACATGGGTCTGAGCAGCTTTTATGATTCTACCTTTGACAAGCTGCTGTATAAGAATCGATAGGGGAGACGGAATGAAAAATACCAGACAAAATGTGATATTGCAGATAATAACCGAGCAGGAGATCGAAACGCAGGCGCAGCTTATAGATGCGCTTGCCGAGCACGGCATAACCAGCACACAGGCAACGCTGTCAAGGGATATCAAGGATCTGCACCTTGTTAAGGAGCTTGGCGCAAACGGCAGGCACCATTATGCCGTAAGCGGCAAATCCAAGAACAACGACCATGAGCAGAGACTGCGTAAGATATTCCGTGAAAGCGTTACCTCGTACACTGTTGCGCAGAATATCATCGTTATAAAAACGCTGCCCGGCCTTGCAAACGCAGCCTGCGCAACGCTTGATAATATGCACATTGAGACCCTTGCCGGAACGCTTGCGGGCGATGATACCGCGTTTTTGGCGATGGTCAGCAACAAGGCGGCCGAGGACTTCTGCCACGAGATAGACGACATGATCTAAAAGAGGAACTGATATGCTTACACAGCTGCATATAGAAAACATAGCAGTCATTGAAAAAGCGGATATTGAATTTGGCAAGGGCCTGACGGTGCTCACCGGCGAGACCGGCGCAGGTAAGTCTATTATTGTCGACTCGCTCGGCGCTGTGCTCGGCGCAAGAACGAGCCGCGAACTCGTGAGAACAGGAGTCGACAAGGGGCTTGTCTCTGCTGTTTTTGAGTCAAACAATGCCGACGAGTGGCTTAAGGATAATGATATCGAGCCTGAGGATGAGATAATCATTCAGCGCAGGATAAGTGCGGAAGGCAAAAACAGCTGCCGTGTGTGCGGCGTTCCCGTTTCCGTGTCGCAGCTGCGTGAGCTGGGCGCGCTGCTTTTGGATATTCACGGCCAAAACGACGGCAGACAACTCATGGACGAGGCAAATCACCTTGCATATCTCGATAGCTACGGCGATTACGGCGAGACTATCGGGCGTTTTAAGGCCGCATACGCCGATTATAAGGCGTGCAAAAAGGAAATACAGCGTCTTTCAATGGACGAGATCGAGAAAGAGCGCATGGCGGATAGCCTCCAGTATCAGATCGATGAGCTTGAAAAGGCGCAGCTCAAGGTCGGCGAGGAGGACGAGCTTTCGTCTAAGCGCGATCTTCTGAGAAATTCCGAAAAACTGACCGAAGCACTCGACGGTGCGTATAATGCCTTGTATGCTGCCGACCAAAGCGCACAGTCGCTGACCGACGAAGCCTCCGCTCTCATCGGCAGAGCGGCCGTTATAGCCGACGATTTAAGAGAGACTGCCGACATAATCGAAAATGCATCCTCGCTGCTTTTTGATGCTTCCGAGCGCATACG